>JAICLU010000124.1 GCA_025925195.1 Thermoleophilia bacterium
AGCAGGAGGATGTCCTTGACCTCGCCCTTCAGCACGCCGCCCTGCAGGGCCGCGCCGACGGCGACGACCTCGTCCGGGTTGACGCCCTTGTGCGGGTCCTTGCCGACGATCTTCTTGACCTGCTCCTGCACGGCGGGCATGCGCGTCATGCCACCGACGAGCACGACGTGGTCGATCTTCGACGCGTCGAGGCCCGCGTCGGTCAGCGCCTGCTTCGTCGGGCCGACGGTGCGGCCGAGCAGATCGGCGGTGATCTCCTCGAGCTTCGCGCGGGTGAGCTGCAGGTCGAGGTGCTTCGGCCCCTCCTGCGTCGCGGTGATGAAGGGCAGGTTGATCTGCGTCGTCATCGTCGACGACAGCTCGATCTTCGCCTTCTCCGCCGCCTCGTACAGGCGCTGGAGCGCCATCGGGTCGGCTGCGAGGTCGATGCCCTGGTCCTTCTTGAACTCGGAGACCATCCAGTCGACGATCGCCTTGTCGAAGTTGTCGCCGCCGAGGTGGTTGTCACCGGCGGTCGACTTGACCTCGAAGACCCCCTCCGCGAGCTCGAGCACCGACACGTCGAACGTGCCGCCGCCGAGGTCGAAGACGAGGATCGTCTGGTCCTGCTCCTTCTCGAGGCCGTACGCGAGCGCTGCCGCGGTCGGCTCGTTGATGATGCGGAGCACGTTGAGGCCGGCGATCTTGCCGGCATCCTTCGTCGCCTCGCGCTGCGCGTTGTTGAAGTAGGCCGGCACCGTGATCACCGCGTCGGTGACGGACTCGCCGAGATACGCCTCTGCGTCCTGCTTCAGCTTCTGCAGCACCATGGCGCTGATCTCCGGCGGCGCGTAGTCCTTGCCCGCCGCCTCGACCCGGACGTCGCCGTTCGGGCCCTCCTTGACGGTGTACGGGACGATCGTCATCTCCTCGTTCACCTCGGAGAACTTGCGTCCCATGAAGCGCTTGATCGAGAAGATGGTGTTCTGCGGATTGGTCACCTGCTGCCGCCGCGCCGGGGTGCCGACGAGCCGCTGGCCGTCCTTCGTGAACCCGACGACGGACGGAGTCGTCCGTCCGCCCTCCGCGTTCGGGATGACGGTGGGCTCGCCGCCCTCGAGGACGGCCATGCACGAGTTCGTCGTGCCGAGGTCGATGCCGATTGTTTTTGCCATGCCTGGTATTTCCCTCCTAGTGAGAAAATCTAAGCCTTGTTATAGCAGATATGAGGATGGGCCGTTCGGCCTATTGACTCTTCTGCCACAACCGTGGTGAGGTACCGGCCGGGGAGGGGCCATCCAGACAAGGGGAGTGGGATGAAGAGGATCGCTTTTGGCGCCGCCGCGCTCGGCGCCGCGCTTTTGCTCGCAGGCGGCGCGACCGCGACGACGCCACCACAGGCGACGAGCGTCGTCGTGGCGGGAGCGTTCACGAACGCCGTGCCGGACCTGAGCAACCCAGGCGCGTTCGAGCTCTGCGGTGCGCCGGTGCAGCCGACCTGCGCCTCGCTCGGCTACTCGATGCCGCCGCCGGTGCAGGTCCGCTGGGGCCAGCCCGCCTCGTCGAACGGTCAGTCGGGGCTCGGCTTCGGAACGCTCGCTCCGTCGGCGGTCGGCCTGAATCAGAACTTCGTCCTCGGCTCGCTCAGCCACTTCAACTGGGTGGTCTACGGGGCGCTCTCGAGCGTCGACCTCACCGTGAGGCTCACCGCCCAGACAGGCGACGGGCCGATCGATTTCACGCTGCCGTTCTCACTCGGGATCGACGAGACGCCGAACACCGGGACAGTGGCGGCCTGCACGTACCAGCCGGCGGCGACGGCGTGCCCGGACGCGATCAAGCTGCCGCCTGGTGGAACGTTCGTCTCCCACACGCAGGGCAGTCATGACTACACGCTCACGGTGGTGGGCTTCACGAGCTCACAGACGGACCTCACGCAGCCGGCGTCGCTGCTCGTGACCCAGGAAGGCCAGGTCACGCAGGGCTTCCTCGTAGCGAACCTCTCGCGCACGAACGCCGCGCCGGTGGCGGGCGACGACAGCGCATCGACCGTCTCGGGCGGCTCGACCGGCCCGATCGACGTGCTCGGCAACGACAGCGATGCCGACCACGACGCTTTCTCCGTGTCGGCGATCTCGACGCCGCCGGCGCACGGCACCGCGACGATCAACAGCGACGGCACGATCACGTACACCGCGGACTCCGCCTTCGCCGGTGACGACACGTTCCGGTACGTCGACTCCGACGGGATCGACACCTCGAGCCCTGCGACCGTCACGGTGCACGTGGCAGACACGACGGACCCGGTGATCGCGGTTCCGCCGGGCGGGATCAGCACCGAGGCGACCGGGCCCGGGACGGTCGTGAACTACACGGCGTCGGCTACCGACAACGTCGACGGCTCGATCGGCGTCGACTGCGTCCCGCCGTCGGGATCGGCGTTCCCGGTCGGGACGACGGTCGTCACCTGCACCGCGACCGATACGCACGGAAACTCGACGTCTTCGACGTTCGACGTCACGATCGTCGATTCGACCGGCCCCGCGTTCAGCGATGTCCCCTCGAGCCAACATGTCGAGGCAACCGGACCGGGTGGTGCGATCGGCACGTACACACCGCCGACGGCAACCGACCTCGTCGACGGCGCCGTCTCCGTCGACTGCAAGCCCCCCTCCGGCTCGACGTTCCAGCTCGGAGCGAACTCGGTCGAATGCACGGCGACGGACACGGCCGGCAACACGTCGACTGCGACGTTCGTCGTCACGGTGGAGGACACGACCGGCCCGCAGCTGACGCTGCCCGGCGACATGACCGTCTTCTCGGGCGGTGGCAGCTCCACCACCGTGGCCTACGACGCGTCGGCGAGCGATCTCGTCGACGGCGCCGTAACGGTTACGTGCACGCCGCCGTCAGGGTCGACGTTCCCGGTTGGCGACACGCTCGTCACGTGCTCCGCGACCGACCATGCCGGCAACACCTCCACCGGCAGCTTCACGGTCACCGTGGTGGCCAACCGGCCGCCGACCTGCTCGGCGGTCGTGGTCGCGGGTGCGTCGGCGCTCTGGCCGGTCAACCACAAGCTCGTGCTCGTCTCGCTTACCGGCGCGACCGATCCTGACGGCAACACGGTCACGTACCGGATCGAGGACGTCACGCAGGACGAAGCGCTCACGGGCGCAGGCTCCGGCAAGACCAACTTCGACGCGCAGCGCGCGTCGGGCGGCTCGGTCTGGCTTCGTTCGGAACGGGCCGGCACGGGTGACGGGCGGGTCTACACGATCGCGTTCACGGTCACCGACCAGCACGGCCTCGCGTGCAGCGGGACGGTCGACGTCGGCGTGCCGCACGACGCGAGCCATGCGGCGCACAAGAGCGCCGTCTCGGTCGACTCGTTCGGCTCGTAGGAGGCGACAACGGGAGGGGCCCTCGACAGCTCGAGGCCCCTCCCGTACCCTCGACGCATGGAGAAGCGCGACGTCCACGCAGCGCTCGAGGCGCGGCGCGAGCTCGGCCCCGCCTACGACGACGAGGTCGTCGAGGCGCTGCTCGCGAAGATCGACGAGCGGCTCGACCGCCGCCCGCCGGCCGCGGCCCCCGCCCGCCACGGCCCCGGGTTCGGCTCGGGAGTCGTCCTGCTCGGCATGTTCGGCTGCGGCGTCGGCGCCACCGCGATCGCGGTCACGCACGGAGCGGCGTGGCTCGCCGCGGTCATCTGGATCGCCCTCGCCTTCGCAGCCGGCGAGGTCCGTCGCTAGCGGAACGCGCCGATCAGCCCGCCGCCGACGACGACGAGGACGGCGCCGATCGCGAGTCGCCTGCCGACCACCTCGGTGCGGCGGAGCAGCAGCGCAGTCAGGAGCACGCCGAACAGCGACTCGGTCGCGATCAGCGGCGACACGACGGTGACGCGCCCGCGGTAGTACGCCTCGAAGAGCGACATGTACGAGAGTCCGAAGAGGACGCCGACGGCGAGGAACGGACCGGCGCCGGCCCAGCGCCTGACACGCGGGCCGAGCACGAGCGCCACGACGACGAGCCCGCCGACCAGCGTCGCGGCCGCGGCGACGCCCGGCGGCACGGACGTGTCGGTCGAGAGCCAGCGGACGAGGTTGTCGCGCGCCGAGAAGAGAATCGTCACCGCGAATGCGTAGAGCAGCCCGATCGCGCGCAGGTGCTCGGGCCTGCCGCGCTCGCGCGCGAGCTCGACCCCGCCCGCGACGATCAGCACGGCCCCCACGACGAGCGCCCAGCGCAGCGGCTCGTTCAGGACGAGCAGGGCGATCGTGACCGATACGAGCGGCGCGACGCCGAAGACGACAGAGGCGCGCGACGCGCCGACCTCGCGGATCGCGAGTGTCACGAGCAGCTGCCCGACACCGGGCTGCAGGATCCCCGCCAGGAGGAACGGCCACGCGGCTCCCGCGTGGATGCCGCGGGACGGCGCCTCGGCGATCGCCACTACGACCCCGACGACGAACGCACCCACGACGGTCGCGAGCGTGGCGAGAGCCACGTCCGGCCGGCGGTTGAGGCCGAGCCGGAGCCCGACGCTCATCGCACCGAACAGAACCGCGGAGATGAGCGCGAGTCCGACAGCCGCCACGCCGCTAGGCTCGCAGAATGGACACGAACGAGCTCGCCGAGGCAGCAGCGCAGCGCTTCCTCCGTTACGTCACTTTCGATACGCAGTCCGACGCCGACTCCGACACGTACCCGAGCACCGCGAAGCAGCTCGAGCTGTTGCGCGCTCTGCGCGACGAGCTGACGGAGCTCGGGCTCGACGACGTCTCGATGGACGACCACGGCTACGTGACCGGCACGCTGCCGCCGACGGTGGACAGGGACGTCCCGACGATCGCGTTCTTCGCGCACGTCGACACCGCGCGCGAGGTGTCCGGCGCGAACGTGAAGCCGAACAGGTTCCGATACGAGGGCGGCGAGATCCCGCTCGGCAGCTCCGGCTCGACGATCCGGCCCGACGAGTCGCCCGAGCTCGCCCACCACGCGGGCCACGACCTGATCACGACCGACGGGACGACGCTGCTCGGCGCCGACGACAAGGCCGGGATCGCCGAGATCATGGCCGCCGTCGCCTACCTCCGGGCGCATCCGGAGATCGAGCACGGCACCGTCAAGGTCGCGTTCAACCCCGACGAGGAGATCGGCACGGGCGTGATCCATTTTCCCGTCGAGACGTTCGGCGCGGTCGCCGCCTACACCGTCGACGGCTCCACGGCGGGCGAGGTGCAGTCGGAGACGTTCTCCGGCGCGCAGGTACGGATGACGATCCGCGGCCGGGCGATCCATCCCGGCTGGGCGAAGGGCGAGCTCGTCAACGCGATCAAGCTCGCTGCCGCCGTGATCGAGAAATTGCCGAAGGACGCGCGCTCACCCGAGACGACGGACGGCCGCGAGGGCTACGTCCACCCCGTCGTGATGCGCGGCGACTCCTCGGAGATGGAGATCGTCTGGATCGCGCGCGACTTCGAGAACGACGCACTCGACGAGCACATCGCGTTCCTGAAGGGGATCGCGGAGGAGGTCGCGGCGACCGACGAGCGGTGCTCGATCGACGTCGAGTCGACGATCCAGTACCGCAACATGCGCGACACGCTCGACAAGCACCCCGAGATCGTCGACCACCTCGACGAGGCGGTGCGGCGCGTCGGGCTCGAGCCGAAGCGAACCGCCATCCGGGGCGGGACCGACGGGTCGGCCCTCACCCAGATGGGCCTGCCGACGCCGAACATCTTCACCGGCGGCCACGACGCCCACAGCGAGCGCGAGTGGATCTGCGTCGAGGACATGGGCCTGGCGGCGGCGACCGTCGTCGAGCTCGCGCGGATCTGGGCCGAATAAGGGCGGGTACTCTGGAGCGGTGGAACCGCTGCTCGACCGGCTGAACCGCCCGCTGCAGACGCTGCGGATCTCGATCACCGACCGGTGCAACTTCCGCTGCGTCTACTGCATGCCGAAGGAGGTCTTCGGCCGCGACTACGCCTTCCTCGAGCGGACGGCGCTGCTCAGCTTCGAGGAGATCGTCCGGATCACGCGCGTCTTCGCCGGGCTCGGTGTGCGGCGGGTGCGGATCACGGGCGGCGAGCCGCTCGTCCGGCGGAACGTCGAGCAGCTGATCGAGCAGCTGCACGAGATTCCGGACCTCGAGCTGGCCCTGACGACGAACGGCGCGCTGCTCGCCCAGAAGGCTCAGGCGCTCGCCGCCGCGGGCCTCGATCGCGTCACGGTCAGCCTCGACTCGGTCGACGACGCGATGTTCCGGGCCCTCAACGACGTCGACTTTCCCGTGCAGAAGGTGCTCGACGGCATCGACGCGGCGGCCGCCGCCGGACTGCCCGTGAAGGTGAACGCGGTCGTCAAGCGGGGCGTCAACGACGAGGGAATCGTCGCGCTCGCCGAGCGCTTCCGCGGCACCGGCCACACGTTGCGGTTCATCGAGTACATGGACGTCGGCCACTCGAACGGCTGGCGGCTCGACGACGTCGTTCCCGCCGACGAGATCGTGGCCCGGATCGCCGCACACCGGCCGCTGGAGCCCGTCGACGCGTCGCGTCCCGACGAGACCGCGCGCCGCTACCGCTACATCGACGGCGGCGGCGAGATCGGCGTCATCGCCTCGGTCACGCAGCCGTTCTGCGGCGGCTGCTCGCGCGCCCGGCTGAGCGCCGAGGGAAAGCTCTACACCTGTCTCTTCGGCGTGAAGGGCCACGACCTGCGCGGCCCGCTCCGGCTCGGCGCCTCCGACGACGAGCTGCGCGAGCTGCTGCAGGGCGTCTGGGGACGCCGCACCGACCGCTATTCGGAGCTCCGGACGTCGCAGACGGCCTCACTCCCGAAAGTGGAGATGTCCTATATCGGGGGCTAAGATCGAAGCGTGACCACCGTCGTGGCTGCCGGCCGCCGCGTGCTTCCGCGCGGCTACCTCGATTTCGGACGCCAGCTGGCGATCTGGCTCGGGTTCTACTTCGGATACCTCGCGGTGCGCGGCCTCATCGACCGCAACCCGGCGCGGGCGTTCATCAACGGTCTCGGCGTCATCGGCTTCGAGCAGCGCACGTTCCACCATCTCTGGGAGCAGACCGCCCAGCGGGTCGCGGACTCGTCGCACGTGCTCCTCACCGCGTCCGCATGGACGTACTGGAACTCCGAGTTCACCGTCCTCTGCATCACGCTGCTCTTCATGTACCTGCGGCGGCACGAGCGCTTCGCGCAGTTCCGGAACACGATCCTGCTGGCGAACATGATCGGTCTGATCGGCTACGTCGTCGTGCCGACCGCGCCGCCGTGGATGTTCGCCTCCTACGGCTTCGTCGACGGCGTCAACCACGCGAGCGGCATCGGCGCGATGGCCAACCCGTACGCGGCGATGCCGAGCCTGCACGCGGCCGATGCCCTGATCGTCGGCGTCGTCCTCTTCCAGGCATGCCGCCACTGGTGGTCGAAGGCGCTCTGGGCGCTCTGGCCGGTATGGGTGTGGTTCTGCGTCATTGCGACGGCGAACCATTACCTCCTGGACGTCGCGGCCGGCATTCTCGTGGCGCTGATCGCGCTCGGGACGGTGACGTGGGTGGCGCGGCGCAGGGCTGCCCCCATCGCAAACGTGCTATAGTCGACCCATAGCAGGAATGCGATACAGCCAGGTTCCCCCGAGGGGCCAGAGCCCACTGCACAAGCGGGTTCAAGAGGGCTACACGGTGGGCGCACGGTCGCTCGCGAGCCGCTCGGTGACGAGCCTCGCCCGCACCCGCGTCACCCCGAACGCCCTCACGACGGCAGGCGTGACCCTGTGTCTCGCGGCCGCCGTCCTCGTCCCGTTCGAGGATCGGCACCGCCTGCTCTTCTACTGGCTCGGCGCGGGAGTGTTCGTGGTCGGCTCGATCCTCGACATCCTCGACGGTGCGCTCGCGCGCGCCGGCGGGAAGTCGACGCCGTTCGGCGCCTTCCTCGATTCGACGACCGACCGGGTCGGTGAGGGAGCGATGCTCGCGGCCATCGGCCTCGTCTTCGCGCGCAGGGGCAACGACGTCGCCGTCGTCTTCACGGTGGCGGCGGTCGCCGGCTCCTTCCTCGTCCCCTACGTCCGCGCGAAGGCCGAGGCACTCGGCCTGCGCGGCGACGTCGGTCTCGGCTCTCGCGCCGAGCGCGTCGTCGTGATCACGGCCGGGCTCGTGCTCGCGCCGTGGGGTGCGCTCCAGTGGGCGATCTACCTCCTCGCCGCGACCGCATGGGTCACCGTGCTGCAACGCGTCCTGCACGTCCGCAAGCAACTGGTTGGAGGAACGCATGTCGACCAATAGGAAGCGCGTCGACGACGGCAAGGTCCGCGTCGCGATCATCGGTGTGGGCAACTGCGCCAACTCGCTGCTCCAGGGCCGCGAGTACTACAAGGACGCTCCGGACGACGAGTTCGTCCCCGGCCTCATGCACGTGAACCTCGGCGGGTACCACGTCCGCGACATCGAGTTCACGGCCGCGTTCGACGTCGTGCAGGGCAAGGTCGGCGAGGACCTCGCCGACGCGATGTGGGCGCACCCGAACAACACGATCAAGTTCGCCGACGTCCCGAAGACCGGCATCACCGTCTCGCGCGGGATGACGCACGACGGGCTCGGCAAGTACCTCTCGGAGATCGTCGAGAAGTCGCCCGGCGAGACGGCCGACATCGTCGGCATCCTCAGGGCGACGAACACCGACGTCGTCGTCAACTACCTGCCCGTTGGGTCGGAGATGGCGACGAAGTGGTACGCGGAGCAGATCCTCGAGGCGGGTTGCGCGATGGTCAACTGCATGCCGGTGTTCATCGCGCGCGAGGACTACTGGAACAAGCGGTTCCAGGATGCCGGCGTGC
>JAICLU010000009.1 GCA_025925195.1 Thermoleophilia bacterium
CCTCGGATATTGACTGACCAGTCAATCGAATCGTACCAGCGCCGACCGCACGCGGCTGGCACGATTGCCCCGTGCGGGCGGCACTGACACTCGTCGCGCTGGCGGCGCCCTTCGTTCCGGCCGCCTCGACGAACTACTCGCACCATCATCGCCCGGCTTCGGCCGTCCGGCTCGTCGTCGTCCACGAGACCGAGGGCTCGTTCGGCGCGACGATCAGCTGGTTCCGCAACCGGCGGGCCCACGCCGCCGCGAACTACGTCGTCGGCCGCGACGGGCGGATCGTGCAGATGGTCCCGGACTCCGTGGTCGCCTGGCACGCCGGCAATGCGTACGTCAACGCTCACTCGATCGGAATCGAGCACGAGGGCTACACCGGCGTCGAGGGGACGCTCACCGACGCCGAGTACCGGTCGTCCGCGCGGCTCGTCGCGGCACTCTTGAAGCGCTACCGCCTGCCCGCCGACCGTGGCCACGTGATCGGGCACGACGAGGTGCCCGACCCCTACCACCGGGGCGCGTTCGGCGGCTTCGCGCACCACACCGATCCCGGCCGCTTCTGGGACTGGCCGCGATACATGTCGTACGTCCGCGACTACCGCGCGGGGGTCACGCCGCCGCCGCGGCCGCTCGACGTGACGATTCCCGGGCTGACGCTCGACCAGACCGTCACCGGCCTGGTCGCATGGAACGCGGCGACGACCGGCGAGGCGGTGTCGCACGTCGACTTCGCGGTCGACGGGATCGTGCGGGCGAGCGTCACGGCCGCTCCCTACACCTGGGGCTGGGACGCCTCGCTCGAGACGAACGGCCGGCACGTCCTGTCGGCACGTGCGGTCGGCGTCGACGGTCGCACGGCGCTCGCCACGGTCGTCGTCGACTCGCAGACGCCGCCGGCGCCGCCGCCGGTCGTGACGCTGCCCGAGCTGCCGCCGCTCGGCGGCGTCGTCGCGATTACGCCACTTCTCTCGGGCGGGCCGGTCGCCCGGGTCGAGCTCTGGATCGACGGCGTCGTCACGCAGACGGCGACCGCCGCACCGTGGACGCTGACGTGGGACACCTCGACCATCCCTCCCGGCCCGCACACGCTCGCGATCCGCGCCGTCGGCCCGCGTGGCCGCTCGACCGCGGCGATCACGCAGGTGACGGTTCCGGAGCCGGCGCAGCCGTAGTCCCGAGCGCGAACCCTGCCGCCAGCACGAGCGCGAACGCGACGCCGCGGAGCACACCGCCGGTCGCCTCGGCGAAGAGCGCCATGCCGGCGGCGATCGGCACGGCGTTCGTCCACAACACTGCGACGCCGGCGGTCGCAAGCCGGCGGCCGCGCTGGAACGCGAGCTGCATCGCGACGAACGCGAGGCCGTGACAGGCGAGCAGCCCGGGCACGAACCAGAGCCGCGCGCCGCCGACGACCGCCGCCTTCGTGCCCACGTCACCGGCCGCGTAGAGGATCCCGGCCGCGACCGCCAAGCCGACGCCGGTCCGTGAGGCGGCGACGACCGCCGCGACGGCGACCGAGGCCGCCATCCAGAGTGCGACGTGCGAGGCCCGGCCGTGACCGGTCCCGGTGTGTGAGCCGAGCGAGAGCCCGAGCAACGCGAGACCGAGCAGCGCGAGCACGACCCCCGCGAGCTCGCGACGGTGCAGCCGGCCCGCGCCGAGCGCGAGCACGCCGATCCCACCCGCTGCGGCAGCCTGGACGAGCGAGAGCGGCGCCAGCCGCAACGCGATGACGTACAGCACCCAGCCGCCGATGCCGCCGAGGAAACCGACGAGCCAGCGGCGCTCGCGGAAGAGCGCAGCGAGCGACCGCAGCGGCTGACGTAGACGAAGCGGCGGCAACGACGCGGCGGCGCCGTGCTGGAGCGCGTACCCGCCGTTGATCGCGATCGTGGAGGCGGCCCCGAGCAGCAGGCCGAGCGCGATCACTGGAACGGCAAGTACGACTCGGCCGCGAGCGCGGCGACGCCGACGCGCGGCAGGTCGCGCTTGCGCTCGTACACGACGTACCGCCGCTGCCACTCCGGAAAGAACTTGCGATTGAACTGCAACAGGTTGTCGAGCTGGAACCAGCCCTTCAGGCCGTGCAACGTGCCCCGCACGACGAGTTGCGACCGCGTGGGCTCGCTCGACGCGAAGAGTGCCGCGAACGGCGCGAAGTTCAGCGACACGCGCCGGAAGCCGCTCGCGCGGGCCCATTCGATGGAACCGCAGATCAGCCACTCGACGAACCCGTTCGGGACGTCGCGGCGCCGCGGCATCGAGGAGAGCGACAGCGCCGATCCGGCACGGGAGAGCGCGAAGTGCAAGAAGCCCTCGGCCCGGCCGTCCGCGTCGAAGCCGACGAAGAACACTGCGTCGTCGTCGCCGAGCGCGAACAGGGTGTCGAGCGCCATCACGAACCCGCGCTCCGGCGCGTCGCCGCGCCAGGCGTCCATGATCGCCTCGAGCTCTGCGCGCAACTGCGGATCGATCTCGCTCGGTCGCAGCACGCGCATCTCGTACCCGCTCCGGCGCAGCCGGTGCGTCGATTGCCGCACCTTGCGGATCGCCCGGCCGTCGAGGGTGAAGGTCGCAGTGTCGACGACGGCCTCGTCGCCGTGGTAGAGCACGCGCAAACCCAGCGCCCGGTACACGTCGAGCCGTTCCTCGCCGGCGCCGAGGACGGCGACCCGCCAGCCGCGCTCGTGCGCGAAATCGAGAAAGCGGCGGAACAGCGGCTCGCAGGACTGGATCGGCCCGATCGGGTCGCCGGCGACGATCGCGACGCCGCCGACCACCCGGTACCCGAGGAAGGCCGTCTCGTCCTCGCTGAAGAAGTACGACTTGTCGGAGCGCAGGGCGAAGGGGGCGAGCGTGTCGATCCCCCACGCGGAGACGAGCCGGGCGGCCAGCCCGCGCTCGTGCGACTCCTGCTGCAGCCGGTAGCGCCACGGTGCGAGCCATTCCGTGAGCACGAACGCGATCGAGCCCCACGCGAGCAGAAACGCCGAGACCGGGAACCAGTCGGCGACCGGTTCGCTCAGGTGTTCGGCCCCGCGGAAGCTCATCCCGGCGATCGCACGCCCCGTCACGCGGAGCGCGAAGCCGAGCGTGTACGGCTGGTCGGCCATCAGGCGATTCAGCCAGAGGGTTGCGATCCCGTAGACGAGCGCACCGACGAGCGCGATCGCCAGGTGCACGATGACCCGCGGACGGCTGCCGGGGTCGCCGCTGCGGCGGAAGTCGTCGCGGCGCGCGATCAGCGCGACAACCGCCACCGCTGTCACGACGGCGCCCTCGTCGAAGCGCCGCCCGACGTGCAACACGAGCAGCGCGGCGAGCAGCGCCACGCCGACCTGCCAGCCGCGCCGGCTGCCGCGGCCGAGCGCCCGCGCCACGACGAACAGCGCCGCCGCGATCGGGACGACGAGCGCCTTCGAGATGCCGTGGACGTGCGTCGGGTCGAACGCCGCGACGAGTGACCGACGGTGCTCGGGCAGCATCGCATCGCCGATCGCGAGCGCCGAGACACCGCCGACCGCCCACGCGAGCACGGTCCGCGAGCGGTCGCGGCCGGAGGAGCGCGTGCGACCGAGCAGCGCTCCCAGCACGCCGGCCAGGACGGCCGGCAGGATGACGGCCTGCTCGGAGGCGGCGGAGCGGAACGCGTCGTGCGCAGGGATCTGCCGCACGACGAGAATGGACGTCCCGTTCAACGCGTACAGCCAGGCGCCGACGGCAAGACCGAGCAGCAGTCCGGCGGTGAGTCCGTCGGCTCGCGCCCAGCGCGCGACGAGCGCGAGGAGAATCGCGGCGGCGAGCCACACCGACACGTAGAGGACGAGCGGCACCCCCGACCGGTGCGGCAGCTCGTCGAGGGCGAGCGCATCCCTCACCGTCGGGCCGGGCAGCCGAACGCGGGGGCGCACGAGATAGAGCCAGCCGGTGGCGGCCACGATCGTGCCGGCGCCCAGCAGCACTGCCGCGCCGCCGCGCAGCGCGCTACGCATGGAGCCTCGTGGCGGCGACCATGTACGCCCGCGTCGCGTTCTTGCGCCAGAGCGCCCAGTTGTGCCCGCCGAACGACTCGAAGAAATGGTGCGGAACGCGTGCCGTTGCAAGCTCGCGCGCGAAGGCACGGTTCTGCGTGCGGAACCTGTCCTCGGTCCCCGAGTAGAACCAGAAGTACGTCTGCAGCCGCCGCAGGTCCGGCGCGACGCGAGGCAGCTGGGTCTGCGGGTCGTTCCGCGCGAGCAACTGCAGCTTCGGTCCGAAGATGGAGCGCAACTTGTCCGGACGCTCGTACCCCGACCAGCTCTCGACGACGGAGAACTCATCGGGATGGTGCAGCGCGATGTCGATCGCGCCGTAGCCGCCCTCGGAAAGACCGACGATCGCGCGCGCCGCGCGCGCCCGCACGGTTCGGTAGTGGGCGTCCACGTATCGGACGACGTCACGGGAGACGAACGTCCCCCAGCCGTTGCCCGGCGCGGCGCCGTCCACCCACTCCTTGTCGGTGAAGGTGCCGGTCGATCCGAACGGCATGACGAGGATCGTCGGCTGCGCGCGCCCGCGCGCGCCGAGCGAGTCGTCGATCACGCCCATCCGCAGTGTCTCGAGCCATGCGAGCGGCCGGCCCGGAAAGCCGTGCAGGAGGTAGACGACGGGATACCGCTTCGTCGGGTGCGAGGTGTAGCCGGACGGCAGGTAGACGTACACCTCCTGGCCGCGACCGCCGAGCGCCGGGCTCGTGACGTCGACCTTCTGGGCGGTCCCCGGATGCGCGACCCACGCCGGCTCGCGCGGCGGGTCGAAGCCGCGGTACGTGAGGAAGTTCGCCACATAACCATGGGCGCCGTACAGCCCGCCCACCAGGAAAAGCGCGCCGAGCACCGCAACCAGCCCGCCCGTCACGACGTTGACACGACGGAGCGTCACGGACGGAAGCTACGGTCGCGAGATGAGGCGAGGATGAGATTTCGCCTGGCTTTCGCCGCCCTCGTCGTCGCCGCGGCTGCGGCCTCGATCGTGGCGGTGGCGGACGGCCATCAATCGAGCCGGACGAAGGACGTCGTCGTCCACACCCACGCCGGCGCGCTCGGCTACGAGGTGTATCTGCCGAGCGGCTACGGCACGAGCGGGCTCCGCTATCCCGTCGTCTACTTCCTGCACGGGCTCCCTGCGGGCGCCGGCGCCTACATGTCGTTCGGCTGGCTCGAAGACGCGCTCGACGCGACGGGGCGCAAGGCGATCCTCGTCGTGCCCCAGGGTGCGCGCGCGGGCGACACCGACCCGGAGTACCTCGGGCAGTGGGAGCAGGCAATTGCGGGTGACATCCCGCGCGCGATCGACCGGCGGTTCCGGACGATCGCGTCACGGCACGGCCGCGCGATCGTCGGCGTCTCCGCAGGCGGCTACGGCGCGATGCACCTCGCGCTCGCGCACCTGTCGACGTTCGCCGCCGTCGAGTCGTGGAGCGGCTACTTCCATCCGACCGACCCGACCGGCTACCAGGCACGCGATCTCGGCTCGACGGCGAAGAACGCACACGCGAACGTCCACAACCAGTTCAGGGCTCTGCGGGGAGCGCTGCGCGCGCAACCCCTCTACGTCGCGTTCTACGTCGGGCGCAGCGACCCGATGTTCGTGGCCGAGAACGAGCAGCTGAACCAGGAGCTCTCGGCCGCGGGCGTCGCACACGTCTTCCGTCTCTATCCGGGTGGCCACACGCAGAGGCTCTGGTCGTCGCAGGCGACGCCCTGGCTGACGCTCGTGCTGAACCACCTGACCCCGGCCCGGTAGCCTTCGTCACGATGGCGACGACCACGAAGCCGACGGCGCTCGATCCGCGGGACTTCCTCGCGATCGACGCGCTGCTCGACGACGAGGAGCGCGCGATCCGCGACACCGTCCGGCAGTTCGTGCGCGACCGCATCCTGCCGGAGGTCGGCGAGTGGTTCGAGCAGGCGATCCTGCCCCGCGAGCTCGTACAGGAGATCGGCAAGCTCGGGCTCTTCGGCATGCACCTCGAGGGCTACGGCCTGCCGGGCGCGAGCGCCGTCGCCTACGGGCTGACGTGCATGGAGCTCGAGGCCGGTGACTCCGGCGTGCGCTCACTCGTGTCGGTGCAGGGGTCGCTCGCGATGTTCTCGATCTGGAAGTGGGGCTCGGAGGAGCAGAAGCAGCGCTGGCTGCCGGGCATGCACACGGGCGAGCTGATCGGCTGCTTCGGCCTGACCGAGCCGGACGCCGGCTCCGACCCCGGCTCCATGCGGACGACCGCGCGCCGCGACGGCTCCGACTGGGTGTTGAACGGCTCGAAGATGTGGATCACGAACGGCACGATCGCCGACGTCGCCACCGTGTGGGCGCGCACGGAGGACGGCCAGATCAACGGCTTCCTCGTCGAGCGTGGGATGCCGGGGTTCGAGGCGCCGGAGATGCACCACAAGATCTCGCTGCGGGCCTCCGTCACGTCGGAGCTCGTGCTGCACGACGTTCGCGTGCCGGAGGAGAACCGGTTCCCCGAGGTCTCGTCGCTGCGCGGGCCCCTGTCGTGTCTCAACGAGGCGCGGTACGGAATCGTCTGGGGTGCCGTCGGCGCCGGACGCGCCTGCTACGAGTCGGCGCTCGAGTACGCGAAGGAGCGAATCGTCTTCGGCAAGCCGATCGCCGGCTACCAGCTGACGCAGCAGAAGCTCGCCGAGATGGCGCTCGAGATCAACCGGGCGACACTCGTCGCGCTGCACATCGGCCGCATGAAGGACGACGGCACGTTGCTCCCGCAACACGTCTCGATGGGAAAGATGGGCAACGTCCGCGGCGCGATCGAGGTCGCGCGCAGCGCCCGCACGATCCTCGGCGGCAACGGCATCACGCTCGAGTACCCGGTCATCCGGCACGCGAACAACCTCGAGTCGGTGCTGACGTACGAGGGCACGCACGAGGTGCACACGCTCGTCGTCGGCCAGGCGATCACCGGCGAGAACGCGTTCCGCTAGCGCGGCCGCAGCGTCCGGTCGTTCCAGTAGGCCGGGCCGTACGTGTGCGTCAGCTCCTCGCCGGCGGCGATGTCGCGCAGCGCGACGAACTCGATCAGCAGGCGCCCGGCGGTGCGGTGGTAGACGTTCGGCTTCGCCGAATGGTTGTAGAGCATCCCGTAGCCGAGGACGAGGAGCACCTTGCCGGGCTGCCGCGCGCCGAAGACGTAGTCGCGCAACACGCCGTCGACGCCGTCGTCGTCCAGCAGGACGGTCGGGCACACCTCGACGACGTCTCCCTCGCGGAAGTCCTCCAGCGCGAACACGCCGCGTCCACGGCGCCCGCGCCCGATCTCGATCCCCGGCCCGCGGGAGAAGCGCTGCGGATTGAAGCTCAGAAGCCGGGCCCCTCGAACGCCGGCAACGGGCTGGTGGGGAGCCCGGGCCGCGGCGGGCCGTCGTTGTACTCCGAGGGCGCGACGTCGTTCGGGCCGTCCGGGTAGAAGACGCTCGCGAGCTTCTGGATCTGGCGGCGGCCGGCGCCGAGCTCGAACTGGCCGCCGCCGTACATGCGGATCCCCTTCTCGTCGCAGCGCTCGATGCACTCGAGCAGGGCCTCGGTCGTCCCGAACCGCGACGGCTTGATGTTGAGCCAGCGGGGCTCGACCGGGAGCTTGCCGACGTCGGACCAGGAATGGATCGGCGCGTCGAAGCTGAGCTGTTCCTCCGCCCCCTCGAGCGCCTCGCGGCAGCCGTCCTCGAGCCACGCGTCCTCGAGGACCGCGTCCGGCAGTGCCTCCTTGATGCGCCGGTAGAGCTCGGGATCGGGCGCAAGGTCGACCGACGTGCCGCGGTAGTACGCCTTCAGGTCGACGACGCGCACCCGGTCGGTGGCGGCGAGCCGTGCGAGCAGCCCGGCGTCCCAGGTGTCGTCCGCGTCGAGCTTGAACTCGAGGTCGGGATTCAGCTCGCGGTACGGCGCGATGTCGGCGCGCGTCGACGCGACGAACCGCACCGGCGAGTACTCGCGACCGAGCGCCTCGGCGAACGACTGTCCCGACTGCTGTAGCGCGAGGTCGAGCGCCGCGCTCTCGAACGCCCAGCGCCTGTAGTCGCGTGACGCCTCCATCCCGGGCGCCGCGGCCTCCCACAGGTCGACGTCGTCGAGGCGGCGCGAGTAGTCGTGCAGCGTCCAGGTGCCGGCCAGCATCTCGTGCGCAGGAAAGTCGTCGTGGTCGGAAGCCGTGTACGTCACGTCCTCGCCGCGCCCCAGCTCATCGCCGCCGTGGAGCAGCACCGTCGTCGTGACGCGCGTGAACTCGGGCGAGACGACGAGCTCGCGACGCTGGACCGAGTAGTCGTCGATGCGGACCTGCAGGTCTGCGAGCGACTGCCAGAGCGAGGGCATACTCCGATCCTATGCGCGAGCGGACCGGAGGATGCCTGTGCGGCGCGGTGCGCTACGTCGTCCGCGGCGAGCCGTTCCACGTCGGCCGCTGCCACTGCGCCGACTGCCGCAAGCGCTCTGGGAGCACGTACACGATCTACGGCCAGTGGCCGCGCGACGCATTCGAGCTCGAGGGCGAGCCCGCGAGCTTCCGCTCCGACCACTTCTGCCCGACGTGCGGCTCGCACCTCGGCCTCCTCGACGAGGCCGAAGGCGTCGAGCTCTCCCTCGGCACCCTCGACGAGGCGCCGTTCGAGCTCGTCCCCGAGGCCGAGCTCTGGATCAAGCGGCGCGAGCCCTGGCTGCCCGCCGTCGAGGGCGCGGCACAGCACGAGGAGAACCGGCATTGATCGCCGCGCTGCCGCCCGCGGGCACGTTCGCCGCCGGCTCCTCGCTCGGCGGCGTCCGTCTCGGCGCGACCGCTGCCGAGGTCAGGCGCCGCTTCGGCTCGGACTACGGTGTGTGCCGGGGCTGCGCGACGACGACGTGGTACTTCACGTACCGCCGCTTCGACGACCGCGGCGTCGGGGTCGAGCTGACCGGCGGCCGCGTCTCGGCGGTCTACACGCTCTGGCGGCCGCCCGGCTGGCGCGGGCCGCACGGCCTTCGCTTCGGCGCGTCGTCGGGAGCGGTGACGGCCGCGACCGGTGCCGTCGTTCCGTTCTCGTGCTCGGGCTACACCGCTCTCGTCGACCGGACGAGCGTCTATTACATCGTCGACGAGAAGCTCTGGGGCTTCGGGCTGATCCGCAGGGGACGCTCGCCGTGCCGGTGATCGAGCTCGCCGACGTCCAGGCGGCGGCGCGGCGGATCGACGGCGTCGCCCACCGCACGCCCGTGCTGAGATCGCGCACGCTCGGCGAAGGCGTCTTCCTGAAAGCCGAGTGCTTCCAGCGCACCGGTGCGTTCAAGTTCCGCGGCGCGTACAACAAGCTCGCGTCGCTCCCGGAAGGGCGGGACGTGATCGCGTTCTCGTCCGGCAACCATGCGCAGGCGGTCGCGCTCGCTGCACGGCTGCGCGGCGTCCGCGCGACGATCGTCATGCCGGCGGACGCGCCGGCCGCGAAGCTCGCCGCGACGCGCGGCTACGGGGCCGAGATCGTGACGTACGACCGCTGGACGGAGAACCGCGAGGAGATCGGCGCGCGGCTCGCCGCCGAGCGCGGCCTCGAGCTCGTGAAGCCCTATGACGACCCGCTGATCATGGCCGGCCAGGGAACGGTCGCGCTCGAGCTGCTCGACGAGGTGGCCGAGCTCGACGCGATCGTCGTGCCGGTCAGCGGCGGCGGGCTGATCGCGGGCTGCGCGACAGTGGTCAAGGCGCTGCGGCCGTCCTGCCGCGTGATCGGGGTCGAGCCGGCTGCCGGCGACGACACCGCTCGGTCGCTCGCGGCGGGTGAGCGCGTGCGCGTCGAGATCCCCCGCACGATCGCCGACGGGCTCGGGGCTCCCGAGCCGGGCGAGCTCACCTTCGAGGTGAACCGGCGGCTCGTCGACGAGGTCGTGACCGTCGAGGACGACGAGCTGGTCGAGGCAATGGCGTTTCTCTTCGACCGGCTCAAGGTCGTCGTCGAGCCGAGCGGCGCGGCCGGCGTCGCCGCGCTCCGGCAGGGACGCATCCCGGCCGGCGGCCGGGTCGGCATCGTCCTCTCAGGCGGAAACGTCGGCGCCGGGCGCTTCGCGGAGCTCGTGGCCGGCCGCAACGAGGCCTGACGAGAACGCGTCGACGACATGCCGCTCGGCCGCCGCGACCTCGTGCTCGCCGCCCGGCAGGCGTCCGAGCACCCAGCCGCTGATCAGCTCGTCGATGCCACCGTAGAAGACGATCGCGGCAAGCGCCGGATCGAGGTCGGCGCGTAGCTCGCCGCTCGACTGGCCGCTCTCGATCACGCGGCGGATCGCGCCGATCGGCTTCACGAGCTCGCCGACGTGCTCCTCGATCTCGGCCGTGCGGGCGATCTCCCTGATCACGACGCGGACGACGTCCGGCTCCTCCAGCCAGGTGCCGAGCAACGCACGGGTGATCGCGCGCAGGCGCTCGATCGCGCTCCCTTCCGAGGTCTCCGCGTCGTGCACCTGTTCGAGGACGTTCGTCCAGTGCTCGCGGAAGATCGTCTCGAGCACCTCGTCCTTCGACGAGAAGTAGTGGTAGAGCAGCCCGTGCGCGACGCCCGCCTCCTCGGCGATGTCGCCGACACGCGAGGTGTGGAATCCCTTGCGCGCGAACACCCGCGCGGCGGCGTCGAGGATCAGACGCCGTTTCTCCTCCGCTGCGGTCGCGCGCTCGGCCAAGGCCGACGCAGGGTAGTGCTAGGTTCGCGGCGGATGCAAGGGGCGCCCCAACCGACGGCGCTGCGGGGGATTCTCGTGGTCGACCTGTCGCGCTACCTTCCGGGCGCTTTCGCGACGTCCGAGCTGCACCGGCTGGGGGCCCGCGTGGTCCGCGTCGAGCAGCCCGGCGGCGACCCGATGCGGCATACCGCCGCCGACTGGCATGACGAGCTGAACGCGGGCAAGGAGTCGGTCGTCTGCGACCTGCCGGTCGAGGCAGAGTTCGCGCAGGCGCTGCTCGCGCGCGCCGACGTCGTCGTCGAGTCGTTCCGGCCCGGCGTCGCTGCGCGCCTGGGCGTCGGCCCCGACGACGCACCTGAGTCGTGCATCTACTGCTCGATCACCGGCTTCGGGCTCGGCGGCGAGCACGAGCAGCGCGCCGGCCACGACCTCAACTACCTCGGTTGGGCCGGCGTGCTCGAGCGAACCGCCCCGGCCCTCCCGCCCGTCCAGGCGGCCGACCTGGCCGCAGGGGCACTCGGCGCAGTCACGGAGATCCTCGCGGCCCTGCTCCGGCGCGAGCGCACCGGCGAGGGAGCGCGCGTCGCCGTCTCGATGACGCACGGCTCGTATCCACTGGCGGCCCGCACGCCGGTGCTGACCGAAGGCTTCGCCTGCTACTCGATCTACGCGTGCGCCGATGGGCGCCACCTGACCGTCGCGGCGCTCGAACCGAAGTTCTTCACCCGGCTCTGCGAGCTGCTCGGCCGGCCGGAGCTCGCGCCGGCCCAGTACGACGACGACCAGGCGATGCTTCGCTCGGAGCTTGCCGCCGCCTTCTCACGGCAACCGCTGGCACACTGGCTCGGGTTGTTCCGGGGGGAAGACGTCTGCGTGGGGCCGGTCGCGACGCGCGCCGAGGCGGCGGAGTTTGCGCCGTTCGCGCGCGGTCGCGCGCCCGAGCTCGGCGAGCACACGGCGCAATGGCGCGAGGAGCTTGCTGCGTGATCTACGCCGGCGGCAGCCACGCCGAGCCGCACGCGGCACGGCTGCTCGTCGCCGACCGCGGCGCGATCGTCGCGAACGCTCCCGACGCGTCGCGCTCGACGCTGATCGCCGACGCGCAGGACGCGGCGTACTCGCCCGACGGGACGTTCGTCGCATTCGCGCGCGACGGCGACCTGTGGCTCGCGAACTCCGACGGCAGCGGGCAGCGACGGCTCGCCACGACGCCGAACGTCGCCGAGTCGGGACCGAGCTGGCTCCCGGACGGGAGCGCGGTCGTGTACACAGCCGACGTCGGCGGCGCGCGTCAGATCCGCGTCATCCCGTTGCCGACCGGCATGTCGCGACGGATCGCGGCGAGCGGCGCCGAGGAGTATTCGGCGACGGTCTCCCGGCAGGGGCGGCTGGCCTTCGTCTCGACGCGCAACGGCACGCCGCAGATCTTCGTCGCGCAGCAGGACGGAACGGGAGCGGCGCAGTTCTCGGCCGAGGCGTATGCCGACGTCCACGACCTGGCGTGGTCGCCCGACGGAAAGCTCCTGGCCTATGACGCCGACCAGGGGGACGGGACGACCGCGATCGTGGTCGACGACGGCAGCGCGCAGCTGGTCGCCCCCGCCGGGACGCGGCCGGTGTGGGCGCCCGCAGGCGGGCGGATCGCCTTCGACGGCGGTGGCGGCTCGCTCGAGTCGATGGCCGCGGACGGAACAGACGTGCGGCAGCTCGGCTCGGGCTCGCCGCTCGACTGGCGGATCGTGCCGACCGGGAAGCCGCTCTTCCCGAACCTCGTGCAGCGGCCGCCGAGCGGGCTCGTCGTCGTCCCTGCCGCGCACCGGCACTGGCTGCTCGGCTTCACGTCGATGGTCGACAGCCGCGGGCCGGGCATCGTGTGGATCCACGGCAACCGCACGCCGGGCGCGCACGTCATGCAGGTGCGGCAGCTCATCCAGCTCGCCGGCGGCGGCACGCGCGTCGATCCGCCGTCCGGGGAGCTGCACTACGTCGTCGCGCCGCCGCACTACCACTGGCACATGCTCGGGTTCGTGCACGCCGAGCTCCGCACCGCGGGCGACTTCGCGCTGCGCGTGCGCGACCACAAGAGCGGCTTCTGCATCGCCGACCATTACGGGACGGCGATCGGCATCCCGCACGGGCCGCCGCGGTTCCTCGGCAATTGCGCGCAATTCGATCCGCGCGCGCGGTTCGTCGAGGAGGGTGCGTCGGTCGGCTACACCGACCGCTACCCGGCGTTCTTCCACGGGCAGCAGCTCGACATCACGAAGCTCCCCGCCGGCCGCTACTGGCTCGTCCACCGCGCGAACCAGGACCTCCACCTGCGCGAGACGCGCTACGACGACAACGCCGCGTCGGTGCTCATCCAGCTCACGTGGCGCGCCGGAACGCCGCGCGTCACAACCCTCCGGACCTGTCTAAAAGAGCGCTGCTAGGCCCGTGACCGCTTAAACCGGGGATTATCCCCGTTTTAGAAGTCGTCACCAATTCGTTGCACGCCGCAGGCGCGAATGGCTTGCCACAGCTGCGGCGCTCAACTGACGTCACGGCTTCCGCACGGCCGCGTCGCCGACGACCCTTCGAACGGGGATAAGCCCCGGTTTTGGCGTGAGGCTAGGTCACGTCCTTGTCCTCGTCGCGGCCGATGCGGCCGAGGGCCCGCTGGAACTCGGCGGGGATGATCCACACCTTGTTCGAGTCGCCGGCCGCGATCTGCGGCAACGCCTGCACGTACTGGTAGGCGAGCAGCTGCGGGTCCGGCTTGCCCTCGTGGATCGCCGTGAACACCGTGTCGATCGCCTTCGCCTGCCCCTCCGCCTGCAGGATCGTCGCCTCCCGCTGGCCCTGCGCGCGCAGCACGGCCGCCTGCTTCTCACCCTCGGCCGTCAGGATCGCCGCCTGCTTCTGCCCCTCCGCCTGCAGGATCGCGGCCCGCTTCTCGCGGTCGGCGCGCATCTGCTTCTCCATCGACTCCTGGATCGACGCGGGCGGATCGATCGCCTTCAGCTCGACGCGGTTGACGCGGATACCCCACTTGCCGGTCGCCTCGTCGAGCACGCCGCGCAGCGTCGTGTTGATGTGGTCGCGCGACGTCAGCGTCTTCTCGAGCGCGATGCCGCCGATCACGTTGCGCAGCGTCGTCACGGTGAGCTGCTCGATCGCCTGCAGGTAGTTCGCGATCTCGTAGCTCGCCGCCTTCGCGTCCGTCACCTGGAAGTAGATGACCGTGTCGATGTTGACCACGAGGTTGTCCTCGGTGATGACGGGCTGGGGCGGGAACGAGACGACCTGCTCACGCAGGTCGATCAGCGGCCGCAGCCGGTCGATGAATGGGACGATGAGCGCCATGCCGGGCGTCAGTGTCCGGTTGTACCGGCCGAGCCGCTCGACGACGCGCGCCCGCGCCTGCGGGACGATGCGGATCGAGCGCGCGAGCACCGTCAGCACGAGCACCGCCACGATGAGAATCACGATCAGACCGGCCACAACCTGCTCCTTTACTCGTAGACGAGCGCGGTCGCGCCCTCAATCTTGACGACCTCGACCCGCGTGCCGGGCTCGATCACCTGGTCGGGCATGTACGCGCGCGCCGACCATTCCTCGCCGCCGATCTTCACGCGGCCGCCGCCCTGGTCGACGCGCTGCAGGACGACGGCGTGCGCGCCTTCGAGCGCCGCCGTGCCGGTGCGCAGCGCGGCCGGCATGTGCAGGTGCGCGCGGGCGAGCGGCCGCAGGACTGCGAGCGACGCGAGGGCGGCGACTGCGAACACGATCAACTGCAGCGCGACCGCCGCGCCGGCGAGCGCCGCCGCGGCCCCCGCGACCGCCGCGAGCGCGATCGGCCCGAGAAAGAAGAGCCCCGGCGTGAAGATCTCGCCCACGGCGAGCAGCGCTGCTGCGATCGCCCAGGCGAGCCATGCCGACACGCTCAGATCCTAAGGTCGTCGAGCGTCTCTATGCGGGGTCGGAAATCCGGACGGAGCCCGAGCCGGTCGATGAGCACCGCCTGCATGCCCGCGGCCAGGGCGCCCTCGATGTCGTCCTCGACGGTGTCGCCGACCATCAGCGCCTCGTGCGGCTGCACCTCCAGCAGCCCGAGCACCGCGCGGAAGATCGACGCGTGAGGCTTCGTCTTCCCGTGATGGAACGAACTGATGCCCGCGTCGATGTCGAGCGCATGGTGCCGCGCGAACTCGCGGACGTCGCGCGCGGAATTCGAGACGAGGCCGATCCTGATGCCGCGCTCGCGCAACGTCTGCAGCACCGGAGCGGTGTCCTCGTACAATTCGAAGTTCTCGTGGCGCGCCCACCGGCTCGTGATCTCGACCGCACACGCACGCGAGGCAGGCTGCCTCCCGCCCATGCCGATGACGATGCGCTCCGTGAACGCGATCCAGATCTCCTCGTCATGGTCGAAATCGGGATGCCGCTGCAGGTCGACGAACGCGGCATCGCGCGCCGGCTCGTACAGCGCGGCGTCGAGCGCCAGGCCGCAGCGCGCGCCGGCCCGCACGTAGCCCTCGGGCCCGAGCTCGGGGCCCGGCCGCGCGAGCGTGAAGTCGACATCGAAGAGAACGGCGCGGATCACGAGAGCCACTCCAGCACGGCGCCGTGCGACGGCAGTGTCGCGCCTTCCGACCACGCCGTCGTCTGCACGATCGTCCACAGCCGCGCCCGCTCGCGGTCGAGCCCGAGGTCGGCGCACAGCCGGTCGAGCCGGTAGAGCGCCTGCCGCCGCGTGTGCCCGAGCTCGCCGGACCGCACGATCGGGGCCGCCTGAAACTCCCGCTCGGCCGCCAGAGGCTTGGGATCGATCACGAGCCACGGCTCCCGCTGCGCGGCCAGGACGTTGTCGCCGTGCAGATCCTGGTTGCACAGCACGAGCTCGCCCTGCGTCCCGGCGAGCTCCCGCGCGAGCGAAAGCCGTTCGCCCGCCAGCTCGCCGCTCTCGTCCCAGGCATCGATCTCCTCGCTGATCCCACGGAAGCCGTCGGCGCGCGTCCAGAGGCGCGGCAGCAGCTCGGCGAGCACGTCCATCGCAGCCGCGGTCTCGAGACGAGAGAGCGGCGTGCCCGGCTCGCAGCGCTCGAGCAGCATCGCGCTCCGCTCGTCGTCGCGTTCGAGCAGCCGGACGGCGCCGTCGCCGTCCCAGCGCTCGAGCGCGTCCGGCTCCTGCACCGCTTCCCGGTGGGGCAGTCCGAGCTTCAGGACGGCAGGGCTCCCGTCACTGCGCTCCACCTGGAGCACGCGGCCGCCGGCGCCCGACGGGTACTCGGGGCCGCGCGTCAACTGCCAGCGCGCCAGCAGGTCGTCGAGGTCCGGCACCTTCCGAGGATAGTGCGGAGTCCCGAGCAGATCCTCCGGGCACGCCGACGATCTCTGAGGCTCCGCTACCCTTCGGCGCTGTCCGGGGTGTGGCGCAGCCTGGTAGCGCGCTCCGTTCGGGTCGGAGAGGTCCCCAGTTCGAATCTGGGCACCCCGATGCTCTCGGGACTGTCGCCTGCACTCGTGCAGGCGACAGTCGTGCACTAGCGTGCGCCCGTGATTCGTGCCGCCCTCATTGCTGCCGCGGCGCTCGGCATCTCGGGCGGTCACGTCACCGCGGGCGGCGCCCCGGTGTTCCCGATCCTCGGCTACTACCAGTGCGGGGCCTCGGCCGCGCAGGCTGCCGCTGCCGGCATCGACTTCTTCGTCGAACAGCCTTACACCGCCTGCTCGGCGCTTCGGCCGAACGACTTCGGGGACGATCCGCCGCCGCCCGGCGTCCGCGTGCTGAGCGACGACGACTCCATGGCCGGCGGCGGTGACGGCGGCTGGTACCTCCCGGACGAGCCTGACGGCGCCGCCCTGAGTGCCGCGCAGCTGCCCGCGCTGCCGCCGGCAGCCGAGACCGGGCGACTGCGCGTCGTCAACCTCTCGGAGCACTTCTACAGCGGCCAGGCGTCGATCCGTCCCGGCTACGACCCCGGCGAGTACTCGCGCTTCGCCGGCCTCGCCGACCTCGTCGGCTTCGACCTGTATCCGATCACGAAGTTCTGCGGCCGCATCTCGTTGCTCGACGTCTTCCGAGCGCAGCGTGAGCTGCGAACGCTGTACGCCGTCGGCAAGCCGACGTTCCAGTGGATCGAAACCGGCCCGATGACCGGCGAGTGCCCGACCATCCCCGTGACGCCCGCGATTGCGAACGCCGAAGCGTGGCTCGCCGTCGCGGGCGGAGCGGTCGGGATCGGCTGGTTCACGAGCAGCTGGACGAGCGGCTCATGGAACCGTTGGGACGTCAGCCCGGCGATGCTCGCGCGAATGACGGCGACGGACGCGCAACTGCACGCGCTCGCGCCGGTGCTGACCGGCCCTCCGGCCGACGTCGTCGTGCCGTGGGACGGGACGGTTGCGGCGAGCACGCGCACGAGCGGCGGCGCGCTCTACGTGATCGCCGTGAACGCGGGTGACCGGCCGACGACGATCCCGATGCGCCTCGACGGGCTGCGCGGACGAACCCTGACGGTGCTCGGCGAGCATCGGACGATCACGCCCGTCAAGCGTGTGTTCATCCGCGACTCGTTCGGCCCGTACCAGGTTCACCTCTATACGACGGCGCACTAATCGAGAGAGCTCCGTTGACGGTCGCGACGAGCGAATGCCCCTCGTCGTCGGCGGCGGGCACGTAGGTCGGCTTCGTGGCGCCGGCGATCGGGACGCAGAGCCGTCCGTTCGCATTGCAGCGCAGCCAGGCGTAGGTGAACGCTGCCGGTGCCGTCTTCCAGGCGCCGTTGTCGACCGTGAGCTTCGTCGTTCCCGAGACCTTCGGCTGCCCGGTCGAGACGGCCACGGCACTCGACGCTGCGATCGGCCCGACGGCCGGCAGGAACACCGGCACCGTCGCGACCGCATCGGTCGCCTTCAGCGTCAGCGCAACCGTCGCGCCGACGTCCTTCGTGCCGAGCCTGTACCCGGCGGCGGTCGCGCCGTGGATCGATGAGCAATGGGAGACCTGCGCGTCGCACCGATACCACTGGTAGGCGAAGGTCACGGCTCCGGATCCCGTCCAGGTTCCCGTCGCGACGCTCAGTCGCTGTCCCCGCTGCGCCGTGCCCGTGACCGCAGGTGGAACGGTCGCGACCGGGCCGCTCGCGGCAAGCACCGCCGCGGTCGTCGTCGAGAGCGCAGGCTGCGCCGTCGTCCCGGCGCTCGCGGTCACCCGCGCCTCGAGCGTGTGACCGACGTCGACGGCGGTCGGCGTGTACGCCGCCTGGGTCGCATCGGCGATCGAGATGCAGATGCGGCCGTTGCCGTTGCAGCGCAGCCAGTCGTACGTGTAGCCCTTCGGCGTCTTGCTCCAGGTTCCGTTGCCGACGGTGAGAGGCTTGCCGACGATCGCGTCGCCGGTGACCGTGGGCTGCACGGTCGAGACGAGCTTCGCGGCCGGCGCCGCGATCGGGCCGACCGCCGCCGCGTAGGAGGACGCCCCACCAGCAGGGTGCGCCGTCAACCCGAGCGTCTTGCCGACGTCCTTCGCACCGAGCGTGTAGGACGCGCCCTTCGCGCCGTGCACGGACAGGCAGTGCGACGCGTCGGGCGCACAGCGGTACCACTGATACACCGTCCCCGGCGTCGACGGCACCGAGAGCCGCTGGCCCTGTTGCGCGCTACCGGTCACCACCAGGACGACCGCCGCGGCCAGCGCGACCATCAGCGCGCGGGATCAGCCGAAGCCGTACGTGCCGGCGAAGCGCTCGGCAAGCAGGCGCACGAGGCGCGCCGCAGGCAGCCCGACGACGTTGAGGTAGTCACCTTCGATCCGTTCGACGAGGGCCGCTCCCTTTCCTTGGATCGCATACCCGCCGGCACGCCCCTCCCACTCGCCCGAGGCGACGTACGACGCGAGATCGCGCGCCGTCAGCGGCCGGAACCGAACCCGGGTCAGCTCGACCTCGACGTGCTCCCAGCCGGGCGTGATCATCGCGAGCCCCGAGACGACGGCGTGCGTACGGCCGCCGAGCTCCTCGAGCATGCGTTCGGCGTCGCCCGCGTCCGTCGGCTTCGCGTACAGGCGGCCGCCGAGCACGACCGTCGTGTCGACGCCGAGCACCGGGCGATCACCGGCATCGGCCGCGACCGAGCGGGCCTTGCCGAGTGCGTGGTCGCGGACGAGCTGCTCCGCGTCGGCCTCGGGCGGGTCGTGCTCGACGTAGTCGGGCGCGACGACGTCGAACGGGATGCCGAGCTGCTGCAGGATCGTCCGCCGCTGCGGAGAGGTCGACGCGAGTAGCAGCGGTGGCGCGGGCGAAACGCTCATGCGCGCCGAGCTACCCAGATCTCCTCCGCGGGCCACTTCTTCGCCCACTCGAGATCGACGAAGTCGTAGTAGCTCGGGTTCTCGGCCGTGGCGCCGGGTTGCGGCTCGTGCAGCGCCTCGACCTCGAAGCCGTTCTCGCGGAGCAAGGCGATCCAGTCGCCGTGGGAGAGGTGGTACTCGATTCCCTGCGCGCCGGCCCACTGCATCCGGTACATCGCGAATTGGTCGCGGAGGAGCTCCGTCCCGACCATCTCCTCGGCCGAGTCGGGCGCGGTCAGGTACACGAGCGTGGAGTTCGTCAGGAAGACGAGCAACCCGCCGGGGCGGAGCAACCGCGCCGCCTCGGGAATCCAGCGGTGCGGATCGGCCCACAACGACGCGCCGTACTCGGAGACGGCGAGATCGAAGCTCGCATCGGGCAGCGGCACCGACTCGGCCGGAGCTTCCACGAGCTCGAGCTCGATGCCGGTCTGCTCGATCATCCGGCGCGCGGTCGCGAGCTGCGCCGGCGTCGGGTCGACCCCAGTGACGCGGGCGCCGCGGCGCGCGAGCCACGAACCGAAGTACGCGGTGCCGCAGCCGAGCTCGACGACGTCGAGACCGTCGACGCGCTCGGGCAGCGCACGGATCTCGGCCTCGGGAATTGCGAACACGCCCCACAGAATGCCCGGGTGCGCCCATGCCCGTTCGGCGTTCGCGTCCGTGTGCTCCTCGTTGGTCTGCGTCCACTCCGCGACGTTCGCGGCGATGCTGTCTACGTCTTCCTGCATTCCCACAGGTCCTCTCCCGGCCACCGGCGCGCCCAGTCGGCGGGAATGACGAGGTAGTACGGATGCGATTCGGCGCCGGGCGGCGCCTGCAACTCGTGCAGGCCGTCGATGACGAAGCCGTTCGCCCGCAGCAGCGCGATCCAGTCCCCGTGCGAGAGGTGGAACTCGACTCCGCTGTAGCCCTCCCAGCTGACTGCCCACGGTGCGAACTGCGGCCGGACGAGCCGGTTCTCGATGCCCTGCTCCTCGCGGTCGGGCGTGCAGAGGTGGGCGAGGGTCGACATGGTCAGGAACAGCAGGCGACCACCGGGACGCAGGAGCCGGGCCGCCTCGGCCAGCCACCGCTCGGGATCGGCCCAGAGCGACGCGCCGTACTCGGAGACCGCGAGGTCGAAGCTCGCATCCGGCAGCGGCACCTCCTCGGCCGGCGCCTCGACGAGCTCGAACCGGATGCCGGTCGCGCCCATGAGCCGCCGGGCGGTGTCGAGCTGGAGCGGCGTCGGGTCGACGCCGACCGGCCGCGCACCGGCGCGCGCGAGCTTCGCGCTCAGATAGGCGGTGCCGCAACCGAGCTCCACGACGTCGAGGCCGGCGACGTCGCCGAGCCACTCGTCGCGAACCTCGAACTCACCCCAGTAGACCTCGGGATCGCGCCACTGCCGCTCGGCGTCGCCGTCGGTGAACTCCCGATTCGTGCGTGTCCACTGGGCGACGTTCGCCGCGATGCGCGATTCAGCCGAGCTCATCGGCGGAGAACCAGAGCGCGACCTCGCGCTCAGCGGACTCCGGCGAGTCCGAGCCGTGGACGAGATTGTCCGGCATCGACATCGCGAGATCGCCGCGGATCGTTCCCGGCTCGGCGTTCGCCGGGTTCGTGGCGCCGATCGTCTTGCGCATCGTCGCGATCGCGCCCTCGCCCTCGACGACGAGCGCCCAGGTCGGCCCCGACGTGATGAAGTCGACGAGCTCGCCGAAGAACGGCTTCTCCCTGTGCTCGGCGTAGTGCGTCTCGCCGAGCTCGCGGCTCGCGGTCAGCAGCTTGCCCGCGCGGATCGTGAACCCGCGCGCCTCGATCCGTCCGAGGATCTCGGCGGCGAGGCGCCGCCGGACCGCGTCCGGCTTGATGAGGATGAGTGACCGTTCGACCGCCATCGGGGCGGCAGTGTAATCACGCGCCGGTCCGCCCGGCCGCGACTTGACACATAGCGTCGCTATGCATACCATCGCTCGGTATGAAGGCCGACACGTTGAAGGGTCATCTCGACGCGCTCGTCCTGTCGGTGCTCGCCGCCGAGCCGGCGCACGGGTACGCGATCATCGAGCGGCTGAAGCTCCGGAGCGGCGGCGCGTTCGCGCTGCCGGAGGGCACCGTGTACCCGGTGCTGCACCGGCTCGAGCGCGGCGGCTTCCTGTCGAGCGAGTGGACAGAGGTTGCCGGGCGGCGCCGCCGCGTCTACCGGCTCACGCGGAGCGGGCGGCGCGAGCTCGGGCTGCGCAAGAACGAATGGAATGCGTTCTCGCGCGCCGTCCAGGCTGTGCTGGCGTGATCGACGGGCTGCACTCGGAACTGGGGCGCGTCGGGATTTGTGGTCGCCTGCGCAGCCGGATCGTCGCCGAGCTCGCCGACCACCTGGCCTGCGACCCGGAGGCCGACGTCGGGAGCCCGCGCGACCTGGCCGAGCAGTTCGCAAACGAGCTCGGCACGAGCCGGAGCCGTGTCGCCGCATTCGGCGCCTTCGCGGCCCTCTCGCTCGCCGGAGCCCTGTACGCCGCCTCGTTCGCGGCGATGAGCGTCGTGGCGCCGTCGCTGGGGCAGGCACACGCGAGGACCGGTTGGCTCAGCGCGCTCGCGGTGCTCCTCTTGCTCGGCGCGCCACAGGTCTCCTTCGCGGCCGGCTCCCTCGCACTCGTCCGCGCGCTCCGCCGGCGTCGCTCGACCGCATTGCCGGCCGCCGAGGTACGCGTGATCCTGAGGCGGGCAGCCGTCGCGCTCGCCTTCGGCGCCGCTGCGATGATCGGCATCGCTCTCGCCGGGTACGAGTACGCCGCCGAGCTGCCGGGCTGGGTGCGCCTGCTCGACTACGTGTCGGCCGGCGGGGGCGTCGCCGCGATCGGGGCTGCAGCCTTTCCGCTGCTTGCCGCGAGGCGCGTGGCCGTGTCGCAGGGCGGTGGCGCGGGAGATCTCTCGGACGATCTGGTGCCCGGCGTCGAGCCGCACCGGCTCGCCCTCCTCGTCGCGGCGCTCGTCACCCTGGTCGTAGCCGCCGCGGGCATCGTCCAGTCCGATCCGATCGACGGGGTCGTGCGCGGGCTCGCAGACGGCGGCGCCTGTCTCGCCGGTTACGCCCTGCTCGGCCGGTTCCTCGGCCTGCGCGCCCGCGCGTGAGGATCGACCACGTGCAGCTCGCCGCGCCCACCGGCTGCGAGGCCGCGGCGCGCGCGTTCTACGGCGGCATGCTCGGCCTGGCGGAGATCGAGAAGCCCGAGCCGCTGCGCTCGCGCGGCGGCGTCTGGTTCGAGCTCGGCGGAGGGCAACAGCTGCATATCGGCGTCGACCCCGGCTTCACGCCGGCGCGCAAGGCGCATCCGGCGTTCGCGGTCGAGGATCTCGACGCGCTGGCCGGAAAGCTCGGCGAGGTCGACTGGGACGACGACGTCGCCGGTCTGCGGCGGTTCTACGCGGCCGACCCATGGGGCAACCGTCTCGAGTTCGTCGCCTCGGGCTAGCGGGCGCGCCGCCGGCGCGGCGGCTCGATGCTCGGCAGCGCAACGGCGGTCGGCTCGACCTGCGTCTCGCAAAACGGACAGACCTGCCAGAGCGCCTCGAGCGGCTGCTTGCAGTTCGTGCACGCCTGCTTGAGCTTCGTCGTGCAGATCGGGCAGACGAGGAACGACGAGTCGACCTCCGAGCGGCAGACCGGGCAGTGCAGGTCGCGCTTCGAGAGCCTGTCCTCCATCGCACGGATCTCGAGCTCGCGCTCGCGCACGTCCTCGAGATACTCGGGCGGCCGGAACAGCATGTAGACGAACACGCCGAGGAACGGCACGATCACGCCGAGCATCACGGCGACTCCGATCAGCCACGGGTCTTCCATCCGGCGCCGGGCGTCCTTGTAGATCCAGAACACCGTCGCGAGCCAGAAGACGACCGCGAAGAAGATGAGCAGGTTCCGGATCGCGAGCCACGTTCCAGATCCGAAGAAGTTGGCTGCGACGAGGCTCACAGGAGGATCCTTCCAATCAGGTAGCCGGCGGCAAACGCGCCGCCGACGATCACGAGCAGCACGAAGAGTGCCAGCGCGAAGACGCTGACCTTCTCACCACGGCTATGGACGGTCGCCGGAGTCACCGAGCTCTGCCAGAAGATAGAGCGAGCCGGTGACGACGACGGCCCCCGACCGGCCCGCGAGCTCGCGGGCGCGGGCCACCGCCGCAGACGGGTCGGGTTCGGCGTGGACATCCTGGAAGTACGGTTCGGCACGGGCGGCCAGCTCCCCTGCCGGCAAGGCACGGGGATTCGACGACTCGGTGGCGACGATCCGGGTGCCCAGGACGGACAGCGCCTCGAGCATCGACTCCGGCCGCTTGTCGCCGAGAACCGACGCCACGACGACCCAGTCCTCGCGGTCGGGCAGACGCGGCAGGAGATACCCGAGGCCGGCGAGGTTGTGCGCGCCGTCCCAGATCTCGAGCGGCGCGTCGCCGCGGTGCTCGAGCCGGCCCGGCAGCGAGACGCCGTCGGCGGCGTGCGGGTCGACGTCGCGGCCGAGAAAGGCCTCGGCCGCCATGACCGCGAGCGCGAGGTTGCTGCCGCCGCCCACGACGACCTCGGCGGCGCCGTTCGCGCGCGCGAGCTCCGACCACTCCTGCTCGCCGAGCACGACCGTGCAACCGGGCCGGACGACGGCGAGCTTCTCGGCCGCGATCTGCTCGCGCGTGTCGCCGAGCACCTCGGTGTGCTCGAGCGCGACGTTCGTCAGCACGACGACGCGCGTGTCCAGGACGTTGGTCGCGTCGTGGCGACCGCCGAGCCCCGCCTCGACGACGGCGACGTCGACGCCGGCCTCCGCGAACGCGGTCAGCGCCGCGGCGGTGAGGATCTCGAACTGCGTCGCGTCCTCCGCCGCCGGTCTGACGCGCTCGACCGCCCGCTCGAAGTCGGCCTCGGCGCCGTCGACCCGGATCCGCTCGCTCCACGAGCGGACGTGCGGGGAGTAGTAGGCGCCGACGCGCAGTCCCTCGCCGGCCAGGAGCGCCTCGGTCAGTCGCGTCGTCGTCGACTTGCCGTTCGTGCCGACGACGTGGATCGCAGGGAACCTGCGTTGCGGGCTCCCGAGCCGGCCGAGCAGCGCGTGCATGCGATCGAGCCCGAAGCCGTCCTGCGGCCACGGGCTGAGCGACTCGATGTAGCTAACTGCCGAGCGCGTCAAGCTCGGCACGGTACTGCTCGAGCTTCTGCCGCTCGGCGTCGACCACCTCCGGCGCGGCGTTCGCGACGAACTTCTCGTTCGCGAGCATCCGCTCCGAGCGCTCGATCTCGTTGCGCACGCGCCCGAGCTCCGCAGCGAGATCGCCCTCGCCGTCGCCGGTCGGCCGCACGACGGCTTCGAAGATCCGCTGCGCGTCGCCCTCGAGCGCGATGCGCACGCCGCTACGGCGGTAGATGCGCGCCGCGGTCTGCGCGCGCTCGATCTCGCCACCCGCCGACTCGTCCGCGGCCTCGGGCCACGGCGCGACGATCAGCCGCGACTCGCGCTGCGGGAGGTGCGACCAGATCTCCTCGGTCACGTGCGGCATCACCGGATGCAGCAACTTGAGCACGCGCTCGAGCGCGGCGAACGCGGTCGCACGCGTCTGCGCGTCGTCGAGCCGCGGCTTGATCGCCTCGAGATACCAGTCGCAGAAGTCGTCGAAGATCAGGTGGTAGAGCCGCTCGACCGCGTGCGAGAAGTCGAACGCGGCGAGGTCGGCCTCGACTCCGGCGCGTGTCGCGTCGATGCGCGCGAGGATCCACCGCTCCTCGACCGACGACGGCTCGCTCGCGGCGCGCTCGCCGCCCCCCAGCAGAAGCAGCCGGCTCGCGTTCCACAACTTGTTCGCGAGCCGCCGTCCTTCCTCGATCTGCTGCTCCGCGAAGCGGACGTCCTGCGTCGACGACATCTTCAGCAGCCCGTAGCGGGTCGCGTCGGCGCCGTGCTTTCCGATCAGCTCCCGCGGGTCGATGCCGGTGCCGAGCGACTTCGACATCCGCCGCCCGTCCGGCGCCAGGATCGTCGAGTGGATGATCACGTCGTGGAAGGGGATGTCGCCGAGCAGCTCGAGCCCGGCCATCACCATCCGCGCCTCCCAGAGGAAGATGATCTCGCGTGCCGTCGAGTTGACGTCGCCTGGGTAGTAGCGGCGGAGCTCGGGTGTGTCCTCGGGCCAGCCGAGCGTGGCGAACGGCCAGAGGGCGGAGCTGAACCACGTGTCGAGGACGTCCTCGTCGCGCGTCAGGTCGGCGCTGCCGCACTCCGCGCACGCGCCGGGCTCGGTGTCCGCGCAGGTGACGTGCCCGTCGGGGCAGTACCAGATCGGCAGCTGGTGGCCCCACCAGAGCTGGCGTGACACGTTCCAGGGGCGGATGTTCTTCAGCCAGTCGAGTGCGACGCGGTTCTGCGCCGGCGGGTGGAACGTCACGCGGCCCGACTCGATCGCGTCGATCGCGGCCTGCGCCATCGGCTTCATGTCGCACCACCACTGGAGCGACACGAGCGGCTGGATGCGCGTGCCGCTGCGCTCGCAGTGACCGACGGCGTGACGGTAGCTCTCGCGCTTCTCGAGCTGATCGTGATCCTTCAGCCACTGCACGACGAGCTCCGCCGCCTCGTCCTCGGTCTTGCCGGCGTACTCCTCGGGGACATCGCCCGTCATCCGGCCGTCGAGACCGATCACCGTCAGCTCCTCGAGGCCGTGGTCCCGGCCGATCTCGAAGTCGATCGGGTCGTGGCCCGGCGTGATCTTCAGCGCGCCGGTGCCGAATGCGGGGTCCACGCGCTCGTCGGCGATCACCTGCACCGTCCGGTTGACGACCGGGACCTTCACGTCCTTCCCGATCAGCTGGGTGTAGCGCTCGTCGTCGGGATGCACCGCGATCGCGACGTCCGCGAGGATCGTCGCCGGCCGCACGGTCGCGACCGTCACCGAGCCCTCGCCGTTCATGAGCGGGTACCGCGCGTACGTCAGCGCGTCGTCGACGTCGATGTGCTCCACCTCGAGGTCGGAGATCGACGTGCGGCAGTCGCTGCACCAGTTGACGATCCGGTTGTCGCGGAACAGCCAGCCGCGCGCGTAGAGGTGGACGAAGAAGCGCATGACCGCCCGCACGTAGCCGTCGTCCATCGTGAAGCGCTCGCGCTCGTAGTCGAGCGAGCAGCCAAGCGTGCGGAACTGGCTCATGATCACGCCGCCGTACTCGCGCAGCCACGCCCAGACGCGTTCGACGAACGCGTCGCGTCCGATGTCGAGCCGCGACGTCCCCTCGTTCCGGAGCTCCCGTTCGACGACCGCCTGCGTCGCGATGCCGGCGTGGTCGAAGCCCGGCTGCCAGAGCGTGTTGTAGCCCTGCATGCGGTGCATGCGGATGAGCGCGTCCTGGATCGAGCCGTTCAGGGCGTGGCCCATGTGGAGGGCACCCGTCACGTTCGGCGGCGGCACGGCGATCACGAAGGTCTCGCCGGGCTGCTCCGGGTCGGCGTGGTAGAGGCGCTCCGCTTCCCAGATGCGCTGCCAGCGTTCCTCGACGCCGTGCGGGTTGTAGAGAGTCGCGAGCTCCATCAGGCACCCACCTTAGAGCGGGGCCGAGAGCGAGGTGCGGGGTCAAGCAGCGACTATGTCTTCCAGTATGCCGAAGCTGCTGCGCCCGCGCCAGGAATTCCCGACGCCGCTCTTCAAGGTGACGCTGCCGCTGCTCGTCGCCGCGGCGGTCGCGCTCGCCCTGTGGCTCGCGCTCCGCTAACGCCGGGCTGCGCGACCCTTGGCCCAGTCCCGCGGCTGCGCGCCGACCTGCTCGAGGATCGTCTCGAGCAGGTGGAAGCTCGACAGGACGTGCTCGCGCGCGAGCGCGCGGGCGCCGGCGGCGCTGCCCGCGAAGAGGGCCTGCTTGATGGCGCGGTGCTGCTCGGCGTTCTTCGCGTAGAGCTCGTCGATCGAGTGGTCGCCCGGCGCCCACACGGCGGGGCCGGAGAACGACCGGCGAGCGCTCTTCGCAAGCTGCTCGACGAGCGGCAGGTCGGCGGCGCGGAAGATGACGTCGTGGAACGCGTGGTTCGCGCGCACCCAGTCGCCCATGATCGAGCGCCGCTCCTCCCCGGGCTCGCGGGAGCGGAGATCCTGTGAGATCTCGGCGAACCGCCGCTCGCAGGCGTCGAGCTCGGCCAGCCCGTCGGGGGTGATCTTCTCGGCCGCGACCTCGGTCGCGAGCCCCTCGAGCTCGGCCCGGACGAGAAACGCCTCGTGCAGCTCGTCCCGGGCGAGCGTCCGCACGCGCACGCCGCGGTTCGGGACGAACGAGACGAGGCCGAGCGCGGCGAGCCGCCGCAGCGCCTCGCGGATCGGCGTCCGCGAGACGTTGAACTGCTCCGAGAGCTGCTCCTGGCGGAGGACGGTCCCCGGGGCGAGCTCGCCCGAGACGATCGCCTCCTCGATGACGAGCGCGATGTCGTCGGCCTTCGTGCTGTCGAGGCTCACGCCCCGATGTTAGTCCTGCTCGTGGTCCCGTTCACAGAAGTCGGGGCACGTGCACTCGGCGGCCTCGGCCGTGCACGGCTCGTCGGCTGCGTCCGTCTCGATCGTCTCGGGGCTCTCGATGGTCTCCATCGCTCCTCCTTCGGTGAGGGTTGGGCTTCAGTCCAGGTGGGCGTAGGCGGGCACGGTGAGGAAGTCGACGAGCTCGTCGGCGAGCGCGAGGTCGAGGAAGAGCCGCTTCGCCTCGTCCGAGGCGTCGACGGCGGCCGCCTCGGCGCGCACGTCGTCCGGTGTGAAGCGACCGACGTGGACCCACTGCCAGACCTGCGAGCGCGAGATCTCGGCGGTCGCCGCGTCCTCCATCAGGTTGTCGATCGCGGCCGCGCCGACGCCGTTCAGCCACGCGTCGAGGTAGCGGATGCCGACCGAGACGTTCGTCCGCAGGCCGTCGGGCGTGACCTCGCCCGGCGTGTCGGCGATCGACAAGAGGTCGGCCTCCGTCACGTGCACGTCCTCGCGAAGGACGTCGAGCTGGTTGACGCGCGGGAAGCACTCGAGCGCCACCGGCACGAGATCGGGATGCGCGACCCAGGTGCCGTCGAAGCCCTGCGACGCCTCGCGTTGCTTGTCCTCCCGCACCTTCGCGAGCGCGACGCGGTTCACCTCGGCGTCCTTGCGGGACGGGATGAACGCGGCCATGCCCCCGATCGCGTGCGCCCCATGCTTGTGACAGATCGTCACGAGCGACTCGGCGTACGCGCGCATGAACGGCACGGTCATCGTCACCTGCGCCCGGTCCGGGAGCACCCAGTCGCGGGCGCGGAACTTCTTGATCGCGCTGAAGATGTAGTCCCAGCGGCCGGCGTTCAGAGCGCAGCCGTAGTCGCGCAACTCGTGGAGGATCGCCTCCATCTCGAAGGCCGCGAGGATCGTCTCGATCAGGACGGTGCAGCGAATCGATGCGTCGTCCGCGATGCGGAACGCGTCGGCCCAGAGTCGCGCTTCCAGGTGGGACTCGAGCTTCGGGAGGTAGAAGTAGCGGGCGCCGTTCCAAAACGAGACGCCGAAGTCGAAGAGCGAGGCCGAGACCGGCTCGCCGTCGACCTCGAAGTGGCGCTCCTCGAGGTGCCAGCCGCGCGGCCGGATCAGCATCGTCGCGATCTCGTCGTTCAGCCGGTAGCTCTTGTCGGCCGTGTCCAAGGACAGATCGCCGTGGATCGCGTCGCGAACGTTCGCGTGGCCCTGCACGACGTTCTCCCACGTCGGCGAGTTCGCGTCCTCGAAGTCGGCCATGAAACAGCTGGCGCCCGAGTTGAGCGCGTTGATCATCATCTTTCGCTCGACCGGGCCGGTGATCTCGCACCGGCGGTCGACGAGATCCGGCGGGGCCGGCGCGACGCGCCAGTCGCCGTCGCGCGTCACGAACGCCGGGTCCTCGCCGGCGTCGAGCCGCGTCTGGCGCTCGCGGCGAGCCTCGAGCAGCTCGCGCCGTCTCGGCCCGAGCTCGCGGTGGAGGCGCTCGACGACCGCGAGCGCCTCCGCGGCGATGGGTTCCGTCACGATGTGAATTGCGCTTCCTCTGTCGAGCCCTTCAACGCCAGCGTCGACGCGTCGGGCGCGACCGCCTGCGTCACGAGGTCGAAGTAGCCGGCGCCGACCTCGCGCTGATGCCGCGTCGCCGTGTACCCGTGCTCCTCGAGGCCGAACTCGTGCTCCTGCAGCCGCACGTAGGCCGTCATCTGTTCGGTCGCGTAGCCGTGCGCGAGCTCGAACATGCCGGCGTTGAGCGAGTGGAAGCCGGCGAGGGTGATGAACTGGAACCGGTAGCCCCAGTCGGCGAGCTGCGACTGGAACGTCGCGATCGTCTCGTCGTCGAGGTGCTGCCGCCAGTTGAACGACGGCGAGCAGTTGTACGCAAGCAGCTTGCCCGGGAACTTCTCGTGCATCGCCTCCGCGAACTGCTTCGCCTCGCCGAGGTCCGGCGTCGATGTCTCGAACCAGACGAGATCGGCGTACGGCGCGTAGGCGAGCCCCCGCGAGATCGCCGCCTCGATTCCGTCGCGTACGCGATAGAAGCCCTCGGCGGTGCGCTCGCCGGTCACGAAGTCCCGGTCGTACTCGTCGACGTCGGTCGTCAGGAGGGCGGCCGACAGCGCATCGGTGCGTGCGACGAGCACGGTCGGCACGTCGAGCACGTCCGCCGCGAGCCGCGCCGCGTTGAGCGTGCGGACGAACTGCGCCGTCGGCACGAGCACCTTGCCGCCCAGGTGCCCGCACTTCTTCTCGGACGCGAGCTGGTCCTCGTAGTGGACGCCCGCCGCGCCGGCCTCGATCATCGACTTCATCAGCTCGTACGCGTTGAGCGGCCCGCCGAACCCGGCCTCCGCGTCGGCGACGATCGGCGCGAACCAGTGCGTGCCGTTGCGGCCCTCCGACCAGTTGATCTGGTCGGCGCGCTGCAGCGCAGCGTTCAGCCGCTTGACGAGCGCCGGCACCGAGTTCGCGGGATAGAGGCTCTGGTCGGGATACGTCGCGCCGCCAAGGTTCGCGTCGGCCGCGACCTGCCAGCCCGAGAGGTAGATCGCGTCGAGCCCGGCCTTGACCATCTGCACCGCCTGGCCGCCCGTCATCGCTCCGAGGGCGCGGACCGGCTCGTCGCGGCGCAGGAGCTCCCAGAGCCGCTCGGCCCCGAGGCGCGCGAGCGTGTGCTCGGTCAGGACGGAGCCGCGCAGCCGGATGACGTCGGCGGCCGAGTACGTGCGGTCGATTCCCGTCCAGCGGGGGTCGTCGCGCCAGCGGGCGTCGAGCTGGTCGGCCTCTGCTTGGATCCGAGCATCCGGCGTCATTCGGTCTCCCTGGGTCGCGTGATCAATTTTCGGATCCTAGATCACCAGCCGGACGGGAATCAAACCCGAAACCGGACATAACCGGATCCGAAAGCCCGTCGCGCTGGATCCGAGACGGGCTAGCGGGCCGTCCAGCCAAGATCCATGACGAACGGCGTGCCGGTGACGGCGCGTCCGTCCGGGCCGAGCAGGAAGGAGGCGGCGGCGGCGACCTCGCTCGGCTCGAGCATCCGCTTCACCGCCTGCGGCGCGAGGAGGTCGTCCGCGCCCCGCTCGGCCAGTTGCCGCTCGGCGATCTCGGTCCGGACGTAGGCCGGGCAGAGCGCCGACGCCGAGATGCCTGCGTCCGCCCCCTCGAGCGCCAGCACCTTGACGAGCCCGAGCACGCCGTGCTTCGCCGCGACGTAGCCCGCCTTGAAGGGCGAGGCCACGAGCCCGTGCGTCGAGGCGACGACGAGGAAGCGCCCGTCGCCCGAGGCCGCGAGCGCATCCCAGGCGTACTTCGCGAGCAGGAACGGGCTCGTCAGAAGCACCGCCTGCAAAGCGTCCCAGCGGTCTTCCGGGAAGTCGCGCACCGGTGCGACGTACTGGAAACCGGCGTTCGCGACGACGGCGTCGAGCCGGCCGTCGAATCGCTCGAGCGCGGCGTCGACGACGGCGCGGTTGCCCTCGCGCGTCGCGAGGTCGCCGTCCTCCACGTCGACGCCGTGCACCTCCCACCCGTCGGCCCGCAGGCGCTCGGCGATCGCGGCGCCGATGCCGCGCGCGGCACCCGTGACGAGCGCGTTCACCGGTAGTAGCGGAAGATCAGCTCGGCGACGCAGACCGGCTTGTCGCCGTCCTCGCGCTCGATCGTCGCGGCCATCGTCGCCTGGAAGCCCCAGTCCGACTCGTCGATCGCCGCGACCGTGAACGTCCCGCGCACCCGCGAGCCGGAGGGGACGGGTGCCGGGAAGCGCACCCTGTTCAGGCCGTAATTGACCGCCATGCCGCCGTCCTGGCGCGGCACCACCTCGTACGACATGACGGGCAGCAGCGAGAGCGTCAGGTAGCCGTGGGCGATCGTGCCGCCGAAGGGGCCGGACGCCGCCTTCTCGGGGTCGACGTGGATCCACTGGTGGTCGCCGGTCGCGTCGGCGAACGCGTCGATTCGCTCCTGCGTGACGTCGATCCACGACGACGGCCCGAACTCGTCCCCCGGGCTCATGTTCATGCGCCCCACCGTACGACACTCGCCGCCCACGTGTAGCCGGTGCCGGCCGCGAGCATCAGGACGAGCTCGCCGTCGCGCAGGTCGCCGTTCCGGGCCGCGCGATCGAGCGCGAGCAGCGGGTCGACGCCGCTCATGTGGCCGGTGTCGTCGAGGTACGCGGCGCGTGACGGCTCGAGCCCGAGCGCCTCGACGAGCGCGCGGTGCATCGAAGGCTTCATGTGGATCCCGCACAGGTAGCCGACGTCGGCAGGGGTCGCGCCGCTCCGCTCCAGTGCGCCGCGCGCGGCGGCGACGAAGTTGGGGAGGGATACGACGTCCAGGCCGGTCTTCATCGCCGCAGGATCCGCGACGTCGAGGAAGCGGTAGCCGCCGTTCGGCGAGACGCTGCCGCCAGAGGGAACCTTCACCTGCAGCGAGAACGAGCCGTCCGTGATCCCGTGGCAGCCGAGCAGCTCGTTGCGGCCGCCGTCCTTCTCCAGCAGTCCTGCGACCGCACCGTCTCCGAAGTTGAACATGAAGCGCGAGCGCTCGTTGCCGTAGTCCAGGAGATACGACTCGCGGCACGCGGCGACGACGAGAACGCGCTGCAGCTCGTCCTCCGCGAGCAGCATGTCGCGTGCGATGCGGAGCGCGACCGGCGTTCCGCAGGAGACGTTGTCGTACTCGACCGCGTACGCGTTCGTCGCGCCGATGCGGTGCGCGATCCACGGCGCCGCCTGCCAGACCGCATAGTCCTTCCACATCGAGCCGTAGTACATGACGACGTCGATCGATTCGGGGTCGACGTCCGACTCCTGGAGTAGCGCCTCGGCGGCGCGCACCGACAGATCGCTCACGTGCTCGTCCTCTGCAGCGATGTGCTTGCCGCGCAGCCCGAACTTCTCGACGAGCACCGGCTCGGGGATGCCGCTGCGGTCTGCGATCTCGGCCGCGGGCATCCACCGCTCCGGCAGGTACGCGGCCGTCGCGGCGAGTGAGATGGGGGGCCTCGGGTGGATCATCAGGCCTCGAGCACGCGGCGGATGATCCGCGCCAGCTCCTGCTCGACGTGCGCGGGCACCGTGCCGTCGCCCCAGAGGATGTACCGCATGCCGAGCATCTCGCCGGCGGCCATCAGGGCCCAGGCCGTCACCTCGGGATCGATCGCGCCGACGTCGCCGCGGGCCATCGACTCGCGCAGGCCCTCGACGTAGCCGGCTGCGAGCCGTTCGTAGTGGTACTCCAGCATCTCCGGCGACACGAACTCGGCCTGCCGGATGATCCGGTAGAGGGCCGGGTGCTCGGACGTGAACCGGAAGTAGGCGCCGAAGCCGAGCAGCTCCGCCTCGAGCCGCGTCTCGCCGCGCGAGGAGGCCTCCTTCATCGCGTGGCGGACGCGGTGGTTGAGATCGCGCACGAGCTCGTCGAAGACGTCCTTCTTCGAGGCGAAGTAAAGATAGAAGGTGCCCTGCCCGACGCCGGCCGCCTCGGTGATCTTCACGATCGAGGCGTCGACGTAGCCGACGTCGGCGAAGACCTGCTCCGCCGCCTCGAGCAGCTTTGCGCGCGTCTCGACGCCACGCGCCGAGAGCGTGCGTCCGTCTGCGCCCTGGATGCTCATGAGGTCACCTCTCCCAGCAGCGCCTGCTTCTGGATTTTGCCGAGCGAGTTGCGCGGGATCTCGGGAACGAAGCGGACGGACGCCGGCACCTTGAAGCGGGCAAGCCGGGCGCGGCACCAGTCGACGAGCTCCGCCTCCGTCACGCCGTCGGCGACGACGAACGCGACACCGCACTCGCCCCACTGCTCGTGTGGGGCGCCGACGACGGCGGCGTCGGCGACGTGCGGGTGGTCGTGCAGGACGGCCTCGACCTCTGCCGGGTAGACGTTCTCGCCGCCCGAGATGTACATGTCCTTGAGCCGCCCCTTGATCCGGTAGCAGCCCTCGTCGTCGACGTCGGCGACGTCGCCGGTGCGCAGCCAGCCGTCGGCCGTGAACGCCTCGGCGGTCGCCTCGGGGTTGCGCCAGTAGCCGGCGAAGACGTTCGGGCCCTTGACCTGCAGCTCGTGCTCGTCGGAGAGCCGCACGTCGACGAACGGGTACGGCTTGCCGGCG
>JAICLU010000060.1 GCA_025925195.1 Thermoleophilia bacterium
CTCGCCACCGGCTCGATCTGGGCCCGGATCGCGTGGGGCGTCTGGTGGAGCTGGCAGGAGAACCAGCTCGTCCTGTTCCTCGTGCTCTTCCTCTTCTACTGCGCGTACTTCATGCTCCGGTTCTCCGTGCCGGCCGGCCAGTCGCGCGCACGGCTCTCGGCGGTGTACGCGCTCTTCGGCGTCGCGCTGATTCCCGTCGGCTTTCTCGCGATCCGCCTGGCCGCGAACTTCATCCACCCCGTCGTCTTCACGGTCCGCGGCCCCCAGATGGCGGGATCGATGTTCTTCGTCTTCTGCCTGTCCCTTGCCGGCCTCCTCTGTCTCGCGGCAGCGCTCTACAAGACCGAGCTCGCCGGCCGGCGGCTCGACGGCCACCTTCGCGCGTTGCGGACGGCGACGCGATGACGACGGCCGAGACCTACGTCACAGCGGCGTATCTCGTCTTCCTCGGCGTGCTGCTGCTCTACGTCGTCATCTACTCGTTCAAGGTGGCGTCGCTCGAGCGCGCCGTGGCGAAGATCTCGAGCGGCGACAAGTCGTGACGACCACAGGCGAGCAGCTCCTCCTGGTCGGCGTCTCGCACAAGGAGGCTCCGCTCGACCTGCGAGAGCGGCTCCACGTCGGCGCGCACGAAGCCGGTGACGTCGGCGTCGAGCTTGCGTGCGCCGGCGGGGCCGTCGTGGTGTCGACGTGCAACCGCACCGAGATCTACGTCGCCGACATCGACGCTCGCGCAGCACGCACGCGTGTCGTGGGCGCGCTCGCCGAGCGTGCGGGGGTCGCCGCCGCGGAGCTCGGCCCGGTGCTGAACGTCGCAGCCGGCTCACTCGCGGCACGGCACCTGTTCCGCGTCGCCGCCGGCCTCGAATCGCGCGTCGTCGGCGAGCCGCAGATCCTCGGGCAGGTGCGCGAGGCGCGGCGGCTCGCCGCGGCGGCAGGCTCGACCGGGCGGCTGCTCGACCGCCTCTTCGACCACGCGCTGTTGGCCGGCAAGCGGGTCCGGACGGAGACGACGCTCGCGACGGCCTCCGACTCGATCGCGGCCGCTGCCGCACAGCTCGTAAAGCAGCGGGTCGGGCCGCTCGAGGGGCGACGGGTCCTGATCGTCGGGACGGGGAAGATCGGAGGCCTGACGGCGGCCGGCCTCGTGGCGCCGGGCGTCGAGAGCGTCTTCGTCGCGCATCGCGGCCTCGAGCGCGCCGTGGCCCTCGCCGACCGCTTCGGCGGCCGGGCGGTCGGGCTCGACCGGCTCGGCGCCGAGGTCGAGAGAGCGGATGTGGTCGTGTCGTGCACCCGCTGCCCGCAGCTCGTACTCGAGCTCGACGAGGTCGCACGTGCGCTTGCGCGGCGTCACGGCGCGCCGCTGCTGCTCGTCGACCTCGCCGTGCCGCGCGACATCGATCCACGAATCGGCGACCTTCCCGGCTGCGAGCTCCACGACGTCGACGCCGTCGGCTCGTGCGCAGCCCGCACGACGCGTGCCGGCGAGCTGCGGCGGGCGGAACAGATCGTCGCCGACGAGGTGGCGCGGTTCGAGGCGTGGCAGCGCGCGCTCGGGGTCGCACCCGACATCGCTTCCCTGCGACGGCGGGCCGAGAGCATCCGCGTCAGCGAGCTCGCCCGCGCAGACGCGAAGCTCGCTGCACTGACACCGGCCGAGCGCCGGGCCGTCGAGGCGCTGACGGCTCAGCTCGTCAACAAGCTCCTGCACCTCCCCACCGTGCGCGCGAAGGAAGCTCCCGACGCGCTCCGGCATCTGTTTGCACTCGAGGACGTCGCATGAGCCGCCGCGGGAATCCCGTGCGGCTCGTGATCGCTCTCTCCGTTGCGGCGACGCTCGCGATCTTCATCCTCTACACGAGCCTCGCCGGCGCCGCGACGCCGTCGCTCGAGCCGAGCCAGCTTGCAGCTCGAACCGGTGAGGTGTACCTCGGAGGCGTCGCGCTCGGCCCCGTCCGCGGCGATGCGGACGGCGCCGGCATGCACTTCTCGCTGCGGGACATCGGCGGCACGGCCAGCGTGCCTGTGCTCTACCGCGGCTCGGTGCCCGACCTGTTCCGCGCCGGCCGCAACGTGTATCTGCGGGGGCGGTTGCACGACGGCGTGTTCGTCGCAGATCCCGGCACGCTCGTGACGAAGTGCCCGTCGAAGTACGCTCCGGCGGGCAAGACGTAGTGGCGCTCGTCGGTCGCGCCGCGCTGATCGCCACGTTCGCGCTGGTGCTCTACGCCGCGCTGGCCGGCACCGTTGCGGCGCTCCGCGGCAGGCGGCAACTCGCGGCGACCGCGCGCGACGCACTGCTCGCCGCGTTCGGGACGACTGCACTCGCGTCCGGCCTGCTCGTGGTCGCGTTCGCACGGAACGACTTCTCGTTCACCTACGTCGCCGACCACTCCAGCCGGCAGCTGCCGCTCGCGTACACGCTCGCCGCCTTCTGGAGCGGGCAGGCCGGCTCGCTCCTGCTCTGGCTGCTCGTGCTGACGGGGACGAGCGCAGCGGCCGTTCTCCTCAACCGGCGACTCATTGCGGACGTCCTGCCCTGGACGGTGCCGGTGCTCGCCGGCGTCGCGTCGTTCTTCGCATTCGTTCCCGTGGTCGTGTCGAGTCCCTTCGCGACGCAGGCAGCGCCCCCGAACGGCGCCGGCATGAACGTCAGCCTGCAGAACCCGTACATGCTCGCGCATCCGCCCATGCTCTACCTCGGCTATGTCGGTCTGACGATTCCGTTCGCGTTCGCGATGGCGGCCCTCCTGTCGAAGCGCACCGACGAGCGCTGGCTCGTCGCGACGCGCCGCTGGACGCTCGCGTCGTGGACGTTCCTCGGCGTGGCGATCCTGATCGGCGCCAAGTGGGCGTACGAGACGATCGGCTGGGGCGGCTACTACGCGTGGGACCCGGTCGAGAACGCTGCCCTGATGCCGTGGCTCGCCTCGACGGCGTTTCTCCACTCGGTCATGGTCCAGGAGAAGAAGTCGATGCTGCGAGTCTGGAACGTCGTGCTCGTCTCGCTCGCGTTCTGCCTGTCGCTGTTCGGCACGTTCCTGACGCGCAGCGGCGTCGTCAACTCGATCCACAGCTTCTCGCAATCGTCGATCGGCGGCTGGTTCCTGGGCTTCATCGCTGTCGTCGCGCTCGGGACCACGGGCCTGATCCTCGCGCGCCTGCCGCTGCTCCGCTCGCGGTCGCGCCTCGAGTCGCTCGCGTCGCGTGAGGCGGCGTTCCTCTACAACAACCTGCTCCTCGTCGCGTTCGCGCTGACCATCCTCTGGGGTGTCGCGTTCCCACTCGTGACGCAGGCGGTGCGCGGCGAGGCGATCACGGTGGGGCCGCCGTACTACAACTTCTTCCTGCGCGTCTTCGGACTGCCGCTGCTGCTGTTGATGGCGGTGGGGCCGCTGATCGCCTGGCGCAGCGCCTCGCTGCGATCGCTCGCGCGCAGTCTGCGCTGGCCGGTCGCGGCCGGGCTCGTTGCGGGCTGCGTGCTCCTCGCCGGCGGTGCAGGCTCGAGCCCGCCGGGACTGGTCGCGTACACGTTCTCGGTCGTCGTGCTCGGCGCGATCGTCCTCGAGTTCGCGCGCGGCACGCGCGCGCGGCGCGCGCTCGAAGGCGGGACCTGGCTCGGCGCGTTCTGCTCGCTCGTCGCTCGCAACCGGCGCCGCTACGGCGGCTATATCGCACACGCGGCAGTCGTGCTGCTCGCGATCGGCATCGTCGGCTCGAGCGTCTACGGCGCGTCGGCGACGAAGCGCCTGCAGCCCGGCCAGACGCTCTCGGTCGGGAACTACACGCTCCAGTACCTCGGGACGACGTTCCGACCGGGCGCCAATCATGACGAGTTGCGCGCGCGGCTCGCGGTGTCGCGGAACGGGAAGGCCGACGGGATCGTCGCGGCGGGGAAGAACAACTACCACGTCGAGGCGTTCTTCTCGAGCGCTGTCGCGATCCGCACCGACTGGCTGAGGGCCGAGGACCTGTTCGTGATCGGCGACACGTTTCACAAGGACGGGTCGGTGAGCCTGAAAGTCGTCGTCAACCCGCTCGTCGACCTGATCTGGCTCGCCGGTCTCGTCTTCCTGTTCGGCTCGCTCGTCGCGATGTGGCCCGACGCGCGCGAGCAACGGCGGCTCGGGCGCAGGCAGGCCGAGCTCGGCACGGCGCGCTCGCCCGAGCTTCTCGAAGCGCGAGACCAAGCGCTCGCCGCCCTGAAGGAGCTCGAGTTCGACCATCGGACAGGCAAGGTCTCCGACGGCGACTACCGCACGCTGCTCGGTCCGCTGCGCCGTCATGCCGCCGAAGCCCTGCTGGCGCTGAAGGCGTGACCGCATGACCTGGTGGCGGCCGGCCGTGCAGGGGATCGCGGTGACACTGATCGCCGTGCTGCTCGTGCTGCTCGCGTGGCGCCTGATCGACGACGGCCGCGGCAACGGTCTCGCGAAGGCAGTGGCCGCAGGCCGCACGCCGGTCGCACCGGACTTCCGGCTGCCGCGACTCGACGCCGCGGGGACGCTCGGCCTGTCGTCGCTGCGCGGCAAGGTCGTCCTGCTCAACTTCTGGGCGTCGTGGTGCGTGCCATGCAAGCAGGAGGCGCCCCGGCTCGAAGCGGCGTGGCGGCGCTGGCGAGCGCACGGCGTCGTCGTCGTCGGGCTCGACGCGCAGGACTTTCGCACCGACGCCGGTCGCTTCCTGCAGCGGCACGGGATCACGTACCCGAACGTCCACGACGGCCCCGGCGACGTGCTGGGCCGCTACGGCGTCAGCGGGTTTCCCGAGACATGGTTCGTCAGCCGCTCCGGCAAGCTCGTCGTCGAGCACGTCGACGGGCCGCTGACGTCCGGGCAGATCGACCGCGACCTCCGGCGGGCCTCGAGGGAATGAGCATCCGGCGCTTTGCGCTGCTGTTGCTCGCGCTCGTGTTCGCCGCCCCGGCGGCGGCAAGCGAGCTTCATCCGACGCTCCCCGAGCTCGAGCACGAGGTCATGTGCCCGACGTGCCACACGCTGCTCGAGCTCTCGCACGCGCCGGTCGCCGAGCGGATGCGCGTGTTCATCCGCGCGCGGATCGCGCGCGGCGAGACGAAGAGCGAGATCACTTCGCAGCTCGTCAGCGAGTTCGGCGAGGGCGTGCTCGCAGCCCCGCCCACGCGCGGCTTCGGGCTTCTTGCCTGGCTGCTGCCGATCGCAGGGCTGCTGGCCGCGGCCGCCGTCGTCGCGATCGTCGCACGCCACTGGCGACGGCTGGCTGTCCGGGACGATGCGAGCGGTGCCCACGGACGGCTCGCGCCGGCGCTCGAACGCGCCCTCGACGAGGAGCTCGCCCGGTACGACGCCTAGGCTTGGCCCGTGCAAGAGCAGCTTCTGACGTGGTACGCGGCGAGCGGGCGCTCGCTCCCGTGGCGCGCGACCCGCGATCCGTACGCGATTCTCGTGTCGGAGGTGATGGCGCAGCAGACGCAGGTCGACCGCGTCGTTCCTCGCTGGCAGCGCTGGCTCGAGCGGTGGCCGACGGTCGGATCGCTCGCGGCGGCCGGCCCGGCGGACGTCATCGCGGAATGGCAGGGGCTCGGCTACAACCGCCGGGCGCTCAACCTCCACCGCGCCGCTCAGCATGTCGCCGCCCACGGCTGGCCGCACGACCTGACGGAGCTACCGGGCGTCGGCCGGTACACGGCCGACGCGGTCGCCTGCTTCGCACTCGGCGCCGACGTGCTGCCTGTCGACGTCAACGTACGCCGCATCCAGGAGCGGACGGGCGCCGCGTTCACGAGCGCCGCGGCGCAGGCGCTCATGGACCTCGGTGCAACCGTCTGCCTCGCACGCATCCCGCGCTGCGAGATCTGCCCGCTCGCGGCCGCGTGCCCGAGCCGCGGCCGGCGCTACGAGCCGCTCCGCAAGCAGAGCGCCTTCGAGGGCTCGTTCCGGCAACGGCGATCCCGGGCGCTGCGCGCCGTCCTCGCCGGGGAAGACCCGCAGGACGAGGAGGCGGTGGCGGCGCTGACCCGCGACGGGCTCGTCCACGTCTCCGGCGACAGCATCTCCCTTCCCGCCTAGGCGGCTACCATCCCGACGATGCTCGCCTCGATCGCCACGCTGCTGATCCCCGTCTGGATCCTGCTCTTCCTCGTCTTCCTCCTGGGCCTCGTCGCCCTGCTCGGGCGAATCCAGAACGGCCGCTACCTGCGTCCGGTGATCCTCGGCCTGATGAAGGTCCCGTACCTCAAGAAATGGATCGAGAAGGCCTCGAACGCCGCGATCGAGCGCTCGAACCCGGAGCTCGCGAGTGCGATGAAGAAGATGCAGCGCACCGGCGCGATGCGCGACCCGATGAAGGCGCAGGCCGCCATGTCGCAGCTGACGCGGGACGAGCGGCGCGCGCTGCTCGAGATGCAGGAGCAGCAGGGCGCCGCCGGCGGCCTCGCGCCCGAGGCGACGAACCGGCAGATGCGCCGGCGCCTCGAGAAGGCGCAGAAGAACGCGAAGCGCCGCTAAGCGGCCTGCGGGTAGCGCTCGCCATAGAGCGCGCGCCAGAGCTGCAGCAGCCGCTCGCGTTCCATCGGCTGCAGATCGCTGTTCGTCTTCCGCTCGTGGACGGCCAGCTCGTCCTCGACCATCTCCGGTGTGAACGTCTCGTCCCACGCATGACCGCGCACCCAGTTCTCGCACGACTTGACGACGTCTGCGGCCTGCTTGCGGCCCGCTGCGGGCGCCGCGGCGCGGCGCGCGAGCTCTTCGGTCAGGCGCGTGATCTCGAGGCGCAGCTCGTCGGGGCTCCACTGGTCGATCGGCTTCGGCGCCATGCAAGAAGCGTAGGAATCAGGCCGGATGCCGCACCCAGACGTTCGGCTCGACGTACGTCCCGACGCCGCCCTCGAACCGCACCGTCGCGAGCGCGCCGGGCACGACGTAGTCGCCGTCCTCGGGGAACTGGAGCTCCGTCCACTCCTCCCACTCCTCCCGCGAGCCGGTGATCGTCATCGACCGCGGCGCCGGGTCGAGCACCTCGCCGCCGATGCGCTCGTGCGTGCGGAGCCACGGGTCGTAATGGAAGCTGTCCTCGCGCCGCCACTTGACGTAGCTCTCGATCGGGATCAAGGGGTAGCGCTCCTTCCAGGTCGGCCGCACCGGCGCGATCATCGCGTCGAAGCCGTGCGCCGTCGCGAGCGCCGTCATGCGGCGCAGGAGAACGGCGCTGATCCCCTTGCCGCGATAGTCGGGTTGCAGCCCGGCGACGACCGCGCACAGCGTCGTCGGCTCGCCCGACTGGCCGTTGCTGAGCGCCCAGTCGATCCCACGAGGCTCCGCGAGCCCATCCCAGCGCACCGGGACCGTGCACGCGTAGCCGACCGTCTCGCGGCCGTCGACGACCCAGAACTGGAAGTCGGGGAAGAACTCGTAGAGGCGCGGCCAGAACGTGTTGACGACCTGGTCGTGGGCCATGAACTGTGGCCAGAGATAGTCGAGCGACCCGCGGAGATCGCGCTCGGCGTGCGTGAGGATGCGCAGCTTCACCGTCGCAAGAGTGCGACGGCCTGGGCGGCAAGTCCTTCTTTGCGGCCCGTGAAGCCGAGGAAGTCTGTCGTCGTCGCGCGAACGGCGACGAGCTCCGGCGAGACCCCGAGCGCGTCCGCGAGGCGCGCGCGCATCGCGTCGCGGTGCGGAGCGAGCCGCGGCTCCTGCCCGATCAGCACGACGTCGGCGTTCGCGAGCAACCAGCCGTCCGCCTGCACGCGCCGCCACGCCTCGCGCAGCAGCTCAATCGAATCCGCTCCGGCGAGCGCGACGTCGTCGGAGGAGAACAGCGCGCCGATGTCCTCCAGGCCGGCGGCGCCGAGCACGGCGTCCGTGAGCGCGTGCGCGAGTACGTCGCCGTCGCTGTGGCCGGCGAGGCCGCTCGGATGCTCGATGGGCACGCCGCCGAGAACGAGCGGCACGCCCGGCTCGAGCGCGTGCGCATCGAACCCGGTACCGACGCGGAACTCGCTCAGGTCAGCTCCAGCAGCGATTCGATGCTGCGCGCCCCGGGCGGGGTCTCGTGCAGGCGGCCCCACGGCCCGCGGCGGACGTGGACTGCCTGCATGCCGAACGCGAGCGCCGGCGCCACGTCGTTGTCGACGCGGTCGCCGACGTACACGACCTCGTGCGGGTCGCGCCCGGCGGCCTCGCACACACGCGCGAAGAACCCGGGCGACGGCTTCTCGACGCCCCAGCGCTCGGACGATGCGACGAAATCGACGTGGGGACGGACGACGTCCTCGTGCACGACGCCCATGTTGCCGACCGCGCCGACCCGCAGCCCCTGTTCGCGCAGCGCCCGCAGGCAGGGCAGCGCGTCGGGATAGAGGTCGCCCTCGGCGAACCCGTGCGGGACGTGCTCGACGCCGAGCCATTCGAAGGCGCGCCGGTGCGACTCGCCGCGCTCGATGGCTGCACCGACGAGCGCCATCAGCGTGAAGCGCGGCACACCGCACTCGTCGGCGGCGGCCTCCCAGTCTTTCGTCTCGTCGACGAGCGTCTCGCCGACGTCGAACACGATCGCGGTCACAGCCATGCCGCGATCTTCGCGAGATCGTCGGCGGTCGTCACCTTCAGGAGCCGCGGATCGCCCGGCACGACCTTGACGCGCCCGCCTGCCGCCTCGACCGAGCCGGCGCAGTCGGTGGCGTCGCCGCCGCTCGCCAGCGAGCGGCGGAGCACGTCCGCAGGGAATGCCTGCGGCGTCTGCACGGCCCAGAGCCCGTCGCGTGCGACGGTCTCGGCGACCGCGCCGTCGCCGCCGACGCGCTTCAGCGTGTCGGCCACCTGCAGCCCGGGCACGACGCCGTCCCAGCCCTCGGCGAGCGGTGCGAGGACGCGCTCGATCACGTCGTCGCCGACGAGCGGCCGCGCGGCGTCGTGGACGAGCACCGCGACCGCGTCGGCGGGAACCTCCGTCAGGCCGGCGCGCACGGAGTCGGCGCGCGAGTCGCCGCCCGCCACGCACGCGCTGACCTTGCCGCAGCCGAGCTCCTCCGCGAGCAGGATCGCCGGCTCCTCCCACCCGGCGGGCGCGACGACGACGATCGCGTCGACCCACGGCGACTCGTCGAGCCGGCGCAGCGGCTCGGCGAGAAGCGGGTCGGCACCGAGCTTCGCGAACGCCTTGGGCTGGTCCAGGCCGAGGCGCTCCCCGCGCCCGGCGGCGACGAGGATCGCCCAGACCGACATCAGGAACGGGCCGCTACGCGGTGGCGGCGACGGCCTTCTTCGTCGCGCGCTTCTTCGGCGTGGCCTTCGTCGCGAGGACGTCCTCGAGCCACTCGTGGCACTCGTCCTCGTCCATGTTCTTCGCGTACATCAGCTCGGAGGCGAGGATCTTCTTCGCCTTCACGAACATCTGCTTCTCGCCCGTCGACAGGCCCTTCTCGTGGTCGCGCAGCGCAAGATTGCGGACGACCTCGGCGAGCTCCATCACGTCGCCGGTCTTCATCTTGTCCCGGTTGTGCTTGAAACGGCGGTTCCAGTTCTTCGGCATCTCGGTCGAGCCGCCGGTCAGGGCCTTCAGGACGGCCGCGACCTCCTTCTCGCCGATCACCGTGCGGAGGCCGACTTTCTCGGCGTTCTCGCTCGGGACTTGCACCGTCATGTCGTTGTGCAGGATCTTGATCGTCAGGTACTCGCGCTTCTGCCCGAGAACCTCGCGAGACTCCTTCTTGACGATCGTCCCGGCACCGTGGTGCGGGTACACCACCTTGTCGCCGACCTTGTACAAGCCGCCTCTCCCCTTCGTGTTCGCCGTTTCCTCCAAAAAGAGCCGGCGCGCGAGGGCGCCGGCCCAGGAAAGACAACTCTACCAGAAAACCGCCTGGAAAACGAGGTTTTTCGCGTGTTTTGGCCGATTACAGCTGCAAATAGCGGTCGACGAGATTGTGCTCCTGCAGCCGCCGAAGGCCCTCGCGGATCTCCCGCGCCCGCACGGCGCCGACGCCCTCGACCGCCTCGAGATCGCGTTGCGAGGCCCGCACGATCGCGTCGAGCGAGCCGAGATCGGCGACCACCTTGCGAACGACCGACTCCGGCAGGCGCGGCACGTTCGAGAGCACGCGGTACCCGCGCGGTTGCATCGCGTGGTCGAGCGCGTTGAGGCCGCGAGAGAGGCCGAGCAGCTCGCCGAGGCGGTCGAAGTCGAGCAGCTCCTGGTAGCGGAGCGCCCGCAGCCCCTCGAGCGCGATCGTCGCCTCGGGCCCCGCGCCGGCAGCGTGGTAGTCGCGGACGATGGCGTCGCGCTCGGCCGGGACGTTGCCGACGAGCTCCTCGAGCTGCAGCCGGATCAGCCGCCCCTCGCCTCCGAGCTCGATGCAGTCGCGCTCGATCCGCTCGGCCATCCGCGAGGTCATCTCGGCGCGCTGCAGGGTCACGAGCACGTCGTCGAGGACGACCGTGTTCTGGAACTCGAGCGCCGTCAGCCGGGTCAGCACCTGTTCGAGCCGTTGCCGGTACGTGTCGAGCGTCGCGAGCGCCTGGTTCGTCTTCGCGAGGACGTCCGCCACCGGGTCGAGCTGGTAGCGCGCCTGGCCGACGAAGATCGTGACCGTCTCCCGCTGCTGGGAGACGCTGACGACGAGCGCTCCGGTCTGCTTCGCGACGCGCTCGGCGGTGCGGTGGCGCGTGCCGGTCTCGTCGGACGGGATCGTCGAGTCGGGCATCAGCTGGACGTTCGCCCAGGCGAGCTTCTTGACCGCGGTGTCGACGACGATCGCGCCGTCCATCTTCGCGAGCTCGTAGAGGAGCTGGGGTCGGAACGGCGCGTCGAGCTTGAGGCCGCCGGAGTAGAGGAAGGCGAGCTCCTGCGGGTCGCCGATCACGATCAGCGCGCCCTCGTGCGAGCGGATGACGTCGTCGACCGCCTGCCGCAGCGGCGTGCCCGGGGCCACCTTCTCGATCGCGGCCAGCAGGTGCAGGTCGCGGCGCGGGTCGTCCTCGTACGGGGTGCGGGTGAAGCCGAGCTCGTCGCTCAGCCGGTCATGCCTCCGGATCTCTCTCGACTCGTTCGCCATCCAGTCCCGCTCGAATCGCTTCGCGCAGCGTCTCGGCCTGCGCCACGCGCAGTTTGCCACGCGTGGGCGTACCGGCAGGGGCGACGACGCCTGCGAGTCCGAGCTTCGCGCACTCCTCGAGCCGGCGGTCGGCCTGCGTCGCATCGCGCAACCGGCCGGTGAGGCCGATCTCGCCGAACGAGGCGAGGCTGGCGCGGACCGGGGCGCGCTTCGCCGCCGACGCGATGGCGAGCGCGATCGGAAGGTCGGCGCCGGGCTCGTCGATCCGCACGCCGCCGGCGACGTTGACGAACACGTCGGCCTGGCCGAGGCCGATACCCGCGTGCCGCGCGAGCACCGCGACGATCATCGCGAGCCGCTTGGGGTCGACGCCGGTCGCGACACGGCGCGGCATCGCGAGGTCGCTGCGGGAGACGAGCGCCTGCACTTCGAGCAGCATCGGGCGCGTGCCCTCGAGCGCGCACGCGACGGCGGCGCCGGGCTCGCCGTCGACGGTGCGGCCGAACACCTCGGACGGGTCGGGCACGCCGACGAGCCCGGCTCCCGTCATCTCGAAGACTCCGAGCTCGTTCGTCGAGCCGAACCGGTTCTTGACCGCGCGCAGGACGCGGTGCGCGCGGTAGCGGTCGCCCTCGAACTGGAGCACGCAGTCGACGAGGTGCTCGAGCACGCGCGGGCCGGCGACCGAGCCGTCCTTCGTCACGTGCCCGACGAGGATCGTCGCGATGCCGTTCTCCTTCGCGACGCGTAGCAGCCGGCCGGCCGCCTCGCGAACCTGCGCGACGGAGCCGGGCGCCGAGCCGAGGTCGGCGGAGTAGAGCGTCTGGACGGAGTCGATGACGCACACCTCGGGCCGTTCGGCGATCAGCGTCTCGCAGACGGTGTCGAGCTCGGTCTCGGCGAGGATCTCGACGTTCGCGGCGCCGCCGAGCCGCTCGGCCCGGAGCTTGACCTGCGCGACCGACTCCTCGCCGGTGATCAGGAGCGTCCGGCGGTCGGCGCTCATCGCGCGGAGCGCGGTCAGGAGGAGCGTCGACTTGCCGACGCCGGGCTCGCCACCGACGAGGACGAGCGAGGCGGGAACGAGCCCGCCGCCGAGCACCCGGTCGAGCTCGGGCACGCCGGTCGCGATCCGCGCCGCCTCCTCGACCTGGACGTCGACGAGGCGGAGCAGCGGCTTCGCCGCCGCCTTCGCCGCGGCCTGCTTGCCGATCGCCTCCTCGACGAGCGTCCCGAAGGAGTCGCAGCCCGGGCACTTGCCGAACCAGCGGCCGGCGGTGTAGCCGCACTCGCTGCACGAGAACTGGACTGCCGCTTTGGCCACGCATTCACCCTACGGACGGGAGTGGACGACTTCGTGCCGCCTTGCCGGCAGAAGTGAAGCGCCGCGCAGAACCACCCGAAAGGTGAGGAATCAAGTGGAGGCCGAGGCGCAGGATGCACCCAGTACGGCACATCCCCTTCGGCCCCCGTGCGGCGGGGCCGGTGCCCGAAAACTCCCCCTCAGAACGACGAAGCGGCCCCCTGCGGCGGGCCGCTTTTTCGTGTGTGGGAAACCCGCAGCCGGTTCAGTGTCCGCCCCGCTGCCGCCGCCCCTGTCCCGGAGGACGATGGCCGTGCAAGCCAGCGAAGCCTCAACACGGAGGGCACCATGAAAAAGATTCTCGAGTTCGGCGGCGTCGCAGCAGGGATCCTGCTGATCGCGTTCGGCGTCGCGGCCATCGTCCTCGGCGCCAACGGCAAGAACACCGTCGTGTCGTCGCTCAAGGAGCAGCAGATCGTCGGGACGCCCGACATGACACCGGCCGGCATCGCCGCCGAGGCCAGGCAGGCCGGCCTGCCGGCGGGCATCAAACTGCCGACCTGCTCGGTCGCCGGCCAGGCCGTGAACTCCGGCGCCCGCGCGCGCTGCTTCGCGGACTACATGCGGATCCATGCGTACGAGGCGACCGGCGGCGTCACCTACGCGAACATGCCGCACTACGCGACCGCCGACGGCAAGGGCACGAACGACGCGACGAAGGCGCTCATGTCCAACGGGCGGCCGGTCGACAACGCCGCCCGCAACGTGTGGGTGACCGAGACGGCGCTGTCCACCGCCCTGAACGTGAGCTACATGGCAGACCAGCTCGGCAACTTCGGCATCGTCGTCGGAGTGGCGCTGCTGCTGTCGGGCTTCGGGTTCGTCATCCTCGCGGTGGGCGGCGCCCTCCGCGCCGGCAGCTGGCTCTTCGCGAAGAAGGCCTCCTCGAAGCAGACCGCCGCCTCGATGACGATTCCGGCCGGCGTCTAACGCCTCCGGACGAGGAGCGAAGGGCGGCCCCGAGGGCCGTCCTTCGTCGTGGACCGCCGATGAGTGCCTGCGCGGCGGGCAGTCTTACCGGCATGACGTCACTCACCGGACGATGCGAGTGCGGCGCGGTCGAGTACCGCGTCGCGGACGAGTTCGACTACTCGATCAACTGCCACTGCTCGAACTGCCGTGCGCACACGGGCTCGGCGTTCAAGGCGTTCGCCGGCATCGCGGGCTCGAAGCTCGAGCTGACGAAGGGCGCCGACCGGCTGCTCGTCTGGGGCGACCCCGACGGCAAGAACCACACCCGCTGCGGTGTCTGCGGCTCGCCGCTCTACTCGGTCGTCAGCGACGACGGGTGGCTGCACGTGGCGCTCGGCTCGCTGCGCGACGAGCCGTCGATCCGCCCGGCGAAGCACATCTTCGTCGGCTCGAAGGCGCCGTGGTTCGAGATCACGGACGACCTCCCCCAACACGAGGAGCTGCGATGAAGCACAACGTCGGCGCGATCACCCTGTTCGTCGAGGACAAGGCGCGCGCGAAGGAGTTCTATGCGCGTGCGTTCGAGCTCGCCCCGCTCATGGAGGACGACACGTCGGTCCTCTTCCGGTTCGAGAACACGATGATCAACCTCGTCGACGCCCGCTCGGCCGGCGAGATGATCGCGCCGGGCGCGGTCGGCAAGGGCTCCCGGCTGCAGCTGACGATCTTCGTCGACAGTGCCGACGAGGCGATCGAGCTGCTTCGCGGGCGCGGCGTCGAGCTGCTGAACGGGCCGATCGACCGGCCGTGGGGCCAGCGGACGGCGGCGTTCGCCGATCCGGACGACCACATCTGGGAAGTCGCGCAGCCCATCGAAGGCGGTTGAGCGCGGCGACCTTCGAGAGCCCGCGCAAGTCTGGTCTCCGCTGTGCGTCATTCAGATGAGGGCAGACGCCGATTCGGTTGCGGCGCTGGCCTCGCCACCCTCGGTGCGGTGCGAGGGGGGCAGCTAGGACGAGGGACAACCGCCGGCTCACGCCTCCGGGCGTGAGCCGGCCGATCCCTCAGCCGGTCGATCCCGGGCCGGGCAGGCGGACGAGCGCCCCGAGGGGATCGATCGCGGCGCCGTGCACGCGCACTTCGAAGTGGAGGTGCGGGCCCGTCGCGTCGCCGGTCGCGCCGACCCGGCCGAGGACGGCGCCGCCGGCAACCTCGTCCCCGACGTGGACGTCGATCGCCTCCAGGTGCGCGTACAGCGTGCGGAC
>JAICLU010000201.1 GCA_025925195.1 Thermoleophilia bacterium
ACCGGGTCAGCGAAGCGGCGATGGAAGATCGGAAGCGCGTTGGCTACTTCTAGCGACACGCAGCTTCTGCGCCTGGTCACCGCCGGCTCCGTCGACGACGGCAAGTCGACGCTGATCGGCCGGCTCCTCTACGACACGAAGCAGATCTTCGTCGACCAGATGGAGCACATCGAGGAGGCGTCGCGCCGTCGCGGCCACGCGACGGTCGACCTCGCGCTGCTCACCGTCGGGTTGCGCGCCGAGCGCGAACAGGGGATCACGATCGACGTCGCCTACCGCTCGTTCGTGACGCCGCGGCGCCGCTTCCAGCTCGCGGACGCGCCGGGCCACGTGCAGTACACGCGCAACATGGTCACGGGCGCGTCGACCGCCGACGTCGCGGTGATCCTCGTCGATGCCCGCAACGGCGTCGTCGAACAGACGCGCCGCCACGCGTACATCACGACGATCCTGCGCGTCCCGCACATCGTGGTCGCGGTCAACAAGATGGACCTCGTCGACTGGTCGCAGGAGCGCTACGACGAGATCGTGCGCGACCTGGAAACGCTCGGTCTGGCCGACCTGCGCGTCATCCCGATCTCGGCGCTCACGGGCGACAACGTCGTCGAGGCGAGCGAGAACATGACGTGGTACGACGGCCCGGCGCTGCTGGAGCAGCTCGAGACGATCGAGATCGCGAACGACCGCAACCTCGATGCACGGCGGCTGCCGGTGCAGTGGGTGATCCGGCCGATGTCGGCGGAGCACCCCGACTACCGCGGCTACGCCGGTTCGGTGGCGGGCGGCGTCTGGCGCGCGGGGGACGAGGTCGTCGTGCTGCCGTCCGGCCTCCGGTCGACCGTGGCGGGCATCGACACCGCAGACGGGGGCATCGACGTGGCGTTCCCACCCGAGTCGGTGACGGTCCGCCTCACCGACGACATCGACGTCGCGCGCGGCGACATGCTGGCCGACCCGGAGCGGCCGCCGACGGTGGCGCGGGAGCTCGAGGCGCGGGTCTGCTGGATGAGCGAGCGGCCGCTCGAGCAGCGCGCGAAGCTCGCGATCAAGCACACGACCCGCACGGTGCGGGCGATCGCCGACGAGATCGTCTCGGTCGTCGACATCGCGACGCTGACCGACGGCGCCGGGGCGGAGCGGCTCGAGCTGAACGACATCGCCGTCGTCCGGCTGCGGCTCTCCGAGCCGCTCGCCGTCGATCCGTACGCGGAGAACCGCGAGACGGGCGCGTTCATCCTGATCGATGAGGCGACGAACGACACGATCGCCGCCGGCATGGTTCTCAGCGCGACCGCATGACCTGGCAGTTCACCCTGACGGGCCTGCTGATCGGCTCGATCGTCGGGCTGACGGGCATGGGCGGCGGCTCGCTGATGACCCCGATCCTCGTCATCCTCTTCGGCTTCAAGCCGACGTATGCCGTCGGCACGGACATCCTGCACGGGGCGATCTTCAAGTCGTTCGGCGCGATCCGCCACCGGCGCCTCGGCACCGTGCACGCGCGGCTGACGTTGTGGATGTTCCTCGGCTCCGGGCCGCTGTCGCTCGCCGGCGTCGGCGTCGCGACGCTGATCAAGCACCACTACGGCGCGACGGCGCAGAGCATCGAGAGCTACGCGGTCGGCGGGGCGCTCGTCGCCGGCGGTCTCGGCTTCCTCGCCAAGTCGTTCATCAAGAAGGGGATGCAGGCGAGCGACGCGCCGTTCCTGCTGACGAGGCGCGACAAGGTGCTGGCGGTGCTGATCGGCGCCGTCTTCGGGTTCGTCGTCGGCCTGACGTCGGTCGGGAGCGGCACGTTCTTCGGGCTCGTGATGGTGCTCGTCTATCCGCTGACGATGTCGAAGATCGTCGGCACCGACATCTTCCACGCCGCGGCCCTGCTCTGGGTCGCCGGGGTCGGGCACATGGTCGCCGGCAACGTCGACTATCACGCGACGGCGTGGCTCCTCACGGGCTCGATCCCGGGGGTGCTCATCTCGAGCCGCTTCACCGTCCGGCTGCCGGACGTGATCCTCCGCGTCGCGCTCGGGACGATCCTCGTCCTGAGCGGGCTGAAGCTCCTCGACGTCCCGGAGGCGCAGTGGATCCTGCTCGGCGGCCTGATCGCGCTCGGCCTCGGGCTCGTCGGGTACGGCATCCGCTCGTGGGCGAGGCCGCGCGTGCAGACCGCTCTATAACGGAATTCTCATCTCCGCGACATAGAATCGACGAGGTTTGCAGCGGCTTCTGACCTCGGCGGCGCTCGTCTTCCTGCTCGTCGCGACCGCCGCGGCGTTCGCCGTGACCGAGCGGCTGAAGCTGACGAAGAGCCCGATCTACCGGACGGTCGTCGGCCCGAAGCTCGGCTTCTCGCCGACCTGCGGCTGCGCGCGCGGCCACGCGACCGTGAAGTTCTCGCTTCGCCACGGCGACACGCTCACCGCGACCGTCGTCGACGCCGGCCGCCACGACGTCAGGACGCTGGCCGGCGGGGTGCACGTCGCTCGCGGCGAGACCTCGTTCCGCTGGGACGGCAAGACCGATGCCGGCACACTCGCCCACGACGGCACGTATCGCGTCAAGGTGCACCTGGCACGTGCGCACCAGACGATCGTGCTGCCGAACCCGATCCGGCTCGACACGCAGGCGCCGAAGATCGTCAACGTTCTGCAGAACCGCGACGTGTTCTCGCCGGACCACGACCGGCAGGCCGACTTCGTGCGCTTCTCGTACACGTTCAGCAAACCGGCGCGACTGACGCTCTTCCTCGGCGGCCGGCGGATTCTCTTGACGCAGTTCCATCCGCAATCGGGGAAGGTCGCGTGGGCCGGAAACGCGCACGGGCATCTCCTGCGGCCCGGCACGTACACCCTCGAGGTCGGCGCGCTGGACCTCGCGGGCAACAGCACGCCGGCGGCCGATCGCTGGCGCGTGCACGTGCGGTTGCGCTACATCGCGCTCGCGGCGAAGCGGATTCCCGCACGCGCCGGCAAGCCGTTCGAGATCGGCGTGTCGACCGATGCGATCCGCTACCGCTGGCAGCTCGGGAAGCGAAAGGGGCGCAACGGCGGCGGTGTCCTGCGGCTGCGGGCGCCCGACAGGCCCGGCTCGTACACGCTCAGC
>JAICLU010000049.1 GCA_025925195.1 Thermoleophilia bacterium
AGCCGGCGCTGCACGACCGACGACGGGTCGACGTCCACGACGAGCAGGCATTCCTCGAAGCCCGGCGCGCGCGCGAGCACCGTCCCCTCGTCGTCGATGACGAGCGAGTGCCCGTCGAAGATCAGCTCGTCCTGGCCGCCGTCCGTGTTGCAGAAGGCGACGAAGGCCGACGTGTCGCGCGCCCGTGTCCGGAACATCTCCTCGCGCTCGCGGTCGCGCAGCAGGTGGAACGGCGACGCCGAGATGTTGACGAGCAGCTGCGCGCCGGCGAGCGCGAGGTCGGTCGCGGGCGGCCCGGGCTGCCACATGTCCTCGCAGACCGTGACGCCGACGAGCGTGTCGCCGTGCTCGAACAGGAACAGCTCGTTGCCGGGCGCGAAGTAGCGCATCTCGTCGAAGACGCCGTAGTTCGGCAGGAACCGCTTCTTGACGAGCGCCTTGATCTCGCCGCCGGCACAGACGGCGGCGGCGTTGTAGAGGTCGCGGTCGAAGGTCGGCGCGCCGACGACGACGACCGTGCCGCGCGACGCGTGCGCGATCTCCTCGAGCGTCTTCTCTGCCGCGCGCACGAAGCCCGGCCGCAGGAGGAGATCCTCGGGCGGATAGCCGGTGACCGCGAGCTCGGGGAACAGGACGAGGTCCGCGCCCGCGGCCTTCGCCTCGTCGATCCGGCCGAGGATGACGTCGCGGTTGCCGGCGAGATCGCCGACGATCGGATTCATCTGGGCGAGCGCGATGCGCATCAGGCTGCAAGTCTAGGCACGTGCGCGTGCACACGATCGGTCACGGCACCCGCGACGCCGGCGAGCTCGTGCGGTGCCTCGCGGAGGCCGGGGTGGCGACGCTCGTCGACGTCCGCCGCTTCCCGGGCTCTCGCCGCAACCCGCAGTTCGGCAGCGAGGCGCTGGCCGCATCGGTCGAGTCCGCGGGCATTGCGTACCGGCACGCCGAGGGGCTCGGCGGGCGGCGCACCGGCGGCGAGCGCTTCGAGTGCATCCGGGTCGCCGCGTTCCGCGGCTATGCCGAGTGGATGGGATCGGAGGAGTTCCAGGCGGCGCTCGCGGAGGCGCTCGCGTCGGCGTCGCCGTGCTTCATGTGTGCCGAGACGCTCTGGTGGCGCTGCCATCGCCGCCTGATCGCCGAGCTCCTGCAGGTGCGCGGCCACGAGGTCGTCCATCTGCTCAGGCCCGGCCACAGCGAGCCGCACCGGCCGTGGGAGCCGATCTCCGAGACGCGCGACGGCCGGCTCTACCTCTGCGGCGAGCTCGTCGCCTGAGGCTCGATCTGCTCAAGCGACTCGGGATTCTCGAGCGACGACAGGTCGCCGGGATCCTTGCCGAGCACCCGCGCGCGCACCGCGCGACGGACGATCTTCGCGGAACGGGTCTTCGGCAGCGCGTCGACCCAGACGATCCGGCCGGGCTTGAACGCCTTCCCGAGCACATCCGTGACCGCGGTCGAGACGCGGGCGTCGTCCGGATCCTCGCCCGGCCGCGCGACGCAGAAGATCCACGCCACCTCGCCCTTCACCTCGTGCGGGACGCCGACCGCCGCCGCCTCGGCGACGATGCCGCTGCCGATCGCGGCCGACTCGAGCTCGGCCGGCCCGATCCGCTTGCCGGCGATGTTCATCGTGTCGTCGCTGCGGCCGTGCAGGAACCAGTAGCCGTCGGCGTCGACCGACGCCCAGTCGCCGTGCGTCCAGATGCCGGGGAAGCGCGACCAGTACGTCTCGAGGAAGCGCGAGCCGTCGTCGTCGCGCCAGATGCCGCGCGTCATCCCCGGCCACGGCCGCCGGCACACGAGCTCTCCGACCTCGTCGCGCACCGGGTTGCCGTCGTTGTCGACGACGTCCATGTCCTGGCCGAGCGCCGGGAAGCCGAGCGCGACCGGCTTGATCGGCTCCACGAGGCACGTGCTGAGGAAGCACGCGCCCACCTCGGTGCCGCCGCTGATGTTCGCGATCGGCACGCGTGAGCCCCCGACGATCTCGAAGAGCCAGCGGTACGGGTCGGGGTTCCAGGGCTCCCCGGTCGTGCAGAACGCCTTCAGCGACGACAGGTCGTGTTGCGGCTCGCCCTTCGGGATCAGCGCGCGCACGAGCGTCGGCGAGAGGCCGAGCATCGTCACGCGCTCGGACTCGACGAGCTCCCAGAGCCGGTCGTCGGGCCAGTCGGGGGCGCCCTCCGCGAAGACGATCGTCGCGCCGCACGCGCCGGCGCCGACGACGGTCCAGGGCCCCATGATCCAGCCCATGTCGGTGCTGAAATGGACTCTCCCGCCCGTCTCGATCTCTGTCTGGTACGCCGCCTCGCGCGCGATCGAGACGAGGAAACCGCCCTGGACGTGCACCGCGCCCTTCGGCGTACCGGTCGTGCCCGACGTGTAGGCCAGCAGGTACGGCGCCTCCGAGTCGAGCTCGAGCGGCGGGAGCGTGCCCGGCTGCTTCGTGACGAGCTCCGGCCATGACCGCGTCTCGCGGTTCCACTCGAGGACGTGCTCGACGTCGAACCGGCCGGCGTCGTCGAGCGTCTGCCGCATCTCGACGCGCTTGCCGCGGCGCAGCGACCAGTCGGCGCAGAGCACGACCTTCGCGCCGGAGTCCTCGAGCCGCGACGCGATCGCCGGCGCGGCGAAGCCGGAGAAGATCGGCACCTGCACCGCGCCGACGTGCGCGCACGCGTTCGACGCGACGGCGACGGCCGGGCACATCGGCATGAAGATCGCGACGCGGTCGCCCGGCTCGACGCCGAGCTCGACGAGCGCCTCCGCGAGCTGCGTCACCTGGCGTGAGAGCTCGGCCCAGGTCAGCGTCTCGCGCGCGCCGTCCTCGTAGCGGCCGACCACCGCCTCGCCCTCGAGGCCCGCCCACCGGTGCACGCAGGCCCGCGCCACGTTGATCCGGGCGCCGACGAACCAGCGTGCCCACATCGGCCCGCGCGCGTCGTCGACGACCTGACTCCACGGCTGCGAGAACTCGATCCCGAGGTCGGCGACCGCCTCCGGCCAGAACCGTTCCGGGTCCTCGACCGAGATCCGCTGCAGGTCGTGGTAGTCGCGCGCGCCGACGCGGCCGATCAGCCGGGTCAGCGGCGAGCGTGCCACTCGGTCGGGCGGGGGCTGCCAGATACAGTCGCTCATCTCATGAAGGGTCGCATTTTCGCTGAGGAGAACCGGAAGTGGTGGACGCTCGCGGCGGTCGCCTTCGGCCTCTTCATGATCATGCTCGACAACACGATCGTGAACGTCGCGCTGCCGTCGATCGAGCGCGACCTCCACATGTCGATCTCGAGCCTCGAGTGGGTCGTGACGGCCTATGCGCTGACGTTCGCGGCGCTGATGATCACCGGCGGCAAGCTCGGCGACTACTACGGCCGCCGCAAGATGTTCCTCGTCGGTCTCGCGATCTTCACGCTCTCGTCGCTCGCGTGCGGGTTCGCTCCTAACTCGGGCTTCCTGATCGGGGCGCGCGCCGTCCAGGGCGCCGGCTCGGCGCTCATGAACCCGGCCACGCTGTCGATAATCACCGCGACGTTCGCGCCGCGCGAGCGCGGCCGCGCGATCGGCATCTGGGCCGGCGTGTCGGCGATGGCGCTCGCGATCGGCCCGTTGATGGGCGGCCTGATCGTCGACAACCTGAACTGGAACTGGATCTTCTTCGTCAACGTCCCGGTCGGCATCGTCGGCATCGTCGTCTCACGGCTCGTGATCCGAGAGTCGCGCGACACGTCGCACGAGCAGAGCATCGACTTTCCGGGACTCGCCACCTCCGGGCTCGCGCTCCTCGCCCTCTGTTATGCGCTGATCGAAGGCAACGGGCACGGCTGGGGCTCGGGCGAGATCGTCGGCCTGTTTGCGGCGGCGGCCGTGCTGCTCGCGGCGTTCGTGCTCGTCGAGCGGCATCAGCGGTTGCCGATGCTCGACCTCTCGCTCTTCCGTATCTCGTCGTTCAGCGGCGCGAACACGGTCGCGATGCTCGTCTCGCTCGGGATGTTCGGCGTCTTCTTCTTCGTGTCGCTCTACGTCCAGAACGTCCTCGGCTACTCGCCGACCAAGGCGGGGGCGACGTTCCTGCCGATGACGTGCCTGATCATCGTGATCGCGCCGATCGCGGGCAACCTGTCCGACCGGATCGGCTCGCGCTGGCTGATGGGCGCAGGGATGACACTGCTCGGCATCGGCGGCCTGCTCTACCAGCGCATCGGCGTCCACACGTCGTACTGGGTGCTGCTGCCGCCGATGATCGTCGGCGGCTTCGGGATGGCGATGACGATGTCGCCGATGACCTCGGCTGCGATGGCCTCGGTGCCGATCGACAAGGCGGGCGTCGGCTCGGGCGTCCTCAACAGCTTCCGGCAGGTCGGCGGCTCGCTCGGGATCGCCCTGATGGGCGCGATCCTCGCCTCGTACGTCGTCCCGCACGCGACCCGGGCGCAATCGGCCCAGAACTTCGTCAACGGCCTGCACGCGGCACTCCTCACGAGCGCCGGCATCGCGTTCGCGGCGGCGATCGTCGCGGTCGTGACCGTGCGGCCGGTCGCGCGGCGCGAGCATCGCGCCGCCGAGCAGCTCGCGGCGTAGCGACATCCGGCCCCTCGATGACGAAGAGGCCCCCGGCTGCGGCTCCGGGGGCCTCCTCGAGAGGTTCGCCGATCCTGTGCGGGCTTCGGAAGCTCGGCTCTGCGGCCCAGCCGCGCCTCCTGCCCGTCACCGGATTGTCCGGCGCACCCCTTGCAAACCCGAGCCTGGCGTCCGGCCTGGTTGCAAGGTGGCCTCACTATAGGAGCCATGTCCCAATCAGTCAAGTAGCTCGGTCAAGTGATTTGCGCTATCGTCCGCTTCACTCGAATTCCCGGCAAACATGCCCTTTCCGGGGGATGCCCGACGGGACATCTTGCATTTTGGTGAAGTGTGCACTTCACTTCACCGCAGCCGCCCGATGGACACAGACTCCGCCGCCATCCGTCACCGTTCCGCCGCCGCTACGACCAAGGGCAGCGGCGGCCTCCGGCTGGGCGAGCGCCTGCGCCAGTTGCGCGTCGCAGCAGCGCTGACGCAGAGCGAGCTCGCGGGCGAGCGCTTCTCGAAGGAGTACGTCTCGCAGATCGAGCGCGGCAAGACCCGCCCGACCGCCGAGACGATCGAGTGGCTCGCCGTCCGGCTCGGCGTCGACGCGGGATTCCTCGCGAACGGCGTCGCGACCGACGAGCGCGGCCGGCTCGAAGGCGCGCTGGCCCGCGCCGAGGCGTTGTACGAGGCGACGCGCAACGAGGAGGCGGCCCGCGAGTACGACACGCTCGTCCCGGCGGCGAAGGCGATGGGCGTTCCCGAGCTCGCCGTTCGTGCGCTCACCGGTTCCGGTCGCACGCAGATGCGGCTCGGCTCGCTCCGGCTCGGCCTGCAGCTCCTGAACGAGGCGCGGGCGATCGTCGAGGGCGGCTCCTTCTCCGATCTCGAGCGCGCCGACGTGTTCTACGCGCTCGGGGTCTGCCGCTACCAGCTGAACAGCGTGCAGACCGCGCTCGGGCTGCTGAACGAGGCGCTCGCGCTCGCCGAGCGCTCCGGCATGCCGTCCGACTCGCTTCGCTCCAACATCCTCTCCTGGCGCTCGCGGTGCTGGCGCCGGATGCGCGACTACGAAGCAGCGCGCGAAGACATCGAGCGCGCGCTCCAGCTCGCCGAGGACGCGGACGATCCGCGCACGATCGGCTCTGCGTTCTTCCAGGCGTCGCTCGTCGCCGACCGCGAGGGGCACTGGGTGCTCGCCCGCTCGTACGCCGAGAAGGCGCGTGCGGCGTTCGAGGAGCTCTCCGACCGCGTCCACGTCGGCCGGCTGACGAACAACCTCGGCGGGCTCAACTTCCTGCTCGGCAAGACCGACGAGGCGGTGACGCTCCTGAAGGAGGCGTTCTCGATCGCGCTCGACAACGGGCTCGACCAGGACGCCGCCCAGGCCGTGTCCTCACTCGCGCAGATCAACCTGCGCACGGGCGAGCCCGGGAAGGCTCAGGAGCAGGCCGAGCATGCGCTGCGGCTGCTCGAGGGCCACGAGGACTATCTCGACGAGATCGGCAACGCGCAGCTCGTGCTCGGTCGCGCGCTGCTGGAGCAGGACCAGCTCGACGGCGCCGAGCAGGCCTTCACGGCGGCGGAGGCGAGCTTCGATCAGCTCGGCTCGGCGAGCCACCGGGCCGCAGCGTGGGTCGCGAAGGGCGATCTCGCAGCGCGCCGCGGCGACGACAGGCTTGCAGCGCACCTCTACCGCACGGCGGCTGAGGCACTCCAGGATGTCCGGTTCTAGGTCGAGGGAGGAGGTGACGACATGACGAAGGCGCGGCTTCTGTATCTGCTCGTGTTCGCCGCTCTCCTTGCAGTTTCGCTCGGCGGGTTCTTCAAGCCCCTCGGGATGAACGACGGCGGCTGGATCCTGAACTAGGCGCGGGACGGCGCAAGGCGCTGTCCCGCCATGCCCTTCCCGCCGCCTCGCACCTGCGAGGCGGCGGTGTTTCCGTGGCGGCCAACACGGACATTTGCGTGACGTGGGTGCACGCCTCGACCGCACTCGCCGTGCGCTGACCGTGGGACGCGTGGCCCGGCGTGGCGGCATCCGCCAGGTCCTGGCCGAGATCGGCGTCCGCGGCAGCCGCGAGGCGACGCGCGAGAACGCGCAGAAGTTCCGGTCGGCGCTCGAGGAGCTCGGGACGACGTACATCAAGCTCGGGCAGCTGCTGTCCTCGCGGCCGGACCTGCTGCCGGACGTGTACATCGAAGAGCTCACGCACCTGCAGGACCAGGTCCCGCCGGTGCCGTTCGTCGACGTCGACGCCACGATCCGCGCCGACCTCGGCGACGACGTGTTCGCGAGCATCGACCCGGAGCCGCTCGCGACCGCGTCGATCGCGCAGACGCATCGCGCCCTGCTGAAGAGCGGTCGCGAGGTGGTCGTCAAGGTGCGCCGGCCGCACATCGTCGAGCAGGTCGAGCTCGACCTTTCCGTGCTTCGCTCGACAGCCAAGCTGCTGTCGGGCCACTCCGAGACGGCGTCGCTGCTGCAGGTCGAGGCGCTCGCCGACGAGCTCGAGATTCACCTGCGTCAGGAGCTCGACTTCGTCGAGGAGGCGCACAACACCGAGCTGATCGCCGGTCTCGTCGAGGACTACGACCGGATCGTCGTCCCCCAGGTGATCCGGCCGCACGTGACCGAGCGCGTTCTCGTGCTCGAGTACATCGAAGGGACGCGCGTCGAGGACGGGGATACGCTCGCACCCGACCTCGCGTCGGAGCTCGCGCGGCAGTTCTTCAGCGCGTACGTCCGCCAGGTCGTCGTGGAGGGCGTCTACCACGCCGACCCGCACGCCGGGAACATCCTGCTCACACCGGACGCGCGGCTCGCGCTGCTCGACTTCGGGCTGCTGGGGCGGCTCGACGAGGACACGCGGCGCGGCCTGTCGCTCCTGCTGCTCGCGCTCGCGCAGAACCGGGCCGACGACGTCGCCGACCTGATCATCTCGATGTCGCTGACGACCGTGAAGTCCGACCAGCCGGGCTTCGTGCACGAGGTGCGCCGGAAGTTGCCGCGGTTCCACTGGCGGCCGCTGTCCGGCATCAAGGCGGGCGAGTCGCTCGCCGACCTGCAGCGCATCGCGCTCGACCACGGAATCGCGCTGCCCACGAGCTTCGCACTCGTCGGCAAGACGCTCGCGCAGGCCGACTCGATCGCGCGCGTCCTCGATCCCGAGCTCGACCCGATCGGCCTGATGGAGGAGGAGGCGATCGAGGTGATGATGGTCGAGGCCGAGCGCCGCCTCGAGCCGAACCGGCTCTTCTCCTACCTCTACACCCAGCTCGATCCGCTGACGCGGCTCCCGCGGCACATCAGCCACGTGCTGTCCGAGATCGAGCAGGGCGGCCTCAAGATCGGCATCCAGCCGGTCGGCCTCGAGGAGATGGAGGTCCATCTCCGCTCGATCGCCAACCGCGTCGGCGCCTCGATCATTATCGGCGCGCTGCTGCTCGCCTCGGCGATCGTCGTTCGCGTCCACCGCTTCGAATGGGTCGGCATCGTGGGCTTCTCGCTCGCCGTCCTCATCGGGCTCTACATGATCTACAAGATCCTGCGGACCCCCGGCGAGCTCTAGCCCGGCCGGAGTCGGTGACCGGTCAGCGGCTGAAGATGGCAGCCGACGCGCGGCCGCCCGTCACGCGCATCGTCACCGAGACGTTGCAGAGCGTCGCACCCTCGAGCACGTGCGGAAGCGCGGAGAGTCGCCGCCTACCTGTGAGCGTCGCCTCGTTCTCCTCCGTCTCCGCATCGTCCGATTCGAACTCGCAGTAGCTGAACCACGTGAGGTGGATCGGCTTCGGCGAGCCGGAGGTGGCGACGACGGCGAGCGCTTCCGGGCTCTGCGCCGTCCTGAAGAAGTGCGCCAGCTTTCCGGGGCGCGAGGTGACCGCCTTGCCGAGTTGCCGCCATGGGCCGCCCTTCGGCGGGTCGACCCTCGTCGCACCGCCTGCCAGCAGGACGGCCGAGACGGCGACGACGGCGAATGCGGGCGGAATCACGGCCGGGTCACGGATCGGGACGAGTCGAGGAAGTCGTCGGCGGCGCGCTCACTCTCGCGAATCGTCATCGGCTCGGGCCTCCACGAGTCGATTATCGCTGGCGGCCACGGCGGAGGCGCCGCGCTTACGCGCCGGACAGAGGCACGTCGCCGTTGCGCGAGCCCATGCGTTCGATCACGACCTGCGGGATGCGGGCGTGCGGGCTCAGGCGCAGGCACATGCGGACGACCTCGGCGCAGTCCTCGGGCTGGATCATCTCGTCGCCCGGCAGCCCGCTCCACTCGGCCATCGCCGTGTCGACGAAGCCGGGGCAGATCGCGATCGCCCGCACCCCGTCGTCGTCGAGCTCCTCGTTCAGCGACTTCGTGAGCGAGATGACGGCCGCCTTCGTCGCGCCGTAGGTCGCGAGCCCGGGCGTCGGCAGCGTGCCCGCAATCGACGCGAGGTTGACGACGAGCCCGTGCGACTCGCGCAGCAGCGGCAGGGCCGCCTGCGTGACGAGGAAGAGCCCGCGCAGGTTGACGCCGACCTGCAGATCGAAGTGCTTCGCCGGCAGCTGCTCGATCGTGCCAGCGATACCGACGCCGGCCGAGTTGACGAGCACGTCGAGTCTCCCGAACCGATCGCGATGCTCGGCGACGAGCCGCGCGCACGCGTCCGCGTCGCCGACGTCGGCCGCGATTGCGACCGCGCCGAGCTCCTCCGCCGCGGCCTGCACCTTTTCGGCGCGGCGCGAAGCGAGCGTCAGGTCATAGCCCTCGTCGCGCAGCATGCGCGCGATCGCGAGTCCGATACCCGACGACCCACCCGTGATCAGCGCTGCGCGTTCTGCCACACGGGTTCTCTATCAGGAAGCCGGGAACGCCGCGTCGGAAGCCGGCGTCTTCGTACGATGGCACCGTGACCTCGCTCACGAGCCTCACCGTCGGCGGCGGCTGCGCGGCGAAGTATTCGGCTGCGCGCCTGCAGACGCTGCTCGAGGGCTTCGTCCCGGTCGAGGCCGAGAACCTCCTCGTCGGGCTCGCGCCCGCGGACGACGCCGCCGTCTACAAGCTCGACGACGACCGTGCGATCGTCTTCACGCTCGACTTCTTCCCGCCGCTCGTCGACGATCCGGCGGCGTTCGGGCGCATCGCCGCGACGAATGCGCTGAACGACGTGTTCGCGATGGGCGGCTCGCCGCTGCTCGCGCTCTCGATCGCCGCGTTTCCCGAAGAGCTACCGACGGAGGTGCTCGCGGCCGTGTTCGGCGCCGCGGCCGAGCAGGTGCAGGCTGCCGGCGCGCTGCTCGCCGGCGGCCACACGATCCGCGACGTCGAGCCGAAGTACGGCCTGGCCGTCGTCGGCACCGTGCATCCGAACGGCATCTGGACGAAGAGCACCGCACGGCCCGGCGACGCGCTGTATCTGACGAAGCCGGTCGGCACGGGCCTCGTCCTCGCGGCGAAGGGCGACGTCACCGATGCGGTGGCGTGGATGACGACGCTGAACAAGGAGGCGGCCGACCTGCTGCGGCCGTTCGAGCCGCACGCAGTCACCGACGTCACGGGCTTCGGGCTGTTCGGACACGCGCACGAGATGGCGGAGCGCAGCGGCGTCAGGATCGTCATCGACGCGGTGCCGCCGCTGGGCGCGGCGCTCGAGCATGCGCGCGCAGGCGTCCGGACCGGCGGGGATCCGCGCAACCGCGAGTTCGCGCCGGTCGACGCCGACGGCGTCCCCGAGGAGCTGCTCGCCCTCGGCTACGACGCCCAGACGGCGGGCGGATTGCTCGTCGCCCTGCCCGCCGACAAGTCCCTCTCGCTCGAAGCGGAGTTTCGCGCTCGGGACCTCTTTCTCGCGCGAATCGGCTCGGTCGAGGACGGCAGCGGCGTCGCCGTGACGGCGCGCGAACCGGGCTAGAATCCGGGAGTGAGCACCGCCGCGAGCGCGCTCCCGCGCCGATTCGAGCTTTCCAGCACCGCGTTCCGTCGTCTCGCCTGGTTGACGGTCGGGATGCTCATCCTGATCGTCGCCACCGGCACGACCGTACGGCTGACCGGCTCCGGGCTCGGCTGCGAGCACTGGCCGGGCTGCACGCCGAACGAGTTCCTGCCCGCGCAGGGCTTCCACTCCGACGTCGAGTTCGGCAATCGCGTCGTTGCGGCCGCGACCGTCGTGACCACGCTTCTGCTCGCCGTCGCGTCGCTGTTCGCGGCTCTTCCGCGCGCGGTACGCGTCGTCGCGTGGGCGACGTTCGTCGGCACGCTCGCCCAGGCGCCGCTCGGCGCGATCACGATCTACTACGACCTCAATCCGTACCTCGTGATCACGCACCTGCTCCTTTCGCTCGTCGTGCTGGGGCTCGGTGTGGTGGTCGCTGCGCGGGGCGCCGGAGCTGCGCTCGGACTGCGCGCGCGCCAGCTCTCCGGATTCCTGTTCGCGGCCGTGACGTTTCTCGTCGTCACCGGGACCTTCGCGACCGCGGCCGGGAAGTTCCCCGGATCGAGCGGCGGCAAGTACGTCCAGCGGGTCGGGACCTTCGAGCCTTCGGTCGCCCTGCACGTCAAGGCGGTGGCGATCTTCGGCGCGGCCTTCCTGCTGCTCGCCGGGTGGGCGTGGCGGAACCGCGTTCTCTGGCTCGTGCGCGGTTGCGCGGCACTGCTCGCGATCCTGATCGGACAGATGGCGGTCGGGGAGGCGCAGTACCGGATGTACGGCACGATCCCGTGGTGGGTCGTGCTGCTGCACGTGACGCTTGCGGCCACGCTCTTCGCCTGGACGGTCGGTCTCGTCGTCCGGGTCTGGCGACCTGCGCACTAGACTTCTTCAATGTCCGAGCTGAACGTCTCCTATCGCCCGGAGCTACGCGATCCGGTGCTCATCGCGGCGTTCCGCGGCTGGAACGACGGCGGGCAGGGCGCGTCGCTCGCGGCCGGCTATCTCGCAAAGGCGTGGGACGCCGAGCGGTTCGCGGAGATAGACGGGGAGAACTTCTACGACTTCCAGGCGACGCGGCCGATGGTGTCGCTCGAGGACGGGCTGACGCGCAAGCTCGAGTGGCCGGACAACGGATTCTTCCACGCGAGCCTGCCGGGCTCCGACCGCGACGCGGTGATCCTGATCGGTACCGAGCCGAACCTGCGCTGGCGCACGTTCTCGGGTCTCGTGCTCGGGCTCGCGCAGGATCTCGGCGTCGAGCGCGTCGTGACGTTCGGGTCGCTGCTCGCGGACGTCCCGCATACGCGGCCGGCGCCCGTGACGGCGGCGGCGACGGACGAGCAGCTCGTCGAGGAGCTCGGTCTCGAGCCGTCTCGCTACGAGGGGCCGACCGGCATCGTCGGGGTCCTGCTCGACGCCGCTCGGGGCGCCGGCATCTCGTCGCTCAGCCTCTGGGCTGCCGTCCCGCACTACGTCTCGCTCGCGCCGAGCCCGCGCGCTGCCCTCGCTCTCGTCGACCGGTTCGCCGAGCTGCTCGACATGGAGGTCGACACCGAGGATCTCGAGACGGCCGCCGACGAGTACAGCGAGCAGGTGAGCGAGGCCGTCTCCACCGACGCCGACACGTCGGCCTACGTCGAGGAGCTGGAGCGGCGCGTCGACATGCTGAGCGCCGAGGACGACCTGCCGTCGGGCGACTCGCTCGCAGCCGAGCTGACGCGCTTCCTGCGCGAGCGCGACGAGCAGGAAGAGCGAGACGACGGCCCCGACGGCCCGGCTTCCTGAGCCACGTCCTCTTCGTGACGTCTTAGTAACGGGGGCAACCCCCGTTGCGCTTTCGTGACGTTTTTCGGCGGCTCAGCCGGCGGCCGGAGCGTCCGCGGCGCGATCGCCGCCGCCCGCTGCGCCGCCGTCCGCTGCGCCGGCGCCTGACGCGGCCGGCGGCTTGCGGCGTCGGCGTCGTTTCGGCTTCGGCTTCGCGTCGCTTCCGTCGTTTGCAGCCTTCTCGTCCGCCGATCCCTCGGGCGTCGCGGCGGCGCCGTTCTCGCCCGGCTTCTTCTTGCGCCGGCGGCGGCGGCGATTGCGCGACGGCTGCTGCTTCGGCGCCGGCAGGTTCTCGCTGAGCGCCAGCGCGACCTCGTGGATCTCGCCGAGCTCCTCCCGCGCGTCCTCGATCAGCCGCGTCGCCCGCGGCGTGTAGCCCTCGGCTGAAGCGAGCAGTGCGGCGCCGACCTGCAGCGGCTGCTCCTTCGACATCTTCACGAGCCGTGCGGCGTTCTCCTCGTGCCGGTGCCCGCGCGAGTTCGCAAGAGCGCCGAGCAACCGCTTCGCCTCGGGCAGCTCACTCGAGGCACGCCGGTCCTGCACCTTCCGCGTGGCCTTCGCAAGCCGCCACGTCCAGCGCGCGAGAATCTGATCCGGCGCGTCGGGCTTCGCCTCGGCGATCGCGCGCAGGAGCACGCGGATGCCGTGCAGCCGCTCCTTCTCCCAGGTCGGCGCCTGGGTCACGAGCGTGACGAGGTCGTCGAAGTCGGCGCGCTCGACCCGCATCGACACGCGGTCCTGCAACGCCATCATCCGCAGCCGCCGGTTCGGGTTCTCGGCCGCGGCCGTGGAGAGGAACTGCTCGAGCGCGCCCTTCGACGCCTTCCCCTCCGTCAGCTTCTGCACGAACGACGAGCGCTCGTCGAACCGGATCTGCCGGCCGGCCATGGTCGCCCAGTACCGCTGCTCCTCGTCGTCGAGGAAGCGCGGGTCGACGCGCTGCCACTCGCGCACGATCACCGCGATGCGACGGCGGACGTCGGGCGTCACGGGGACGAGCCACGGCGCCGGCGTCAGACGACGGCGCGCGCGGCGCTGCGACCGGCGGCGCGGAGCAGGAGTGACACGCGCGCCCTCGCGGTAGAAGTCCGCGTCGAGCAGCGAGTGCAGCGAGACGACGCGCTCGTTGTGCGTCGCGCCCTTCGGGACGAAGTCGACGACGATGCCCGCCTCCTTGCGCGCGTGCAGCCGCATGATGCGGCCGATGCGCTGCTGGTACACGCGCTTCGACGCTGTCGGCGCAAGGTGCATGCAGACGGTCGCGCGCGGCGAGTTCCAGCCTTCGGCAAGAAGCTGTGCGTTGATCAGGACGTTGATCTCGCCGCGCTCGTACGCGGCGAGCGTCTCGGCGAGCTTGACCGGCGGCGTGCGTCCCGACACCGCCTCGGCCTTGATCCCGGCCGACCGGAACTCCTGCGCGAGGTTGTACGCGTGCTCGACGCCGGCCGCGTAGACGATCCCCGGCGTGTTGTCGAAGCGGTCGCGGTAGAGCGACGCGGCCGCCTGGTTCAGCGCCTGATGGTCGAGCGTCTTCGCGAGGATCTCCTGGTCGAAGTCGCCGCCGACGATCGGCACCGAGTTGATCGCGGCGACCGGTGGCACGCGCAGGCAGCGCAGCGGTGCAATCAGCCCGCGCCGCGCGGCGTCCTGCAGCGGGAGGTCGTCGACCGAGGCGGGGAAGACGTCGCTGACCTGCTTCGCGATCAGCTCCTCCGTCGCGGTCATGCCGATGTAGATCGGCTCGGGCCACGAGCGGATGGCAGCCGACGTCTTCTCGCCGAGCGCCGTGTGCGCCTCGTCGCAGATCACGAGCTGGTAGGCGTCTCGGCTGATCGTGTCGACGTGCCGCGCGAACCACGCGTACGTCTGGATGGTCAGTGGGTCCTGCTTCAGCGGCTCCATGCCCGTCTCGATTGCCGGCGTGAACCGGTCGCCGTAGCCTTCCGCCGTCAGGTCGCGGTCGAACTGCGAGACGAGCAGGCGGCGATGCGTGAGGATCAGCACGCCGAGCGTGCGCGCGGCCTCGACGAACCCGGCCGCCGCGATCGTCTTGCCGGACGCGGTCGGATGACGGAAGCGGTACCGCCGCACGGCGCCCGGGTCCTCCTCCGGCGAGAGCGGCTCGTCCTCCTCCTCGAGGACGTCCTCGTCGCTCGGCGCGTCGTCGATCAGGATGCCGTCCTCGTCCTCCTCGTCGTCGTCCTCGATCACCTCGACGAGCGCCTGGCCCGGCTCCTCCTTGAACTGCCGCGCGGCGATCAGCTCGGTGAGCATCCCGGCGAGCGCGTCGATCTGGTGGCGGCGAAGCGCGGTCCCCCCGGCCGTCTTCGGCTCGGGCTCGGCGAGCACGCGCTCGAGGCCGAGCAGCAGCCCGAAGCGGATCCGCCACTGCGAGCTCGGCGTCCGCCGGCCCGCCTCGATCTCGAACATCGCCTCGTCGAGCGCACGCCGCCGGGCGGTGCCTGGAGCGAGCACGGCCTCCGCGTCCTCGCCTGCGCGCAGGAACGGCTCGCCCGCCCACGCTTCGGCGCGGTATGCGGCGGCGGCGAGAGGATCGGCCGCCTCGGAGAGGATGGTCGGCTGGGTGGCTTCTTGCATGTGCGCAGCACGACGTTGTGCTGCTCCTTCGAAAGGTGCGCGCTCACGAGTCCCCTGAAGTGAGCGAGTCGCGCTACCGCAAGCATAGCCCCCTGAGCGGAGGCGTCAACAGGTCTTTTGTCAGGCCCGGGTCAGCCGGCGGGGGTGCCGGAGCTGCCCATGCCGCCGAACACGGCGAACGGGTTGCCCGGCAGCGTCTCCCAGACGAGCTCGCCGCCCGGCTCGACGCTCCCGTGGACGCGGGCCGCGAGGGCGTCGGCGTCCTTCCGCGAGGAGCAGCCCACGATCAGGTAGCTCCACTGTCGGATCGGCCGGTAGCCGTCGGCCTCGAGCTGCTCGGCCAGCTCCTTGGCCGCGTGCCGGGAGCCGCAGTCGACCCGCACCTCCCACGGGGCGTGCCCATGGTCGAGCTCCTCCTGCTCCCAGGTCTCGCTCGGCGCCTCGTCGTCCCAGCGCTCCTCCGCCTCGAGCCAGTGCTCGATGCGGGTCGGGCCGCCGACGAGCTCGCTCGCGCGCTGGGCCTCGGCATACGTGTTCGCGTAGACGAAGACGTCGTCGGCGTCGCGGGAGACCGAGAAGCGGCCGGGGTGGTCGCGGGTCTCGCCGAGCCGCTGCAGGAGCGCGTCGGGATCGTCGGTCGTGACGTGGATGCGGAAGTCGTCTGCCACTACGCCGGGATCTTGCCGTAATCGGCGAGCCCGAGCTGCTCGAGGTGCTTCGTGATGCCGCCGAGGAAGAACGGATAGCCGGCGCCGAGGATCAGGCAGGCGTCCACGTCGGCGGGCGATCCGACGACGCCCTCGGCCAGCATGTGCCCGATCTCGTCGGCTGCTGCCTCGAGGACCGCGCCGCGGATCTCCTCGACGCTGCGCCGGTTGTCGCCGGTCGGCACCGGCACCTCGCCGTTCGCGATCGCGGCCAGCGCGGGCGAGAGGGGGAAGCGGTCCGGATAGGCGGCGTGCATCGTCTCCAGCACGTGCAGCGCGACGCGTGGCCCGACCATCTGGATCAGCACCGACGGCGCCATCGGCATCCCGAGGCCGAGCATCGCCTCGTCGACTTCGTCGGAGGAGTTGCCGTTCTCGAGCGCGTCCATCAGCGTCCGCGACACGCGGGTCAGGACGCGGTTGACGACGAAGCCGGGCGAGTCGCCGACGATGACGCCGCGCTTGCGGAGCTTCTTCACGGTGTCCCATGCGGTGGCCAAGACCTCGTCGCTCGTCCCGCCATGCCTGACCACCTCGACCAGCGGCATGAGCGCGACCGGGTTGAAGAAGTGGAGCCCGACGTCGGCGCCCATCTCCTCGACCGAGAGCGACGACGTGTTCGTCATCAGGATCGCGTCGGGCGCGACCTCGCGCACCGCGGCGAACACCTCGCGCTTGACGTCCAGCTCCTCGAATACCGCCTCGAGCACGATGTCGCAGCCGACGAACTGCTCCCAGCCGGTGCCGCCGTCGACGAGCGTCGCGAGGAACGGCTTGCGCTCGGCCACGTCGTCGCGGATCGTCTTCAGCGCCTCGTCGATGCGCGACTGCTCGATGTCGCGGAGCACCACCGGCACCTCGAGGCGCTTGACGAACAGCGTCGCGATCTGCGTCGCCATCAGGCCGGCACCGACGATGCCGACCTTCTGCACGCGGCGCGGCTTCGCGTCGGGCAGCGCCGGCGGCCTCTTCGACCGGCGCTCGACGACGGTGAACGCGTACGCGGACGCCTGCGCCTGCGGCGAGACGAGCAGCTCCGCCATCGCGTCCTCCTCGGCGGCGTAGCCCTCCTCGAGCGACCAGTGCTGCGCGCCCGCGATCAGGTCGAGCGCGACGTACGGCGCACGCGTCGCGCCGTGCACGGCGTCGTCGACGCGCGACCGCGCCTTGCGGAGCACGGTCTCCAGGTCCGACCAGTCCGGCGCGGGGCGCGTTTGTGACACGTTGTCACGAGCGAGGTCCCGCGCG
>JAICLU010000156.1 GCA_025925195.1 Thermoleophilia bacterium
CCGGCGAAGTTGAGCGCGGCCGCGAACAGCACGGCGACCCGCGGCGACAGCGCGCGCGTCGAGACGCTCGTCGCGATCGCGTTCGCGGCGTCGTGGAAGCCGTTCGTGAAGTCGAAGAAGAGCGCGACTGCGACGACGGCGATCAGCGTCCAGTTCATGCGTTCTTCACCACGATGTTGCCGACGGCGTGCGCCGCCGTCTCGCAGGCGTCGATCGCGCGCTCGAGCGCCTCGAAGACGTCCTTCCAGCGGATCATCGTGCGCGGGCTGACGTCCTCGTCCTCGAAGAGCGAGGCGATCGCGTCGCGTGAGATGCGATCCCCGTCGTCCTCGAGACGCTTGATCGCGAGGATCGCCTCCTGCGCGCCCTTGAAGTTCCGGAGCGAGCCGAGTGCGCGCTCGAGCTCGCCCGTCGCGTCGACGAGGACGCGGCACTGGGCGATCGCCTGGTCCATGGGCGCGTCGATCTTGTAGATGTCGAGCAGGTCGGACGCCTCGTCGATGAAGTCGACGACGTCGTCCACCGCCTTGGCGAGGCCGTAGATGTCCTCGCGGTCGAACGGCGTCACGTATTGCGTGTTGAGGAGCTCGAAGATGTCGCGGGTGATCGTGTCGCCCTCGGTCTCGAGCTGCTTCACCCGCGCGTGCGCGACCGTCTGGTCGGGCACCTCGCGGAAGCGGATCTCGGTGAGTCGTGCCGCCTCGTGCGCCGCGCGGCCGGCGGCGGCGAAGAGGTCGTAGAACGCAGTCGTGCGTGGCACCAATGCCAGACGCATCCGTGTCGTCTCCTTGTCGATTCCTTGTCGAGAACGACGCTAGAGCGCAACGGGGGTTGCCCCCGTTACAGATCGGTGACAGCCGTGTTACAGAGCTGTGACAGCCTCGGCGGCGACGACGAGGCGGTAGCCGACGCCGGGCTCCGTCGCGATCGTCGCGGGCGCTCCGACCTCGGCCGCGAGCTTGTCGCGCAGTCGTTTCACGTTCACGTCGACCGTGCGGTCGCCCCGCGCCATCGCGTAGCCCCACACGCTGCGGTAGAGATGCTCCCGTCGTACCGTCGCGCCGCCGGCGCGCGCGAGCTCGTGCAGCACGTCACGCTCGCGCGCCGTCAACGCGAGCCGGCGTCCCCGCCACGTGGCTTCGCCGCGGTCACGGTCGAGGCGCAACGGCCCGGCTTCGACGACCGCTTCCGCGCCGGGAGCCCGCCGGGCGAGGGCCGCGACCCGTTCCAGCAGCTCGCGGCGTCCCATGCCGGCGTGAAGGGCCTCGTCGGCGCCGGACGCGAGCGCCTCGGCCGCGCCGTCGCTCGACGCCGTGGGCAGCCACACGGCGACCGGCACCGTCCCGAGCCGCCGCTTCAGGGCAGCCGGGTCGTGCTCCGTCACCGCGACCTCGGCACGACTGCTCCGGGCCGCGAGCTCCGCCTCGCCGGGGCCCGCGACGGCGCGCACGGCATGGCCCGCGGAGGTCAGCGAGTCGAGCAGCCGGCCGGGGGCGACGCCCACCGCGAGGATCTGCACGCTCGGAGGATACGCTTGCCCCGTGGACTGGCGGTGGGAGCACTCGATCTACAACGTGTCGCTCCACCACCACTGGGTCGGCTCGCTCTTCCACGGCATCGAGCAGGCGAGCATCCCGGTCATGGTCGTGATCACCGCGGTGCTCTGGTTCCTCGCGCGGCCCGGAGCCGACAGCAAATGGAAGCTCGCGTGCGGGAGCGCCTACCTCTCGGCGGCGATCGCCTACGTCGCCGCCTTCGTCGTCCATCACCTCTACGACCGCCCGCGCCCGTACGAAGCGCACCCGTCACTGCCCCACCCGTGGTCGTCGTCGACCGACGCGTCGTTCCCGAGCGACCACACGAGCCTCTCGTTCGCGATCGCGTTCGCGGTGCTGATGTTCGACGGCGTCGCGGGGGCGATTTTCCTCGTCGTCGCCGTCATCATCGGCGTCGGCCGCCTGTTCATCGGCGCCCACTATCCGGGCGACGTGGCCGCGGGCGTCCTCGTCGGTCTCGCCGCCGCACTCGTCGTCGTGCGACTGCTCCGCCCGCTCGTCGCCCGCGTCGTCGGCCTCGTCGAACGGGTCAGCGACCCGCTCGTCCGCCCGCTGTGGCGGCGTCGCGCAGGCGAAGCGCCAGCGCGTTCGTGAGCTGACCGCGCCGCAGCCGCCAGCTCCAGTTGCCCTGGGCGCGGCCCGGGTAGTTCATCCGCGCCTCGCTCCCCAGCCCGAGTACGTCCTGCGCGGGCAGGATCGCGAGCCGGGCCCGCGACTGCATCGCGAGCTCGATCAGCCCCCACGCCGGCTCGGACCGATCGAGACCGGTGGCAGCGCGCTCCTTTCGCGCGAGGCTCTCGAACCAGCCTGCGGCCGTGTCCGTGTCGTGCGTCGACGTGTACACGACCTCGTTCTCGCGGTGGTTGCGCGGCGCGTGCGGGTTGCCGGCGCTGCCGCCGAAGGCCCAGAGAAGGACCGCCATCCCCGGCAGGCCGAGCGCGTCGCGGAGCGCGTAGACGGCCGGCGTGATGACGCCGAGATCCTCCGCGACGAGCGGGAGCGCGCCGAGCGCCTGGCTCACCGCTGCGAACAGCTCGGCACCCGGCGCGCGTCGCCAGCGGCCGTGCGTCGCGGTCCGGTGCCGCTCTGGCACCGACCAGTACGAGACGAAGCCGCGGAAGTGGTCGACGCGGGCGAGGTCGACGAGCTCGAACACGCGCGCGAAGCGCTCGGTCCACCAGCGGTAGCCGGTCGCGCGGTGCGCCGGCCAGTCGTAGAGCGGGTTGCCCCAGAGCTGACCGGTGCGGCTGAGCGCATCGGGCGGCGCACCGGCGACGACGCCCTGCTGGAAGAGCTCCGGCCGCGAGACGTGGTCGGCGCCGCCGGGCGCCACGTAGATCGGCAGGTCGCCGTAGATGCGGACGCCGCGCTTGCCCGCGTACGTCCGTAGGGCCCCCCATTCGCGCTCGAAGCGCACCTGGTCGGCGATCGCCTCACCGCCCGCGAACGCGGCCCAGTCGCCGGTCCAGACTGGATGACGGGCGACGAAGTCCTCGAGCTCCCGCCCCGAGACCGGCGCCTTCGGCTCGGCCAGAAGGCCCCGCCAGCCGGCGAACGCCGACTGGGCCGCGTACGGTGAGCCGTACTCGTCCGGCGGGCCGAGCGGCAGGATCCCCCACCATGACTGGCCGGCGGCCTCGAGCCAGTCGACGAAGCGGTATGCCTCGGCATCGAGCTTCCCCGACGGCAGCGACGTCGGATGCAGGAGGATCCCGCTGGAGCGCGGCAGCCGCACGTCCGCCTCGTTTACGTCCGGCCTCCTACTGAAACGGTTGAAGACGGTGCCTCTTCCCAAGACGAACGATCCACCGGCGCGCATCCAGATCCAGCGGGTGACGCCGCAGATCGACGGCGGCCGCTACCCGGTGAAGCGTACGGTCGGCGACCGCGTCGAAGTGACGGCACGCATCTTCCGCGACGGGCACGAGACGCTCGGCGCTGCGGTGCGGTACAAGCCGGCGGGCGCGTCCCGCTGGCACGAGCAGCCGCTCGTCCCGCTCGGCAACGACGACTGGGCGGGCTCCTTCACCGTCGACGCCTGCGGGATGTGGTGCTTTCGCATCGAGGCGTGGGTCGACCGGATCGCGTCGTGGCAGGAGGAGCTGCGTCGCAAGTCGGACGCCGGCCAGTCCGACCTGTCGAGCGAGCTCGCCGAGGGCGCGCTGCTGCTCGGGCGCGACGCGGTAACGGTCGCCGAGGGGCTGGCGGCGGAAGCCGGCGACCGATCCGAAAAGGCGTGGTCGCCGACGTACGAGATCGACGTCGACCGCGTGCTGGCGCGCTTCGGCTCGTGGTACGAGCTCTTCCCGCGCTCGTGGGGTGGCTTCGAGGGCGTGCGCGCGCAGCTGCCGCGGCTCGCCGAGCTCGGCTTCGACGTCGTCTACCTGCCGCCGATCCACCCGATCGGGACGACGAACAGGAAAGGAAAGAACAACGCGTTGAAGGCCGGCCGCGGCGATCCCGGGTCGCCGTGGGCGATCGGCTCGGAGCTCGGCGGTCACGAAGCGATCGACCCGGCGCTCGGGACGGTCGCCGAGTTCGAGCGGCTCGTCGGCGACGCGAAGGAGCTCGGCATCGAGATCGCCCTCGACTTCGCGATCCAGTGCTCACCCGACCACCCGTGGCTCAAGGAGCATCCCGACTGGTTCCACCGGCGTCCCGACGGGACCCTGAAGTACGCGGAGAACCCGCCGAAGCGCTACCAGGACATCTACAACGTCAACTTCGACTCGGCCGACTGGAAGAACCTCTGGTCGGCGCTCCGCGACGTCGTCGCGTTGTGGGTGTCGCGCGGCGTCACCGTGTTCCGCGTCGACAACCCACACACGAAGCCGGTCCCGTTCTGGGAATGGCTGATCGACGAGATCCGCCGTGACAATCCCGAGGTCATCTTCCTCGCCGAGGCCTTCACGAGGCCGGCGATGATGACGACGCTCGCCAAGGCCGGCTTCGCGCAGAGCTACACCTACTTCACGTGGAAGAACTCGCGCTGGGAGCTGCTCGAGTTCGTCGGCCAGCTGCTCGACTGGGCGCCCTGCTACCGGCCGAACTGCTTCGCGAACACGCCGGACATCCTGCACGAGTACCTGCAGCGCGGCGGCCGGCCCGCATTCGAGGCGCGCCTGGTGCTCGCGTCGACGCTTTCTCCGGCGTACGGGATCTATTCCGGCTACGAGAGCTTCGAGAACGTCCCGGTGCGGGAAGGCAGCGAGGAGTACATGGACTCCGAGAAGTACGAGGCGAAGAAACGGGCGCTCAACGGATCGCTGCTGCCACTGGTGCAGCGCGTGAACCACGCGCGCCGCGAGAATCCGGCGCTGCAGCAGCTCGACAACATCACGATCCTGGAGACAGAAAACGACAACCTCTTCGGCTATCTCAAGCGCACGGGCGACAACACGGTGATCTGCGTCGTCAACCTCGATCCGACCGCGACGCAGGAAGGCGTCTGCGTGTTGCCGATGGCGAGCGGCGTCGCGCCCGCGTACCGCGTCCGCGATCTGCTGGCCGACGACGCCGAGTGGACGTGGCACGTCGGCCGCAACTACGTGCGTCTCGGCCCGGGCCAGTCGCACCTGCTGGCGGTGGGACGGTGAGCGAGCAATGGTTCGAGCGTGATCCGCTGTGGTTCAAGCACGCGGTGTTCTACGAGATCCACATACGCGGCTTCTTCGACGGCAACGACGACGGCAGCGGTGACTTCCGCGGCCTGATCGACAAGCTCGACTACCTGCAATGGCTCGGCGTCGACTGCATCTGGTTGCTGCCGATGTACCAGTCGCCGCTGCGCGACGGCGGCTACGACATCTCCGACTTCTTCTCGATCCATCCCGACTACGGGACGGTCGACGACTTCAAGGAGTTCGTCGAGCAAGCGCACCAGCGCGGCATGCGCGTGATCGCCGACCTCGTCATGAACCACACGTCGTCCGACCACCCGTGGTTCCAGGAGTCGCGGACCAATCCCGACGGGCCGAAGGGCGACTGGTACGTCTGGTCGGACACCGACGACCGGTGGAACGAGGCGCGCATCATCTTCCTCGACA
>JAICLU010000144.1 GCA_025925195.1 Thermoleophilia bacterium
CCCATGTAGCCGGTCGGGAAGACGTCCGACAGGAAGAGCACCGACTCGTCCGGGACGCCGTTCTCGATCTTGATCGGGCCGACGTCGGCGAACGGCACGCGCGCGTACTCGGCCTGGCCGCCGGCAAAGCCACCGGTCAGATGCGAGTAGCCGAAGATGCCGGCCGTCGGATGCCCCCACATCTTCTCAGCGAGCCGCGCGTTCGGGTTCGAGTTCTCGCAGAGCGAGTACAGCTCGGCCGCGCACGCGTTGCAGTGGCCGCACGCGATCGGGAACGGGACGACGACGCGGTCGCCGACCTTCAGCTTCTTCACTCCCTTGCCGAGCTCGACGACCTCGCCCATGAACTCGTGCCCGAGGATGTCGCCCTTCTTCATCGTCGGCACGTAGCCGTCGTACAGGTGCAGGTCGGAGCCGCAGATCGCGGTCGACGTGATCCGCACGATCGCGTCGCCGTCGTTCAGGATCTTCGGGTCGGGGACGGTCTCGACCCCGACCTTGTTCCTGCCCTGCCAGAGCGTCGCCTTCATGCGGGCACCTCCTCGAGCGGCTGCGCGGCGCGCTGCCTCAGGTGGTCGGCGAGCAGATGACCGTCGGGCGTGCCGTCCGAGCGGACGACCTCACCGGTCTCCACCCGCGCCTTGAAGCGGCGCAGATCGTCCGCGAGCTGCGTCGCGAGGTCGCGGCCGGTCAACTTCTGGAACGCGACGCCGAAGTCGCCGGCGGGCGGGTCGAACATGAACTCGATCGCGAGCTCCGTGCCGCGATCGCCGGGCGCGTCGACGAACGACACCTGCGCGCCACGCGCGTCGATCTTCTCGCGGAGCTCGGTCGCCTCGCCCCACGCATGTTCGACCTGCTCTCGCGGCCTCGCGATCGTCACCGCCTTGCGGATGAGCTTTCCGCCCGACGGCGCGCCCTTCTGCTTCGCGAGGTGCAGCGCCTCGAAGACGTCCGGGACCACGACGCCGGCGACGTTCGCGATCGCGAGCGCCGTCCGCTTGCGGCCGGTGCCGTTCTTCGCGACGAGCGCGAGCGCCCCGAGGTCGAGCACGTCGCCGACGACACGCGACCAGACGAAGACGGTCGGCCGCGCGCGCACGAGTATGCCCGCCCCCTGGGCCAGCTCCCTGGCGCCCATCAGCCGCATCAGGAGCGGCGATCGGCCCTTCCCTTCCGCCCCGATCAGGCGGCACATCGCGCGCGGCGCCGACACCTGTGCGGTGCCGAGGCCGACGCTGAACCAGCCGAGGAACCGCGCGAGCGAGTCCCTGTCCTGCGTGCGTATGTCGTGAGTCGCCATGCAGTCCGTCTCCCGAGCGACCCGGTCTTCTAAACGATCGTTAGCCCTTCCGGAGCCGGTAGCTGCGCTTCACCTCGGCGTTGATCTCGGCCCCGAGCAGCAGGGCCATGCCGGTGATCCACAGCCACGTCAGCATCACGATCACCGCCGAGAGCGAGCCCCATGTCTTGTTGTACGAGGCGAACGTCGCGGTGTAGACGGCGAAGAGCCCGGATGCCGCGATCCAGAGCAGCGCCGCGAGCAGGGAACCCGGCGTCAGGAACTCCCACTTCGGCTGGTCGACGTCTGGGCCCAGATAGAGCAGCGCCGCGAAGGCGACGAGCAGACCGCCGAGCAGAATCGGCCACTGCGCGATCCACCAGGCGACGTTCAGCGCGCCGCCGGCCGGGCCGATGCGCGAGGCGATCGCGTGCTCGACGACCGGGCCGAAGATCGTCAGCACGGCGACGAGCGCGAACGCCACCGCCATGATCGCGGCCATCTTGAGCGCAACGACGCGCTTCTTGACGAACGACCGCCGGTCCTTGCGGTCGTACGCCAGGTTCAGGGCGGTCATGTACGAGTTCATCGCCCCGGTCACCGACCACACCGCGAGCACGAAGCCGATGATCGTCATGACGATGCTGCCGCCCGGATGCGAGTCCGCGCGATGGAGCGAGCTGCCGAGGAGCTCCGTCGCCTGACCCGGGATGAGGCCGTGCAGGCTCTGCATCAGGCTCGTGATCGTGTCCGGGCCCGCGATGAGCGTGAACAGGCCCACCGCGACGATGATCACCGACGGGATCGCGAAGAACGAGCTGTACGCGAGCGCCGACGCGAGCATCATGCAGTTGTCGTCCATGAACTCCTTGCCGGCGCGCTTGAGGATCGCCTTGTAGTCGGCGGTCGACAGGTCGCGGAGACCCGGATCCTCGAGGCGGGGCTCGCGGCGCTCCGGCTGCGGGGTGGGCTGCTCGTCGTCGGACAGTGGAGCCTCGTCGGGGTCGGGCCGGGGCATCGATCGCTTCGTGGGCGCGATGAGCCCGCGCCGCGTCGCGTCCTTCCGCTTCAGGAGAGCCATTACCTCGAACAACGACCCGGGCCCCGGATCGGTTGCGTGGTAGGACCTGCGCGTGGAGCGGTACGAGATCGTCGTCGTCGGCGCCGGGTCGGCGGGGCTTGCCACGGCGGCGCTGCTGCAGGAACGCGGCCTCCGCCCGCTCGTGCTCGAGGCCGGGCCGGAGCCGGGGGCGGCGTGGCGCGAACGGTACGACCGCCTGCGTCTGCACACGCCGCGACTGCTGTCCGGGCTGCCGGGGCTGGGGATGCCGCGCCGGTACGGCCGCTGGGTCGCACGCGACGACCTGATCGACTACCTGCGCGACTATGCCGCCGTCCACGACCTCGACGTCCGCACGGGCTGCCGCGTCGAGCGGATCGAGGAGGGCTGGAGGCTGCGCACGAGCGACGGCCCGATCGAGGCAGCGCACGTCGTCGTCGCGACCGGGTACAACGGCGCGCCGTTCGTCCCCGACTGGCCCGGCCGCGACGGCTTCACGGGCGAGCTCGTCCATTCCTCTCAGTACCGCAATCCCGAGCCGTACCGCGGCAAGGACGTCCTCGTCGTCGGCGCCGGCAACTCGGGCGCCGAGATCGCGCACGATGTGATCGACGGCGGCGCGGCGCGGTCGCGGCTGAGCGTCCGGACGCCGCCGCAGATCGTGCGCCGCGCGACGCTCGGGATCCCGGCCCAGCTGCTCGGGATGGCGATCCGAAAGCTGCCACCCGGTTGGGTCGACCCGTTCACGATGTGGCAGCGCAGGGTGGCGATCCCCGACCTCACCGAGCGCGGGCTGCCGCGCCCGCCGCACGGCGTGCGCACGGCGTTCCTGACGACCGGCACGACGCCGATCCTCGACGTCGGCATCGTCCGCGCGGTCAAAGAGGGCCGCGTGGAGGTGGTCGCCGCCGTCGACGGCTTCGAGGCCGCCGACGTCCTGCTGGCGGACGGCTCGCGGATCCAGCCCGAGGTCGTGATCGCCGCGACGGGCTTCCGCGCCGGCCTCGACGACCTCGTCGGCCACCTCGGCGTCGTCGGGCCGCGCGGGCTGCCGACGCAGACCGACGGGCGGCCTGCGCTGCCCGGCCTGTGGTTCGTCGGCTTCACGCCGACCCTCGGCGGGCAGCTGCGCGAGGGCAGCATCGCCGCGCGCAAGGTGGCCGCCGCGCTGGCGGCCGAGCTGTCGCGTTAGTCGGGGCGGACAGACTCGAACTGTCGGCCTTCCGGACCCAAACCGGACGCTCTACCAGGCTGAGCTACGCCCCGATCTGCCTGCGATAGGTCCTGACCGCGTGGCAGTTCGCGCAGACGAGGTCGCATTTTGCGATCTCGGACAGGATCCGCTCCCGACTGTACCCGCGGACCGCCCAGCCGATGTCGAATTCCTTGATCACTCCCGGCGGGTGGTCGAAGTGCATGGCGACCGGATGGAAACGACCGCCGCAGTCAGCACACGGCTCCCGCTTGAGCTCTCTGACCCATTCGACGAGCTCTCGCTTCCTGGCCCGCTTCTGTGCGAGCCGGATGGGACGAGTGGCGAGGTGGTACGCATGGCCGTAGTCCTTGCGGCACGCCTTACACCACGCCTGCCGCCCGTCGGGCGCCCGCCCTCGATGGAACGCGTCCAGCGGCTTCTCTTCGCCGCATCTCAGGCATCGCTTCATCTGTTGTCAGTTTAGATAACAGACCGGACGGCGCGAACGCGAGTGTCGCCGGCGGCGTAGGTTCTTCCCATGACTTCGACGCGGCGCCCCGCCGTCGGCTACGCCATGGTCCTCGTGGCCGCGACGCTGTTCGGGATCAACGGGACGGTTGCGAAGGTGGCGCTGTCATCCGGCCTCTCGTCGCTGCGCCTCACCGAGGCGCGGTCGGCGGGTGCCTTCGTCGGGCTCGCGCTGATCGCGCTCGTGCGCGACCCGGCGTCGCTGAGGGTCGCGCGGCGGGAACTGCCGCGGCTCGCGCTGTTCGGCGCCGTCGGCGTCGCGTTCGTGCAGCTCTTCTACTTCCTCGCGATCCACCGGCTGGCGATCGCGATCGCGCTGCTCATCCAGTACCTCGGGCCGTTGCTCGTCGCGATCTGGGCGCGGACGTTCGGGCACGAGCACGTCCGCCGGCGGATCTGGGCGGCGCTCGGCCTGTCGCTCACCGGTCTGACCCTGATGGTGCAATTGTGGAACGGGCTGTCGCTCGACGGCCTCGGTGTGGCGTACGCGTTCATCGGGGCGGTCGCCTACGCCGTGTATCTCCTACTCGCCGAGCGCGAGGTGGCCTCCCGCGACACGATCTCGCTGATGGCCTGGGGCTTCTTCTTCGCGACACTGTTCTGGACCGTCGTCCAGCCGTGGTGGAGCTTCCCGGGTCACACGATCGCCCGCACCGTCTCGCTGCAGGGAAACCTCTCGAGCGTCCACCTGCCCGTCTGGGCGCTCGTCCTGTGGGTCGTCGTGCTCGGCTCGATCGCGCCGTTCTCGCTCATCGTCGGCGCCCTCCGGCACGTCACGGCCACCCGGGCCGGCGTGACGGCCATGCTCGAGCCGGTCGTGGCCACGATCGTCGCCTGGGCCTGGCTCCGGGAGTCGCTCTCCGCCGCCCAGCTCGCCGGCGCCGCGGTCGTCCTGGCCGGGATCGGCCTCGCGCAGACGGCGCGGTAGCCGGTTCCCCCATTTGGGGGACTGACGCCGTCCGAACCTGATGTCAAAGTCATACTCGTGTTCCGGAAAAAGCAGGTTCTCATTGTTTTCGCGGCAGTTTTCAGTGTGTTCGTCCTGGCTCCCGCGGCCGGCGCCTCGAGTCGCTCCAGCGCCGTCGACAGCCTTCTTCGGGCCGTCAACCAGACCCGTTCCGCCCATGGCCTCCGGCCGCTGAAGATCGATACGACGCTCGCCCGCGCAGCCCGCGCGCATTCGAGCGAGATGCTGCACGGCAACTACTTCTCGCACGGCGACTTCCACGCTCGGATGGTCGCGTTCCACGTGCGCGGGCCGCAGGCGGGCGAGAATCTCGCCTGGGGGGACGGCGCCTACGCCCAGACCCGGGCGATCGTCGCCGAGTGGCTGGCGAGCCCTGAGCACCGGGCCAACCTGCTGCACGCCGGCTGGACCCGGATCGGGATCGGCCTCGCCCGCGGCACCTTCCTCGGGAACGGCGGCACCACCGTCGTCACCGCCGACTTCGCGGGCTTCTAGCTCGAGGGCGCGTCGCCGGCCCCCACCGGCGTCGTTGGGAGAACGTGAAGGGCGCCACCCGGCGCCCTTTGCGTTTAACTGTCGAAAATCAGCCCACCCTCCTGCGAACGTCGGCTACTTTGGGTGCGCGAATGGGGGCTTCGAGAGACGAGCGGCTGGCGACGAACGAGGCGTTCTTCCGCACCATCAACGAGCGCATCCTGAGCGTCGTCGACAGGTTCGGCTCCGACGGCCACGTCTACTCCTTCATCTGCGAGTGCGCGAACCCGGCCTGCATGGAGCGCGTGTCCTTGAGCATCGAGGAGTACGAGGCCGTTCGCGCCGACGGCACACGGTTCGTGATCGCGCCGGGCCACGACGTCGCCGACATCGAGACGGTGGTCGACACCGAAGCCGACCATATCCTCGTCGAGAAGACCGGGGCCGCCGGCGAGGTCGCCACGGCGCTCGACCCACGCGCCGCCTGACCGGCTACTCGGAGTCCATCAGCGACCGAAGCTCGGCGAGCTTCTCGCCGCGGAGCTCGTCGCGTTCGCCCTTCTCGATTCGGTCGAGCAGCTCGCGCACGAGCGGCGCGAGCTCGAGCGGGTTGAAGGGCTTCGTCACGTAGTCGACGCCGCCGATGTCGAGCCCGCGCGCCCGGTCGCGGAACTCGGCCCGCGCCGTCAGGAAGATGATCGGGATGCCGTTCGTGCGCTCGTCCTCGAGCAGGTGCTCGGCGACGCGCCAGCCGTCGAGACCCGGCATCATCACGTCGAGCAGGACGACGTCGGGCACCTCGGCCCGCGCAACCTCGAGGCCGCTCGGCCCGTCGGCAGCCTCGAGGACGGCCATCCCCTCGGCCTCGAGGTTGACCCGGCACAGCAGCCGGATCGGGGCCTCGTCGTCGATCACCAGCACCCTCGTCACGATTTCTCCTCTATCTCCCTAGCGAGTCTTCGTAATCCCCTGCGGCGGGGAGCTCGAATGCAAACGTCGATCCCTCGCCTTCGCGGGACTCGACCCAGATCCTGCCGCCCATCGCCGTCACGAGCCCGCGCGCGATGAAGAGACCGAGTCCCGAACC
>JAICLU010000025.1 GCA_025925195.1 Thermoleophilia bacterium
GAGCGCACGCTCCTGCGTGTCCGAGAGCGACTCGGGCGGCGCCTCGACCTCGAGCGCGCCGCCGACCGCCCGCAGGTCGCCGCGGCGCTTCGCGTTGTACGGGGCGACGAGCGCGAGCGCGCGGGCAGGCGTCGAGCCGTAGTAGTCGGCGAGCCAGAGCGCGAGGTCGACGAGCGCCGGCGGCAGGGTCTCGCCGACGCGCTCGACCGGCGCGGCGACGATCCCGTCGGGCGGCTGTACGTCGACTTCGGTGACGATGCCGCGGCGTCGTGCGTTCCCGAACCGCACCTCGACGACGGCGCCGCGCTCGACGCCGTCCGGGACCTCGTACGTGAACGCGCGCGCCACCGAACGGGCCGTCACGAGCGGGTACACCGATGCGAAACGCGTCACCCGACGAGGCTAACGCCCAGCACGGGCAGCACCCGTCCCCATTCCGACGGCTCGCTGTCGCGGACGTACGCGGCCCCGAGCTTCTCGTAGAAGCCGACGGCATTCGGATCGGCCTCCCACTCCATGCGCGTGCACCCGGCCGCGCGCCCGTACGCCGCCGCCCGCCCGAACAGCTTCCGGCCGAGACCTCGGCCCATCGCGGCCGGCTCGACCCACAGATCGTCGAGCCAGCAGAGGTCCCCGCGCACGATCACCGCCGCCCAGCCGCCTTCGGCCTCGAACACCTGCTTCTCGGGCGGGAACTCGATCGAGGCCGCCCACTCGGCGACGAGCCGCGGGTCGTAGCCCCAATGGCTCTTCGCGGCGGCGGCGATCTCGCGCAGCCGCTCCCGGGTCACACGCCCGACGCGCTGACGACGAAGTCGGTCGCGAAGCCGAGGATGATCCCCAGCAGGACGAGCCAGGTGACGAGCACCGTGTGGCCGTACTTGCGGTTCACGGCGAAGAGCTCCTGCACGACGTAGAGGATCGAGCCGGCGGCGACGGCGAAGAAGACGACCGACATCGCCTCGCTCGACCACGCGTTGCCGAGCAGCGTCCCGAGGAACGTCGGCCCGCCGCCGATCAGTCCCATCGCCGCGAGGAAGCGCCAGCTCGGCCGCGTCCCCTCGCCGCTCAGCGGGCCGCAGATGCCGAAGCCCTCGGTCGCGTTGTGGAGCGCGAAGCCGACGATCAGGGTCACGGCGAGGCTCGCCGCGCCGGTTGCCGCGGCCTGGCCGATCGCGAGACCCTCGCCGAAGTTGTGGACGCCGATCCCGATCGCGATCAGCAGCGCGAGCCTCTGGCCGGACGTCATCGAGTCGAGGCGGCCGCGCTGCTCGAACTCGTCGACCGCGGCGGCGCCGGGGCCGACGAGCGGCGTCGCGCGCCGGTTGCTGCGGTTCTTCATCCACTCGCCGTAGTAGACGAGGGCCATCAGACCGACCGCGAAGCCCGCGACGCCGACGGCGGCGAGCCACGAGAAGCGGCCCCAGTGCCGCGCGTCGAGCGCGCCTTCGATCGGCTCCACCGCACCGGAGAGAACATCCCAGAGCAGAAAGACGAGAATGCCGGTCGCGAGCGCGGACAGTCCGGCCCGGGCCCGGGCGGACACGTTCTGCAGGCGCCCGACCGGCAGACCGAGGAAGATCGTGCCGCCGGCGACCGCGCCGAGGATGAGGACATGTGCGGTACTCACGGTGTAAGGGACACCTTACAGACATACACTCACCGGATGGCCGACCGTCATTCGATCGACGAGTATCTCGAGACGATCTACTTCCTCGCCTTCCCGATCGGCGAGTACACGCCGAAGGGCGCGGGCTCTCCCCCGCTCGCCTCGCGGGTCGCCGAGATGCTCGGCGTCTCGCGCGCCTCGGCCGGCGAGATGCTGAAGCGGCTCGAGGCCGAGGGGCTGATCGAGCGCGGCGCGAAGAAGGAGGCGCTGCTCACCGCGACCGGCCGCGCGCGCGCCGAGCGGGTCGTCCGCAAGCACCGCCTGATCGAACGGCTCCTGACCGACTTCATGGGCTACACGGGCGCCGAGGCGCATGTGCACGCCGACGAGCTGGGCGACACGTTCAGCGACGAGATGATCGACCGCATCGACGTGAAGCTCGGCCATCCCGAGCGCTGCCCGCACGGCTGGCCGGTCGACCCCGACGTCGAGCAGGCGGAGAACGCGGAGCTCGCACCGCTCGCAGCCCTCGCCGCCGGGACGAGCGCGACGATCGTCCGCCTCGCCGAGCACGACGGCGAGCTCCTGCACTGGTTCTACGCCAACGGGCTCGTGCCGGGACAGGAGCTCGTCGTCACCGCGGCGGAGCCCGCAGCCGATCAGTTCACGGTCACGCTCGGAACCGACGGCGAGCGCGCGATCAGCGAGAAGGCCGCGGCCGGGCTGTTCGTCAGGCCGTCGTCGGCGTAGCGAGCCCTGCGGCCTGGCGGAGCACGTCGGCCTTGTCGGTGCGCTCCCACGTAAAGTCGCCGTCCTCGCGGCCGAAGTGGCCGTACGCCGCCGTCTTCGCGTAGATCGGGCGCCGCAGGTCGAGATCGCGGAGGATCGCAGCCGGCCGCAGGTCGAAGTGCTCCTGCACGAGCTGCTCGATCTTCGCGACGGTGATGCCCTCGGCCTCCGTCCCGAACGTCTCGACGAGTACCGACATCGGGTGCGCGACGCCGATCGCATACGCGACCTGGATCTGGCAGCGCTGCGCGAGACCCGCCGCGACGACGTTCTTCGCGACGTAGCGCGCGGCGTACGCGGCCGAGCGGTCGACCTTCGTCGGGTCCTTGCCGGAGAACGCGCCGCCGCCGTGCGGGGCGGCGCCGCCGTACGTGTCGACGATGATCTTGCGGCCCGTGAGGCCGGCGTCGCCCATCGGGCCGCCGATCACGAACTTGCCCGTCGGGTTGCAGTAGAAGAAGTCCTTGGCCTCGAGCCGCCTCGGGTCGTAGAGATCCTTCGGCAGGATCGGCTCGAGAACGGACGCGATCAGATCGGGCTTCATCAACGTCTCGATGTCGATCCCCTCGCGATGCTGCGTCGAGATGACGACACGCTCGATCTCGACCGGCTTGCGGTGGCCGTGCTCATCCTCCTCGTAGCGCACCGTCACCTGCGTCTTGCCGTCGGGCCGCAGATAGAGCAGCTCGTCGGCCTTGCGCACGGCGGAGAGCCGGCGCGCGAGCCGGTGCGCCAGCATGATCGGCATCGGCATCAGCTCGTCGGTCTCGTTCGACGCGTAGCCGAACATCATCCCCTGGTCGCCGGCGCCGACCTGGTCGAGGGAGTCGCCTTCGCCGTGCTGCGTCTCAAACGACGCGTTCACGCCCTGCGCGATGTCGGGCGACTGCTCGTCGAGCGCCACGACGACGCCGCACGTATCGGCGTCGAAGCCGTACTTCGCGCGCGTGTAGCCGATCTCGCGGATCCGCTCGCGCGCGATGCGCGGAATGTCGACGTACACCTCGGTGGTGATCTCGCCGGCGACGACGACGAGGCCGGTCGTGATCAGGGTCTCGCACGCGACGCGTGCGAGCGGGTCGTTCGTCAGGACGGCGTCGAGGACGGCGTCCGAGATCTGGTCGGCGATCTTGTCCGGATGGCCCTCGGTGACGGACTCGGACGTGAAGGAGAATGAGCGGGCAGGCATGGGACGAAGGCTAGCGAGAGCCGCGGGGTGTTCGTCCAGGGTCATTCCTCGGTCGGCTGGCGGCCCATGAGCCGGGAGACGAGCTCGTCCAGGCTGCGGCCGCCGAGCACGGAGCACACGCCGTCCGTGATCGGCAGCTCGACGCGCAGGCGCTTCGCGAGCGCGTGCAGCACGGGCGCGGTCGTCAGGCCCTCGACCGTCTGGCCGATCTCGGCGACCGCCTCCTCGGGCGTGCGGCCCTGGGCGATCAGCTCGCCGGCGCGGCGGTTGCGGCCGTGGCGGCTCCAGCAGGTGACGATCAGGTCGCCCATCCCCGCGAGGCCGGCGAACGTCTCGGCCCGGGCGCCGGCCGCCTCTCCGAGGCGCGACATCTCGGCGAGGCCGCGGGTGACGAGCGACGCCTTCGAGTTGTCGCCGAGGTCGAGCCCGTCGACGCCGCCCGCGGCGAGCGCGATCACGTTCTTCGCGGCGGCGCAGAGCTCGACGCCCGTGACGTCCGGGTTGACGTAGACGCGGAACGCCGAGGAGTTGATCGCGTGCTGGAGCTGGCCGGCGAGGTAGCCGTCCTCGCTCGCGACGACGGCTGCCGTCGGCATGCCGATCGCGATCTCCTCCGCCATGTTCGGGCCGCTCAGCACGGCGACGGCGCGGCCACTGACGCGGGTCGACAGACGCTCGCCCGTCGCGGGGTCGAGGCCCTTCGTCAGCGAGAGGACGGGGGCGTCCCCGGGTAGCGCCGCCACGACGTCCGCGTAGGCGCGGCTCGGCACGGCGACGACGACGACGTCGACGTCCCCGGGCGCGTCGGCGAGCGGTACCGCCGTCGCCGCGCGGAGGTCGACCGTCGTGAGATACCGCGGGTTCCGGCCGGTCGCGTCGATCGCCGCAGCCTGCTCCTCGTGGTGACAGCCGAGGACGACGTCGTGGCCGCGCTCGAGCAGAACGTGCGCAAACGCCGTCCCCCACGACCCCGCCCCGGCGACAAGGAATCTCATCCCTTAAACCGGGGATAATCCCCGTTGTTGAAGTCGCGACGAAGACGTGACCGCGAGCAGCTGACGTACTGCGAAAAACGACGATGCGGGGCAGGAAAGACGACGATGCTGGCGGGACTGTCGCGAGAGTGTGCCGGTCGCGCGGTCGAACGGGGATAAGCCCCGTTTTTGGCGGTCACGAGCGGCGGATGAAGTCGATGCTGACCGGGACGCCGTCGAGGCCGAAGCGGTCCCGCAGCTCGTTCTCGACCCAGTAGCCGTAGTCGCGCGTGACGATGCCCGGGTCGTTGACGAAGATCCGGAAGCGCGGCGGCCGGGTCCGGATCTGCGCGCCGTACAGCATGTTCAGCCGCTTGCCGTTCCGCGCCGGCGGCTGCCGCTTCTGCCTCAGCTCCTCGAGTGCGTTGTTGAAGACCGGCGTCGGCACGTGCGCGACATGCCGGTCGAACAGCTCCTCGATCGCGTCGAGCAGCCGCTCGACCCCGCGCCCCGTCTTCGCAGACACGGCGAGAAACGCCGGCCGCTGCCGGAGCCGCCGGCGCAGATGACCGCGCACCTCCTCGATCTTCACCTCGGAGATATCCCACTTCGACAGGACGATCAACGTCGAGCAGTCGGCCTTGCGCGCGACGTCGGCCACCGCAAGATCCTGGTCGACGATGCCCATCGACGCGTCGATCAGGACGAGCGCGACGTCGGCGCGCTCTGCTGCCTCGAGCGCCCGCAGCTCCGAGTAGTACTCGATCCCCTGCCGGTGCCGTCGCTTGCGGCGCAGGCCGGCCGTGTCGACGAGCACGAACGTCCGGTCGCCGCGCTGCAGCACGGTGTCGATCGAGTCGCGCGTCGTGCCGGGGATCTCGGACACGATCACCCGCTCGCGGCCGAGCAGCTTGTTCAGGAGGGACGACTTGCCGACGTTCGGACGCCCGAGGATCGCGACGCGGATCGCCTCGTCCGGCAGCTCCGGCCGTGCCGGGCCGCCGTGCACCTCGAGCTGGTCGACGATCTCGTCGAGCAGGTCGCCGGTGCCGTGGCCGTGCAGCCCGGAGATCGGGATCGGGTCACCGAGGCCAAGCCGATGCAGCTCGAGCGCGAGCGTCTCGTGCGTCGGGTCGTCGATCTTGTTCGCGAGCACGAGCACCGGCTTGTGCGCCTCGCGCAGGATCTGGGCCACCTCCTCGTCACCGGGCGTGACGCCCGCCTGCGCGTCGACGACGAACAGGACGACGTCGGCCTCCTGCACCGCCTCCCGCGCCTGCACGGCGATCGACCGCGTCATCGGGCTGACGTCGGCGATGTCGACGCCGCCCGTGTCGATGAGGAGGAAGCGCGTGTTGCGCCATTCGCAGACGAGCTCCTTGCGGTCGCGTGTGACGCCCGAGGCCTCGTGCACGACCGCCGCGCGCGTGCCCGTGAGCCGGTTGACGAGCGTCGACTTACCGACGTTCGGGAAGCCGACGATCGCGACGGTGCCTACGAGGGGGGTGTCGCCTTCCACGGCCTGCGCCCCCTCTCGTGCATTGCGGCGAGCCAGCCCGTCAGCGTGCGCAACTCGCTCGCGATCCTGTCGGAGACCTCGTCGCGCGTCATCCCGTCGACGCTCCACGCCTGCCCCCACGCGACGGTGCACGGCGCGAAGTTGCCGAGCTTCCACTCACGCGACCCGTAGATCGCGCCGCACACGATCGGCACGTGCTCCTTCACCGCCACCATTGCGGCACCCGGTTGGATCGGCCCGAGCTCACCCGACCGCTGGCGCGTTCCCTCGACGAAGACGCCGAGGCAGCCCCCCTCGCGCACGATCTCGCGCATCCGCCGCACCGCCTCGCGGTCGGACTCGCCGCGGCGCACGGCGAACGAGCCGAACGCGCGGATGAACTGCCCGAGGCCGGGGATGGCGTGCGCCTCGGCCTTCGCGATGTAGTACGTGTTGCGTGGGTTCGCGTACGCGAACAGCGGGATGTCGATCCACGAGACGTGGTTCAGCGCGATGATGAAGCCGCCGCTGCGCGGGATGCGCTCACGCCCGTAGACGCGCAGCCGGCTCGCACCGGCCGCGAGCGAGCCGAGCGTGTACCGCCCGAACGGCCAGGTTGCGTCGATCCGGTTCACGCCGAGACGTGTTCGCGGACGAGCGCTTCGATCTTGTCGACGACTTCGTCGACGCTCGAGTGGGTCGTGTCGATCTCGCGCGCGTCATCTGCCGGCTTCATCCGCTCGGCGTCCTTCTCGTCGCGGATGCGCAAGTCGGTGGCGAGCGCGTCCGCGCCGATCCCGGGCCGGTCGGCCGTGCGCCGACGAGCACGCTCGTCGCGGTCGGCGACGAGATACACCTTCACTTCGGCGGCCGGCGCGACGACGGTGCCGATGTCGCGGCCCTCGATCACGACGTCGCCCTGCTCCCCCAGCTCGCGCTGCCGGTCGCGCATAATCTCGCGCACCCCCGGATGCCGCGCGACGACGGAGACCATGCGGTCGATGCGCTGCTCGCGGATCGACGACGTGATGTCCATGCCGGCGATCCACACGCGGCTCTCGTCCTTGAACGTGACGGGCTCCTGCAGCGCGAGCTGCGTGAGCGTGTCGGCGTCGCTCAGGTCGACGCCGCGCTGCATCGCGAGCCAGGTGAGTGCGCGATACATCGCGCCGGTATCGAGGTAGCGGAAGCCGAGGCGCTCCGCGAGCGCCCGCGCCACCGTGCTCTTGCCGGCGCCGGCCGGTCCGTCGATCGCGACAATCATCGCTCCACCAATGTGTCGAGGAGGTCGTAGAAACCGGGAAAGCTTATCGCCGCCGTCTCGGCGCCCTTGAGCTCCACGCCTTCGCGCGACGCGAGGCCCGTGACGGCGCCGAGCATCGCGATCCGGTGGTCGCCGCGGGCGTCGACGCGACCGCCGCGCAACCGCGCCGGAACGCCCGTGATCGTCCAACCGTCCTCCGTGCTCTGGATCCGGGCGCCGCACGCGCGCAGGGCGTCGGTGACGGCCTCGATCCGGTCCGACTCCTTGACGCGCAGCTCCTCGGCGCCGCGGATCCGCGTCTTGCCGCGCGCGTGCGCCGCGAGCAGCGCGACGAGCGGCAACTCGTCGACGAGCGTCGGGATCTCACGTGGATGCAGCTCGGCGGCGACGAGCTCCTCGTACTGCACCTGGACCGCACCTGCGGGTTCCCGCCCTTCCCGGTGCCGGTTGAAGATCGAGATGCGCGCACCCATCCGCTCGAGCACGTCGAGCAGACCGGTGCGGCGGGGGTTGAGACCGAGGTCGTGGATCGTCAGGTCGCTCCCCGGCAGGAGCGCGGCGGCCGCGAGGAGCGGTGCAGCGCTCGAGATGTCACCCGGCACCGTCACCGCGGCGAGTCTCGGCGTGCCGGGCTCGACGGTGACGGAGGTCGGTCGCCGCCGCACACCGACGCCTGCCGCCTCGAGCATCAGCTCGGTGTGGTCGCGCGTCGGCGTCGGCTCCACCACGGTCGTCGCGCCCTGCGCACCGAGGCCGGCGAGCAGGATCGCCGACTTCACCTGCGCGCTCGCGACCGGCAGCTCGTATTCGATCCCCGCGAGCTGTGCCGGCCCGACGCGGAGCGGCGAGTGCCCGTCGGTCGTCTCGATCTGCGCGCCCATGCGGCGCAGCGGCTCGGCGATCCGCTCCATCGGACGTGCGCTCAGACTTTCGTCGCCGGTCAACGTGTACGTCCCGCCGCGGCCCGCGAGGATGCCGGCGAGCAGGCGAATCAGGGTGCCGGCATTACCGCAGTCGACCTCGGCGTCGTGGAAGTCGGCGCCGTGGACGACGATCTCGTCGTCGTCGGCGTCCTCGACGAACGAGCCGAGCGCGCGCATCGCTGCGATCGTCGACTCGGTGTCGCCGCCGCGCCCGAAGCCGCGGACGCGCGTCGGCCCTTCGCTCAGCGCGCCGATCAGCAGCGCGCGGTGCGAGATCGACTTGTCGCCCGGGACCGCGACGTGTCCGACGATGCGTGCCGCAGGCTCGACGAGCATCCCTTAGCCGATCGTCTGTCCCATGAGGGACGCGAGCGCGCGGATCGCAGCTGCGAAGTCGCCGAAGTCGGCGGTCGGGATCAGCTGCGGCCCGTCGCAGAGCGCCTCCTCGGGGCGCGGGTGCACCTCGACGATGATCCCGTCCGCACCGGCGGCGACGGCCGCGCGCGCGAGCGGCAGCACGAGGTCTCGGCGGCCTGCGGGATGCGAGGGGTCGACGATCACGGGCAGGTGCGTCTCCATCTTCAGGACGGGGATCGCGCTGATGTCGAGCGTGAACCGCGTCGACGTCTCGAACGTCTTGATGCCGCGCTCGCAGAGGATCACCTCGGAGTTGCCCTCCTTGACGATGTACTCCGCCGCCATCAACAAGTCCTCGACGGTCGACGAGAGCCCGCGCTTCAGGAGGACCGGCTTCCTCGCGCGGCCGACCTCCGAGAGGAGCGAGAAGTTCGACATGTTGCGCGCGCCGATCTGGATCACGTCGGTCGCGTCGACGACCGCCTCCACGTGGCGTGGGTCCATCAGCTCCGTGACGAGCGGCAGGCCCGTCTCCTCGCGCGCCTCCTTGAGGATCTCGAGCGCCTCGTCACCGAGCCCCTGGAAGGCGTACGGGGAGGTTCGCGGCTTGAACGCGCCCCCGCGCAGCATCGTCACGCCCTCGGCGGCAACGGCGCGGGCCGACTCCATCGTCTGCTCGCGTGACTCGACCGTGCACGGTCCCGCGATGAAGCCGAAGTAGCCGTCGCCGATCCGGCGGCCGCGGACGTCGATCATCGTCGGGTCCGGCGACAACTCCCGCGAGACGAGCTTGTACGGCTTGAGGATCGGCAGCACCTGCTCGACGCCGGCGTAGCCCTCGAGCGGCAGCGCCGACAGGAGCTCGCGCTCGCCGATCGCGCCGATCACGGTCGCCTCGCGGCCGGGCGTCACCACCGCGCCGCAGCCGGCCTCCTCGAGCCGCGCAACGACGTCGTCGACCTGGTCGGTCGTCGCGGTGCCGCCCATCACGATCAGCAGCTCGGGTGCCCCTGTCACAGCCATGTTGCACTCAGTGTAGATCCGGGTAAGCTGCGACTCGTGAACTCGCGGAACAACTCGTCGTGGTGGTGGCAGACCGAGCGGTAGCCCGGCCACGCAGCCGTGCCCGCTCGTCCGAGACCTCCCACTGCGGAGGTCTTTTCATATGACAGACACACAGACACAGACCAAGCTCAAGATCTTCTCCGGGATCCAGCCGACCGGCCGCAAGACGCTGGGCAACTACAGCGGCGGCTTCCGCCAGTACGCCCAGACGCAGGAGGTCGGCGAAGGGTTCTTCTGCATCGTCGACCTGCACTCGATCACGGTCGACTACGACCCGGACGAGCTGCGCTCGTCGACCCTCGACCTCGCGGCGATGCTGTTCGCGACGGGGCTCGACCCGGAGCGCTCGACGATCTTCTGCCAGTCGCACGTGACGGCGCACGCCGAGGCGGCGTGGCTCCTCTCCTCCGTGACGAGCTACGGCCAGCTGGGCCGCATGACACAGTTCAAGGACAAGTCGGAGAACAGGGAGTTCATCGCCGCGGGCCTCTTCACGTACCCGGTGCTGATGGCGGGCGACATCCTCCTCTACCAGACCGATGTCGTGCCGATCGGCGACGACCAGCGGCAGCACCTCGAGCTGGCCCGCGACGTCGCCGAGCGCTTCAACTACCGGTTCGGCGAGACGTTCCGCGTGCCCGACGGGCAGTACCCCGAGATCGGCGGGCGGATCATGGACCTCCAAGAGCCGACGAAGAAGATGTCGACGACGATGTCGTCCGAGCAGGGCGCCGTCTACGTCGCCGACACGCCGGACCAGATCCGGAAGAAGTTCAAGAGCGCGGTGACGGATTCCGAGCGCGAGATCCGCTACGACCCGGCCGCGAAGGCGGGCGTGTCGAACCTGCTCGAGATCATGTCGGTCGCGACCGGCGAGACGATCGACGACCTCGTCGCGCGGTTCGACGGCTCGGGCTACGGCGACCTGAAAGAGGCCGTCGGCGAGTCGGTCGTCGCCCTGCTGACGCCGATCCGGGAGCGCTTCGAGGCGCTGCGCGCGGACGAGCGGGAGCTGCAGCGGCTGCTCGCGGTCGGCGCGGAGAAGGCCCGGCGCGCCGCGGAGCCGACGCTCGAGCTGATGTACGACCGCATGGGCTTCGTCAGGCCGGACGCCGGTCGGTTCTTCGGCGCCGCGCGGCCCCGCGGTCTGTAGCTCACGGCAGGACGAGCGCGTAGCTCCGTCGGACAAGCCGGCCGCCGACATCGACCGTGACCTGCGCGCGAACGCGGCCACGCACGTGCGCGCCGTAGCGCAGCACGCAGATCCCGCGCGACTGCGGCAAGAGCTCGCGGGCGACCGGACGCAGGCGGACCGTCCGGCGGCCTGCGCGCAAAACGACATGGACGCGCGACGCGTCGACGTGCTCCGCGACGTTGCCCCGGTTCTCGAGCAGCAGCTCGAGCGTCCGCTTGTGTGGCCGCAGCGATCCGAGCCGCAGCCGGTGGGCGACCGTCCCGCGGCCTCGGACGAGCACGACTACCCCGATCCGGAGCCGTACACCCACGCCGCGTCCCGCGACCGCGCCGCTGACCAGCACGAGCGCCGCGTGGTCGCCGGGTGACGCACCCGGGACGGCCGTGACGGCGATCGTCTCCGTTCGCCCGGCCGGGATCTCGAGCCGCCGTGGCCGGACGGAAATCTCCGCAGGCCGGCGGACGACGATGCGCGGCCGGCCGCGCAGGCCGACGGCGTAGCCCGCGGTCGTGACGACGACGGCCGGCACGCCGGAGCCCTCGTTCGTGACGCGGATCGCTCGCGTCTCGCCGGCCGCGACGACGAGTCGCGGCGGCGCGACGGCGAGCTGTGCGGGCGGCGCCACGATCACCGCGCGATCACCGTGTAGGTGACGGTCGCGGTGTAGTGACCCGAGAGGAGCGCGGGCAGCGCGGAGACGAACCCGATCCGCGTCGCCCAGACGTCGCCGGCGGCGGCGCTCGGCGCCGTCGTCGACGCGAGCTGGAGGGCGGCGGCGGGCGACACCGGAACCGCGGCGAGCGCGGCCGTGCCGACGCCGATTCCGAGCGGCAGGTCGGCCGGCGCAAACGGGGTCCGGGCGACGGTCAGCGAATACCCCGCCGGGTCGTTGCTCGTCACGGTCGCGGCGACTGCCACGGGCGACGGCGTCGCGCCGCCGACCGCGCTGCCGAACGCGATCGACGTCCGGTCGACCGCGAGCGAGAGGACAGCCTGGAGGTCGAGCGCGACGGCGACGCTGCCCGACGGGCCGGTCGTCCCGCCGGCCCCGCCGCAGACGCCGGTCGGCGCGGTCGAGCCGGCGGGAACGGGCGGCGCCACCGCCAGGTCGGCGGCGTTGTCGTTCGTGTCGGTGCAGCCGCCGCCGACCCGGACGAGCGAGTTCGTATTCGTCAGCGCAGGCGCGGCGGCAGTCCCCTCGTAGTCGGTGGCGGTGCCGTAGCCGACGAGGTCGGAGATCGAGGCGACGCCGGCGCAGCTGCCGGCCGTCGCGCCGCAAGAGAGCGCAGTCGCCGCCGAGACGACGGCCACCTTGCCCCCGCTCGTGGAGAGGTTCGTCGTGCCGGTCGCGTCGGCGGCCGGCAGAGCCGCTCCGACGGCACCGTTCGACGCCAGCTGCACGAGGTAGTGGCCGCCGGCGGCGATCGTCCCGGTGAGCGGTGTCGACTCCCACGACGTCGAGGCGCCCGAGGCGTACTGCAGCGTCCATCCGGTCAGGGCGACGGTCGACGCGGAGCGATTGAAGAGCTCCACGTAGTCGTTCGCGTAGGTTGCGCCGGTGTTGCCGCCGCCTGCGAAGACCGCGGCGACGTCGATCGTCGAGCTCGCCGCGGGCGCGGCGGCGGGCACGAGCACGAAGGCGGCGACCGCAATCGCCGCGAGCACGAGCTGGATGCGAGTCATGCCGTAGGGGTATCGAGAGCGCGACGGCGGCGAAAGTGTCCCGGCGCGGAATTGACGCTTTCGCTCAGGCCCCGCGACGAAGTCGTTGCACTTCGTCGGCTGTCAGCTCGCGCCAGGTGCCCGGTTCGAGATCGTCCGCAGAGAGACCCGCGTACCGGCTGCGGTGGAGGCGCGTGACGCGGTGCCCGATCGCCTCGACCATCCGCTTCACCTGCCGGTTGCGACCCTCGTGGATCGTCAACTCGATCGTGTTCTTCGTGACGCGCCGGGCTTGTGCGGGCGCAGTCGGCCCGTCGTCGAGCTCGACGCCTGCGGCGAGCTGCTCGATCTGGTCGTCGGACGGCGCCCGCGACAGCTCGACGACGTACGTCTTGTCGACGCCGTACCGCGGGTGCGCGAGCCTATGCGCGAGCTCGCCGTCGTTCGTGAGGAGCAGCGCACCCGTCGTGTCGGCGTCGAGGCGGCCCACCGGCACGACGCGCGGCTCGCCCGGCACGAGCTGGACGACGGTCGGCCGGCCCTGCGGGTCGCTCGCCGTCGTCACCGTGGCCCCCGGCTTGTTCAGCAGCAGGTACGCGAGCGGCTGCTTCGCGACGCGCGTCCCGTCCACCTCGACGCGGTCGCGCGACTCGACGAACGTGTTCAGCTGCCCCAGCTCGCCGTTGACGGTGACGCGGCCGGCCTTGATCAGGTCGTCCGCCTTGCGGCGCGAGGCGACGCCCGCGCGGGCGAGGTAGGCGTTGAGGCGCACTGTGGGAAGATACGGCCGTGCCGCACTACATCACGCTCATGAAGTGGACGACGCAGGGCCGCGCGGGCCTGCCGGCGTGGCGCGACCGAGTCGAGGAGGGCGAGCGGATGATCCAGGAGGGCGGCGGCCGGCTCGTCGGCGTCTACGTGACGCTCGGGCAGTACGACGTCGTCGAGATCTTCGAGGCCGACACCGACGAGGCGGCGCTCGAGATCATCACGAAGCTGCAGCGCACGGGCTCGGCCGAGACGGAGACGCTGCGCGCGTTCACCCGCGACGAGGCCGAGGAGATCATTCGCAAGCTCTAGTAGATGCGGTCGCGCTGCTCGTGTTCGTCGTGATCGGCGTCACGACGCACGAGGCGTCCGTGACCGCTTTCGTGCGCGACCTGCTCTGCTTCGAGCTCGCGTGGTTCGCCGTGGCCCGGGTGACAGGCGGTCGCTTCCTACCGACGTGGCTCGTCGGCGTCACGCTCGCCGTGGGCGTGCGCGCCGCGATCGTCGGGCATCTGCCCGGCGCCTTCTACGGCGTCGCGCTGGGGTTCTGCGCGCTGTTCGTGCTGGTCGGCCGCACGCTGCTCCGCCTTCGCCGGTGACGCCGCCTTGTGCAGGCGTGTCCCGTCTGTCATACCTCGCGTGTGTACCGGCGGGTCGTCCTCTTCGCCTGCGGCGCGGCGCTGACGGTCGCGGCCGTCGCCGGCGCCGCGGTACGACACGGCGGCACCACGGCGAACATCTACACCGTCGACGTCGCGACGCACCGCGTGGTCATGCTCACGGCGAACCGCGAGTCGGACGAGGACAGCCTCGCCTACGGGCCGTCCTGGTCTCCGGACATGGCGTCGCTCGTCTATGCGGAGACACGCTGCCACGCCTGCGCGTCCGAGATCCGGGTGACCCGCACACACCCGCTTCCGGCACCGCTCGGGCGGCGGATCGCCTTCGGCTTCCATCCGCGCTGGTCGCCCGTCGGCGACACGATCGCGTTCGTCGACCAGACGGGAAGCATCGAGACGATCCGCGCGGACGGCTCCGGCCGGCATGTCGTCGCCCGCGGGGGACTCGCGAACGACGATCCGGCCTGGTCCCCCGACGGCCGCACGCTCGCGATCTCGCGACAACTGAGCGCGACGTCATGGGGCGTCTTTCTCGTTCCCTCCCGCGGCGGGACGGCGCGACCGCTGCTCCGCAACGGGAGCCAGCAGGTGAACCCCGCGTGGTCTCCGGACGGATCGGAGATCGCGTTCGCGCAGCGTGCGGCCGACGGCCTCTGGCAGATCGAGACCGCGCGCGCCGACGGCACGCATGTGCGCCGGCTCAGCGACGGAAGCGGCAGCGACTCGAGCCCGACCTGGTCGCCCGACGGCCGCCGGATCGTCTTCGTCCGCGAGGTCGGGCCCGACGGCAGCGCGCTCTTCGTGATGCCGGCGCGCGGTGGGCACGCGAGCCGGCTCACGCCACGCTCGCTCGACGCGGTCCAGCCGGAATGGGCTGCTCGAGGCTCCGCCGTCGCCTTCTCCGGACGCGTGACCACCGAGCACTGAGCAGACGGTTCACGTGACCCTTGTCACATCGGCTGGCAGGAGGCATACTCGGCGCAACAACGTCTCGTTTCGATTCGCACAAACGGACGAGGGGAGTCATTGCGGGTGAGTCTGCGGCGAGGCCGGCGGGGCGCTGACGACATGAACGATGGGCTGATCCTCTCGTGTCCGAAAGCGGGCGCTCTGGAGCGGCTCGCATTCTCGGGCCGGACCACGCCCGACTCGCGGCGCCTCTGGAAAGGCGTGACGATCGCCGTCGCCGTCTCGGTCGCGGTGACGATCGCGGGCGCGACCAGCAGCCGGGTGCCGGTCGTCTACCGCAGCACGGCGACCCACGTCGCGCTCGACACCTCGGCCGGGATCATCGCGCTCCTCGCCGCCTACGTGCTCTTCGGCCGTTTCCGGTATAGCGGCCGAACGCCGGATCTGCTGACGGCACTCTCTCTCGGCGTGCTCGGCATCACCAACGTGTCGTTCGCGGTCGCGTCTGCCGGCGCAGCGGACGAGGGAAGTCCGATCCGTGTCTGGACGCCGCTGATCTGGCGGCTCGTCGGCGCGATCCTGCTCGCGGTCGCGTCGGTGAGCGCCGAGCGCACGCTGCTCGGCCGGCGCCGCGTCGTGGCGGCCGGCGGGGTGGCCGTGGTCATCGTGCTCTTCGCGTGCACGCTCGCGACAGAGCTCCTCGTCGGACGGTTGCCGACGCTCGCCGTTCCGCCGGTCCACCGGCTCGTTCCCTTCCGTCCCCTGCCGATCGCGACGATCCAGCTGTTGAGCGCCGTGATCGTCCTGGCCGCCGCGGCCGCTTTCGGACGACGCGCCGTGCGGAGCGGCGACGAGTTCTATCGCTGGCTGAGCGCCAGCTGCGTCGTCTTCGCGTTCGCCCGCTTGAACTACGCGATCTTCCCGTCGCTCTACTCGAGCTGGGTGTACACGGGCGACGTGTTGCGGCTCGGCTTCTACCTGCTCGTCCTGACCGGCGCGGCGCGCGAGATCTCCGGGTTCCAACGCCGCGCGGCGGAGCAGGAAGCTGTGATCGAGGAGCGACGTCGGCTCGCACGCGACCTCCACGACGGACTGGCGCAGGACCTCGCCTACATCGCACTCGACGCGCGACTCCTGCTCGCGCAATACCCCTCGTCGCGACTCGAGCAGTTGGCGGAGACCGCCGAGCGTGCACTCGATCACAGCCGGTACGCGATCACGGCCCTCGCACCGATGAACGGGACACTCGGCGAGGCGATCATCGCTGCTGCGGAGGACGTGGCGTCGCGAGGCAGCGTGCGCCTGTACCTCGATGTGCCGCGCGACGCGACGGCGTCGCAGCCGGTGCGCGAAGCGCTGATCCAGATCACGCGCGAGGCCGTCCGCAACGCGACGAAGCACGGCAGCCCGAAGCACGTCTGGCTCGTCCTCTCCCTCGCCGACCGGCGGCTCCGGCTGGCGATCGTCGACGACGGCCAGGGCTTCCGGACGCGGGAGCCCGCGATCGGCTCCGGCTTCGGCCTGACGAGCATGCGGGAGCGCGCAGAACGGATCGGCGCGAGCTTCCGCATCGATTCCGGGGCCAACGGGACAACCGTGGAGGTCGTGGTCGGGTGAGGGTCCAGGAGGAGCCGACCGTGCTGCTCGCCGACGACCATACGCCGCTGCGACGCGGCGTCCGCGTTGCCCTGGAGCGGAGTGGCTTCCGCGTCGTCGCCGAGTGCTCCGATGCGCCGTCCGCCGTTCAGGCGGCGCTGCGGCGCCGTCCCGCGATCTGCCTGCTCGACATCGGCATGCCCGGCAGCGGCATCGAGGCAGCCCGCGAGATCAAGACCAAGCTGCCCGAGACGAACGTCGTCATGCTGACCGTCTCGCGCGACGACCGGGACGTGTTCGCGGCGCTCCAGGCGGGCGCGTCGGGCTACCTGCTCAAGGACACGGACCCGCAGCGCCTCGCGAACGCGCTGCACGGCGTGCTCGCCGGCGAGGCGGCTCTCCCGCGCGCGCTCGTGCTGCGGCTGATCGAGGAGTTCCGCCACCGGCGGTCACGCGAGGAGAAGCTGCGCCGACTCGAGAGCGAGGGCGTCATCCTCACCCGGCGCGAGTGGGACGTGCTCGAGCTGATGGCGGAGGGAATGAGCACCGCGGAGATCGCTGCCCACCTCGTCGTCGCTCCGGCAACCGTCCGCTCACACGTAGCGTCGACGTTGAGAAAGCTCCACGCCGGCTCGCGCGACGAGGCGCTGAAGCGGTTCGAATAGGCCCATCGCGGCCTGTATCGCGGAAGTTTCTCCACACTCTTCTCCACAAGCCTCGCACCGGCCGGGTAGCCGGTCAAAAAACGGCGTTGAGCAGGATCTTCCTCCGCCGTATCGCCCGTTCGGACGATGCTCGTCCCCAGCCTGGGGGACCATTTGAACTGACACCCGAGCGCTCCCGAACCTGCCGAAACCTCTACGACGACCCGGTCGTCGTCGCTGCTTCTCGGCCCACGCGAGGACGATGTGCCACATGGCCCATTGTGGCTCCCCTGCCGCCGGAGGAGCATTCCGACCCTGTCCACTGCGGGCGATGGGAGCAGAAGTGGGTTTGCGGAACCTGTGCAAGTCTGGCGAGGGCATCGGACGGTGACGACGCGGGTCGTCATCGCCGAGGCCGCCGCGCTCTTCCGGACCGGTGCCGCCGCGATCCTCGAGAACGACGGGGCCTTCGAGGTACTCCAGGCCGGCGACCGGATCGCGCTGGGCGAGCACATGGCGCACCTCGCGCCGGAGCTCGCGCTCGTCGCCGTCGATCTGCCGCCCGAGGGCGGCTTCGCCGTTCTCGACGAGCTCGTCGAGCACCAGATCCGCGTCGTCATGTGGGGATCGTCGCCGACCGCCTCGACCGTCGTCGACGCGATCCGGCGTGGAGCATGCGGCTTCCTCGAGAAGAACATCCATCCGGCCGCCCTCGTGGGGGCGCTCCACGGTGTCGCGCGCGGCGAGAGCGCGCTGTCCCGCTCGCTGATGAACCGGCTCGTCGCAGGCATCCAGGCGGTCGAACGGCGCCAGCACCTGCTCGAGCGGACGGCCGTCCTCTCGACGCGCGAGCGCGACGTGCTCGCGCTCGTCGCGCGCGGCCTCGGCAACCGCGAGATCGCCGCGGAGCTCTCGATCTCGGAGTTCACGGTCAAGCGGCATGTCCACAACATCCTCGACAAGCTCGGCCGGCGCTCCCGGGCCGACGCCGCGGCGCTCTTCGTCGACGCCGAGGCGGCCAGGGCGCCGCTCGAGCCGCTCACCGCATGAGAGACGCCGGCACACCCGAGCGCTGGGAGCACGCGCTCCCCCTGATCCTCGCAATCTGCGAGACGCCGCTGCTCGCCGAGGCGCTCGCGGACGACCTCGAGTCGATCGCGATCGTGCGGCCCTTCCCGGCCGGCCGCGGCGACGCGCGTGGGCTCGCCGCGAACGTCGCGCCCGACGCGGTCGTCGTCGACCGCAGCGAAGAGGCCGACGAGCTCGAAGCGCTCGACGTCCCGCTCGTGCATGTGCTCGTCGACCGCCGCGTCGTCCGCGTTCGTCGCGCCGACGGCTGGCACGAGCTCCCGAACCCCACCGCCTCGGCGGCGGCGATCCGGAACGTCCTGCTCGGCGAGATCTTCGCCGTGGCCGCCCACCGCCGATCCATCCAGCCCTCGACCGACGCATGACCAGGAGGCATTCAGCATGGTGGAGATCCTGAGGCGCGCTGAGGCGCCCGTCGCGACCACGACGAACGGAGCCGCCGCGAACGGCGTTCGTGCCGTGCGCAGGGCTCCCGAGGTCTCGGTCGTCATACCGACCCGCAACGAGGCCGAGAACATCGAGGCCCTCGTCGACGCGCTCGAGCGCGTCGAGCCGGACACACCGATGGAGATTCTCTTCGTCGACGACAGCACCGACGAGACGCCGCGTGCGATCGCGGCCTCCCAGCGCCGCCGCCGGCTCCGCCGGATCACGCTGATCCATCGTCCGGTGGAGGAGCGCGGCGACGGACTGGGCGGCGCGGTCGTACGCGGCATTCGCGCGGCGCGTGCGCCGTGGGTGTGCGTAATGGACGCCGACCTGCAGCATCCGCCCGAGGCGCTCGCACGCCTGCTCGAGCGCGCGCGCACCGGCGACGTCGACGTCGTCGTCGCGAGCCGGTACGTCCCGGGCGGCGGCTCCGCGGGCCTCGGGACGGCGCGCTCGCTCGTCTCCCGCGCGACCGGCGCTGCGGCGCGGCTGATCTTCCCGGTCCGCCTACGCCGCGTCACCGATCCGATGAGCGGCTTCTTCCTCGTGCGCCGCGACGCGGTGCAGCTCGACACGCTGAAGCCGCGCGGATTCAAGATCCTGCTCGAGATCCTCATCCGCTCGCCCCGCCTGCGCGTCGGCGAGGTTGCGTATTCGTTCGGAACGCGCTTCGCCGGCGAGAGCAAGGCGGGACTGCGAGAAGGTCTCCGCTTCCTCGCCGCGCTCGGGCGGCTCCGGGCAGCAGGCGAGGGCGTGGCGTTCGCGGCCGTCGGTGGCACCGGGCTGCTCGTGAACGCGGGTGCGTTCGCGCTCCTGGCGTCCGTCGCGCACCTGCACTACCTCCTCGCGGCGCTCGTCGCGACGCAGGCTTCGAGCACCTGGAACTTCGTGCTCCTCGACCGCCTGGTCTTCCGGCGCACGAGCCCCGCGCGCTCGACGGGGTTGCGCGCGGCCGCGTTCTTCGCCGTCAACAACCTGCTCCTCGCCGGCCGGTGGCCGTTGCTCGTGCTCTTCGTGTCCGTGCTGTCGATCGATCCGCTCGTGTCGAACGTGCTCACGCTCAGCGTGCTGTTCGCGCTGCGCTTCGGCGCCGCGAGCAGCTGGATCTGGGCGGACGCCGACCAGGTGGCCGCCGCCGCGCACCGCTACTCGGTGCACGGGATCGCGACGATCGAGTCGCCGGTGCGGTTGCCCGAGCTGGAGCGGTTCCGCGTCGAGCGGCTCGACCACGCGCCGACGATCCACGTCCGCGTCGCGCGCGTGTCGCGGCGCAGCAGCCGGCTCGTCCACGAGCTGCTGTTCATGGTGCGCCACCACCATTACGACGAAGGCCTCGGCGCCATCGGCTTCGGTGTCGACATCTTCGTCGGGCGCACGACCGAGCTCGTCGTCACGCCGCTCGTCGCCCGTTCGCCGCACGTGCTCTACACGAACGTGGTCGAGCCGACGCTGCGCTGGGCGCTCGTGAAGAAGGGCTACGCGCTCGCGCACGGCGCGTGCATCGCCTTCGGCGACGAGGCCTTCCTGATCACGGCCCGGACCGACACCGGGAAGACCACGACGATTCTCCGCCTGCTCGACAACTACCGCTGCTCGTTCCTCTCCGACGACCTGACGATCGTCGCGCCGGACGGCACGGTGCTGACCTATCCGAAACCGCTCACGATCAGCCGGCACACGGCGGCGGCGGTGCGCACGCCGCTGCTCTCGACATGGGAGCGCGCGGCGCTCGTTCTGCAGAGCCGCATCCACTCACGGTCGGGCCGCCAGTTCGCGCAGCTGATCGCGCGGCTCGCGTTCCCGGCGGCGACGATCAATGCGATCACGCAGTTCATCGTGCCGCCGCCGAAGTACCACGTCGACCGGCTCGTGCCCGGCGTCGACTGCGCACAGTCGGCGCGCCTTGCCGGGATGTTCGTGATCGAGCGCGGCGGCAGCGGCGACGTGCGGCTCACCCCGGCCGCTGCCGTCGAGACCCTCGTGGAGAACACCGACGATGCATACGGCTTCCCGCCGTATCCATTCATCGAGCACTTCCTGCACAGCGGAAACGGCCGCGACCTGCGCGCCGAGGAGCGCGGGATCATCGCCTCGGCGCTCGGCGAACTGCCGACCGTGCTGCTGCGCAGCAGCACGATGGACTGGTACGACCGGCTCCCTGCGCTCGTCGGCAGGGGCGCGCCGCTCGGACACCGCCAGCCGACGCCTGCTCCGACCACCGAAGCCGTCGCCCCCTTCGCCTTCGAGTGACACAACGGCCGTCACTCGACACGGCGTTGGCGCTTCCCGCTGCCGCAGCACGGGCGGTCGACGTGCGGGCCGCCCTCCTGGCCCGCGCGTCGGCGGTCGTGCTCACCGCCGGCTTCGGAGTCGCGCTCCTGCTGCGCTTCTGGCAGATCGACACGCTCGGCTTCAACAGCGACGAGACGGTGTACGCCGGCCAGGGCGCGTCGATCGCGAACGACGGCGCGCTGACGCCGTACTTCCCGATCTTCCGGGCACACCCGCTCCTCTTCCAGACGCTGCTCTCGCTCGGGTATCGCGCGGGCGGCGGCGACCTGTTCGCACGGCTCCTCGCCTCGGCGTTCGGCCTCGGCACGATCGCGCTCGTCTTCCTGATCGGCCGAACGCTCTACGGAAAGCGGACGGGCGTCCTCGCGGCGCTCTTCCTCGCGCTGATGCCCTACGACGTGCTCGTCAGCCGGCAGGTCCTGCTCGACGGGCCCGCGACGTTCTTCGCGACGCTGACGCTCTTCCTCGTCGCGCGGTTCTGCCTGACGCGCCATCCGTCGTGGCTGCGTGCGGCCGGCGCTGCGATGGGGCTCACCGTTCTCTCGAAGGAGACGAACATCCTCACGGTCGGGGCGCTCTATGCGTTCTTCGCGCTCTCGCCCGAGATCGGGGCGCGCGCGCGGACGCTCGGCGCCTCCGTCGGCGTCATGTTCGGCGTCGTCGCGGCATATCCGCTCGCGATCCGGCTCGGCGGGCACTCGCAGGCCGGACAGCAGTACCTCGCGTACCAGCTGTTCCGGCGGCCGAACCACCAGTGGACGTTCTATCCGGCGTCCGTCCCGCCCGCGATCGGCTGGGGCGTCGTCGGCGCCGCGGCGGCGGGGCTGTGGCTGCTCCGCTCGCAGAACTCGTGGCGGGAGACGCTGCTCCTGAGCTGGATCGTCGTGCCGGCCCTCTTCTTCCAGCTCTACCCCGTCAAGGGCTTCCAGTACCTGCTGCCGACGGCCCCGGCGTTCGCGCTGCTCGCCGCCCGGACGCTCGTGCGCTGGCAGCCGCGGCGGGTCGCCTGGCTGCCACCGCTCATCGCGCTCGTGGTCGCCGGCTGGCTCGGCGCCGCGACCTGGCAGCGGATCCAGCCGTCGCACAGCGGCGTCTTCATCGCCGGCACGGGCGGGCTGCCGCACGGCCGCGAGCTCGGCCGCTGGATCGCCCGGTCGGTCCCCGACGGCGCCGAGATCCTGACTATCGGGCCGTCGGCCGCGAACATCGTCGAGTTCTACGGCCACCGTCGCGCCTACGGCCTCTCCGTCGGGCCGAACCCGCTGAAGCGCAACCCGGCGTACGACCCGATCCCGAACCCCGATCTCGCGATCCGGTCGAATGTCGTCCAGTACCTCGTCTGGGACGCATACACCGCTGCGCGGACGCCGTTCTTCGCCGGCAAGCTGCTGCGCTACGCCCGCCGGTACCACGGCAGCGCAGTGCACACCGAGTCGGTGCCCGTCCGCACGAGGGGCGGCGGGACCGTCCTGCGCCCGCTTTTCGTCGTCTACTCGGTGCGCCGCTGATGCGTCTGCGCGCGCTCGCGTTCGTCGCGCTCCTCGCTGCGGTCGCGTCGCCGGCGGCGGCGGCGTCGGCGCGCGCACGGACGCCGATCCACCACGTGATCACGATCCTCCAGGAGAACCACACCTACGACAACTACTTCGGCACGTACCCGCGCGGCGACGGACTGCCGGCCGGGCTCTGCGTCCCCGTCAACCCGAAGAAGCCGCACGGAACGTGCGTCAAGCCGTTCCACATCGGCAGCAACGGGATCCTGCCGCGCGACCTCGATCACAGCGCCGAGACGGCGAAGCTGCAGCTCGACGGCGGCCGGATGGACGGCTTCGTGCACGCGCTCGACCTGCGCAACCAGGACGGCCGGCTCGCGCTCGGGTACCGCGACGGCCGCGACGTCCCCTACTACTGGAACCTCGCCGACCAGTATGTGCTCTACGACCACTTCTTCAGCTCGGCGGCGGCCGGCAGCTTCCTCAACCACGTCTACTGGGTCACCGGCTCACCGGGCGGCGGCTACGACCGCTTCCCGCCCGGCGGGTTCAAGCACCTCCCGACGATCTTCGACCGGCTGGAGGCGGCCGGCGTGTCGTGGAAGTTCTATGTCCAGAACTACGAGCCGCGCCTGAACTTCCGCACCCTCTCGAAGTTCCCGGGCAACCGCGCGTCGCAGGTGATCTGGGTGCCGCTGCTGAACATGCCGCGGTACCTCGACGACAAGCGGCTGTTCAGCCACATCGTCAACCTCGACCAGTACTACCGCGACCTGGCCGACGGGACGCTGCCCGCCGTCTCGTACATCGCGCCGTCGGGGCCGAGCGAGCATCCGCCGTCGAACCTGCAGTCGGGGCAGGCGTTCGTCCGGTCGCTGATCAACGCGCTCGTCGAGAGCCCCGACTGGAGCAGCTCGGCATTCATGCTTGCATACGACGACTGGGGCGGCTGGTACGACCACGTGAAACCCGCCCGTGTTGACAAGTTCGGCTACGGGCTGCGCGTGCCGGCGCTGCTCGTCAGCCCGTACGCACGCCGCGGGGTCACCGACCACGCGACACTCGACTTCACTTCGATCCTCAAGTTCATCGAACAGAACTGGGGGCTCGCCCCGCTCGCGAGCCGCGACGCGAAGGCGGCGAGCATTGCGAGCGGCTTCGACTTCTCGAAGCCTCCGCGTGCAGCCGCGTTCACCTCGCCGACGCGGGGCGTCGCCCCTGACGCACGAGTGCGGCGGCCCGTCATCTACGCGCTGTATCTCGGCGCGCCGGGGCTCGCCGTGCTCCTCATCGTCTGGGCCGCGGTGTCGCGCGCCGGCCGTGACCGGCCTTCGCCGCGCGGCTCGCGCGTGGAGGCGCAGGACGCATGACGGCGCGTCCGTGTCTCTGTGCGGCTCTGATCGGCGCGGCTCTGGCCGCGACGTGGGGGCTGGCACCTGCGGCCCAGGCGGCTGTCGCGGGACGGCACGAGCTCGTCGTGCGGACGGTCCCGCCGCTGCCGCACGTGCGGTTCACGCTCGGCGGGGCGTCGTTCAGCTCGAACGCCGCCGGCGTCGTGCGGATCCCGGTGGCGGGAAGCGGCCCGCACCGGCTGACCGTTCTCGACCCCGGCACGATCGAGAAGGGCGTGCGCGCGACCTTCGCGCGCTGGGGCGACGACGCGTTCCAGCCGACACGCACGGTCGACCTGAGCAAGACGAGCGAGCTGGAAGTCGGCTTCGAGGTCGCGTACCTCGTCCACTTCTCGTTCGCCGACCTACACGGTCACACCGTCTCGCCGAAGCGCGTGCGATCGGTGACGCTGTCGAGCACGCTCGGCTCGCGCGTCAGGTTCAGGCCCGGCCAGGCGCTCTGGCTCCCGGGCGGCCGGGTCGCACGCCGGCTGGACGGGCTCGATCAGACTCGCATCCGCTACGCCGTCGAGACGGTCGTCGTGGACGGCGCGAACGTCGTGCACCACGCGCAGCAGCGGTTCTACCCGGCGGAGACACACAGCTTCCGCTCACGGCTGCTGCTCTATTCGGCGCGAATCACCGTGCGCGACGTGCTCTTTCACCGCCCGGCCGGCACCGCGCTCGTCCTCGCATACCCGAACGGGCGTAAGACTCGCCTGCCGCTCGACGCGGACGGCGTGTACCTGCCGGCGCTCGCACGCGGCACGTATGGCCTGCGGGCGGTCGCGCACGGCTTCTCCCCTGCGGTTCCCCTCTCCGTCTCAAAGAACCAGGTGATCGCGCTTCGCGTCGTCACGCTTCTCGATATGTCCGTCGTGCTGGGGGCCGGGCTCCTCACCACGGCAATCCTCGTGCTCGCACGGCGCCCCTGGCTCCGCGCCCGTCTGCGCTCGCTCTGCCGCAAGCGAGCGTGGCCCGCGGCCGCGGCGGTGGCGGCCATCGCGCTCGGCGTTCCCCATTTGACGCGCCCCGCGACGGCGGCCGTTGTTTCCCCCGCGGCCGCGCCGACCCCCGTGCTGGCCTACTACTACATCTGGTACGACCATCGCTCCTGGCGGCGCGCGAAGATCGACTACCCGCTGCTCGGCCGCTACTCGAGCGGCGACGTGGCGGTGATGCGCAAACATGTCGCCTGGGCGAAGGCGGCCGGCCTCGACGGCTTCCTCGTCAGTTGGAAGTCGACGTCGACGCTCGATCGGCGGCTCGCCAGCCTCGTTCAGGTCGCCGACGCAGCGCACTTCAAGCTCGCGCTCGTCTACGAGGGGCTCGACTTCC
>JAICLU010000150.1 GCA_025925195.1 Thermoleophilia bacterium
CAGGAGCGGCACCGTCAGCGTGCGGTGGAGCAGCCCGCCCTCGAGCGCGAAGATCGCGGTGAGCCCGCCGATCATCACGGGACCCGGCGAGTCGTTGACGAGCAGCGAGGCCACGAGGCCGCCGAGGAGCGCGAGCACGGCGGCCCGCTGCTGGCGCGTCGACGCGTAGAGCGCGGCGCCGACGCCCACGACGAGCGCGAAGAAGCCGGGGATGAGGAGCCACCACTGTTCGATCATCCGCTCGTACGCGAGGGGCACGCGATTCGCCGCGACGTGCGCGAGCCCGGAAAAGCCGCCCTGCAACGCGCCGCGCAGGTGGTCCGGCGTACTGGACGCCGCGTCGAGGTTGGCGAGCCCGAGCACGACGAGCGCGGCTGCGCCGAGCGCGGGGATCGCGTACCGCGGCCGTGCTCCCGCCATGCGCACGCCGAGCAACGCGAACGCGACGCCGACGACGATCGCGCCGCCGCCGTCGGAGCCGAGGCGGTTCTCGGCGATCGTCGCGAGCGACAGCGCTGCGACCGGCGCGAACGCGATCCAGCCGAAGCGCTCGGTCAGGAGCTTGGCGCCGAGCAGCGCCGGCACGAGCAGCAGCGTCTCGAGCAGGTTCGACACGCCGAAGAAGCGGCTCGTCAGCTCCGGCCCGATCGGCGCGAGCGCGAGCGACCACGGCTGCACGATCATCGTCACGGCGTATGCGAGCAGGATCCCGACGAGCGAGAATCCGAGCAGCGTCCGGCGTCGCGGCCCGGCGAGCGCGCCGGCGATCGTGAACGCACCGACGAGCACGACGCGTCCGGCGGTGTCGCCGGTCGGGTACCAGCCGAGCGCGAGGTTCGCGAGCAGCGCCGCGCCCACGGCGGCGGGCGCGCCGGCCGGGATCAGCAGCGCGATGAAGACGAGCAGCGACAGCACGAGCACCGACGACGGCATGGTCGTCGTTCGCGCGACCTCGATCTGGCTCTCGAGCCGGTACGAGCTCGCGACCGCGCCGTCGTCCCGGCGCCACGTGAGCGCATGCGGCGTCTGGAGCGCGGTGCGCGCGACGTCGGCCATCGAGACGAGCCCCGGCAGCTGCGTCAGGCTCGACATCAGCAGCCCGTGGTAGCCGCGGCCGATGACGGCGATCGGATAGCGGCGGTCGTTGGGGGCGTCGGTCGCGGGCGGCAGCCCGATCACGATCGCCGGGCCGGTGGCCGGGATGTCGGTCGAGCGCTGCGCGTGGATCAGCACGCTGTCGCGCGGCCACGGCAGGCGGGTGTTGTAGAGGATCCCTCGCACCATCCCTGCGAAGGCGGCCGCCTGGCCGGTGCGCGGGCCGGCGTTCGGGACGAGCAGGCCGACCGCGCCCTCGGTGGCGAGCTGCGGCAGGTCGCCGATCGTCAGACCGGGCACGACGACGACCTTGAAGACCTGGCGGTGGTGGCCGGCGAAGTCGGACGACGTGCCGGCTCCGGCGGTGCCGGTTGCGATCAGGGCCGCGGCGCAGAGAACGAGGAGCACGCCGATCGACTTCACACGCGGAGGTTAGTCGACCCAGTCGGGGGCCGGTCGTGTCGGTCCCGCCGCATTTACGCTCCTTGCGTGAGGGGCGCGATCGCAGCCGGGCACCCGCTGACGGCCGAGGCCGGGCAGGCGGTTCTCGACGCCGGGGGGACGGCGGTCGACGCCTGCATCGCGGCCGCGCTCGTCTCCTGGGTCGTCGAGTCGCCGCTGACCGGCCCGGGCGGCGGCGGCTTCATGCTCACGCACTTCGGCGGCCGGACGACGCTCCTCGACTTCTTCGTCGCCGTGCCGCGTGCCCCCCGCGGGCGGGAGGAGCTGCTGGCGCTCGCGGTCGACTTCGACGGCGACACGCAGCAGGTGTTCCATACGGGGCCGGCGGCGGTGGCCGTGCCGGGGACGTCCCTCGGGCTGTCGGTCGCGCACGCCCGCTGGGGCCGCATGGCCTGGGCCGAGCTGTTCGAGTCGGCGGTGGCGCTCGCGCGTGACGGCTTCGAGGTGACGCCTGCCGCGCGGTACCTGCTCGACATTCTCGACCCGCTGCTGCGGCACTCGCCGGAGGGCGACGCGATGTACGGCGCCCGCGGCGAGCGGCTCGCGTTCCCCGAGCTCGCGACGACGCTCGAGACGCTCGCCGGCGACGGCGTCGAGTCGCTCTACCGCGGCGAGCTCGCGCGCGCGGTGTGCGCGCACGTGCCGCTCATGCTCGAGGATCTGGCAGCGTACGAGGTGATCGAGCGCAACCCGTTTTCAGTGTTCTACAGGGGCCACGAGCTGCGGACGAACCCGCCGCCGTCGAGCGGCGGCCGGTTGATCGCCGTCGGGCTCGAGGCGCTCGACCGCGGGGCGTCGGTCGTCGAAGCGATGCAGGCGATGGAGGCCGCGCGCGGCGCCGGGGTCGGGGGGACGACGCACATCTCGGTCGTCGACGGTGGCGGGAACGTCGCTTCGCTGTCGTCGTCGCTTGGAAGCGGCTCCGGCGTCGTCGTGCCGGGGACCGGCATCCATCTGAACAACATGCTCGGCGAGACCGATCTCGCCGCCGCCGCGGCGGAGCCGGGCGAGCGCCTGACGTCGATGATGGCGCCGTCGCTCGTGCTGCGCGACGGTGTCCCGCGGCTCGTCGTCGGCAGTGCAGGAAGCAACCGGCTGCGCGGCGCGATCCTGCAGGTCGTCGAGAACGTCGTCGGTCGCGGGCTGGGCGTCCGCGAGGCGGTCGACGCGCCGCGCGTCCACTACGAGGCGGGGGAGACGCACGCCGAGCCCGGCGCCGACGCGGAGGGCGAGGTCGTCCGGTGGCGCGAGCGCAACCTGTTCTTCGGCGGCGTCTCGGCCGTCGAGATCTGCGCGGACGGCACGCTCGCGGCGGCCGGCGATCCGCGTCGCGGAGGTGCGCCGTGAGCTTCGTCGTGCGTCCGGCGGATCCGGGCGACGCGGAGGCGCTCGTGCGTCTGGCCGAGGCGGTGAGCGCGGAGCCGGAGGGCTGGCTGATCTCGGTCGACGGCGAGTGGCGGAGCGTGGGCGAGGAGCGTCGGTACCTGAAGGCCGTGCGCCGCTATCCGCACGCGGCCGTGTACGTGGCCGAGCGTGACGGCGACGGCGCGATCGTCGGCCGGCTGTCGCTCGCGCGCGACGCGCATCCCGCGAGCGCGCACGTCGCCGACCTCGGCCTGATGGTGGCGGTCGATGCGCGGCGCCAGGGCGTCGGTCGCGCGTTGCTGGAAGCGGCGGTGGAGTGGGCGCGTGGAACGGGCGTGCAAAAGCTCGAGCTGCACGTCTTTCAGTGGAACGAGCCGGCGATCGCGCTGTACGAGCGGTTCGGCTTCGAGCGCGAGGGCTTCCGGAAGGCGCACTACCGCCGCGGCGAGGAGTTCGTGGACGCGGTGCTGATGGCGTACGCGGTCGCCTGACGCGCCGGTGAATCGCGAGGTCAGGTCGACGCGACGAACCGTTCGAACCGCTCGGCCAGCCGCTCGCGATCCGGCTTCCAGGCGGCGCGCTTCGGCAGGACGATCGGCTGCGCGTGGAATCCCTTCAGCAGCTCGAGCATCGGGCCGTCCTCCTCCTCGAGCAGCCGTTTCGAGACGTGCACCTCGTAGTCCGGCGAGACGCCGACGAGCTGCTGGTCATACGCGCGGTGGTGGATCGAGCAGAGGGCGAGGCCGTTCGGGACGATCGGCTCGCCGTGCGCCTCGAGGTCGCCGGCGATGTGTGCTGCGTCGAGCAGGCGATCCTCCTTGAGCCGGCAGATCGTGCACGTGTTCGAGTACGCGCGCAGGACACGGCCGCGGAAGACCGCCTGGTGCAGACGGACACGTGTTTCGCGGACGGCGTACCTTCGCTCGATCGGATTCTCGAGCGGCTCCGGGTCGCGCTCGTCGAGCGGCCCGACCAGCTGCCCGGGCGAGACGAGGACACGCTGCGCGACGGGATCGTCCGCCGCGATGTACGACGGATAGAGCGGTCTGTACCAGCCGGGCCGCGTCGCAACGAAGTAGACGAGCGGCACCTGCAACGCGAACGCCTGCCGGAGGGCGCGGTTGTCGGGCTGGTCGACCGACCCGGCGCGGTATGCGTAGAGGTAGCCGTCGTCGACCTCCGCGTCGCCGTACGGTGACTTCGACGAGGTGTTGATCGAGAGCGCCGCCGGCCCGGTCTGCGCGGCGGCGCGGAAGATCCCCTTCTGCGGCGAGAGGAACGGCACGCGCGCGCCGCCGTGCGGGAAGCCACGGTCGAGGCCGTCCTTGTACGGCACGTCGTCGCCGAACTGCGCACACAGGACGTCGAGCGACGCGAAGCACGCGGCGCGGAGCATCTCGTCACGCATTTGCATGGATGCCGACACGGTCTCGTCACACTCTCGCAGGCACGCTCGATGCATGCTCGACGGAGACCTCGCATGGGCGCTCGCAACCGACCTGCGCTTCGAATGGGAAGAGCGCGACCGCGAGTTGTTCGCGCCGCTCGTCGACGCGACGATCATGCGCGTCAGGTCCGAGGAGCTCGAGTCGATCGCTCGGCCCGTCGCGATCGCGCTCTGGGACGAGCTGCGCGCGCCGATCGCGGAAACGCTCGCCGAGCAGGCGAAGCGAAGCGAGTTCGTCGCCGAGGCGCTCGCCGACGCGCTCGCCGACCTCGAGCTCGGGCCGGTGCGGAGCCGGCTGGCGAACTACGTCATCCAGCAGGGCGCATTCGACCTCGCCGAGCATTCGTTCTTCCTCGAGGACTGCCTCGACTGCATCGAGGACGGCCTCGGCGCGGCGCCCCCGGAGTGCCACCTCGAGCTCGTCGGTCGCGCGGCCGCGGCGCTCGCGCTGCAGGGAGCGCCGACGTTCGGCGAGCAGCGCCCCGACGACGACGAGCGGCGGGCAGCGAGGGCACGCGTTCGTTCGATGGCGGAGCTCGGTCTCGAGTCCCTGCCGCGCCTCGCGCCGGCGCTCCGCGAGCTCGCAGCCGAGCCGCTGCCACCGCTGCGGGACGACGGCGTCTTGCAGGCCGTGATGCGGCGCCGCCTCGCCACGGCCGCTCACCTCAATTGATGTGCTTGCAGAGTGCTAGCATCATGGACATGGCCACCCTCTACGTTCGGAACTTCCCGGCCGACCTGTACGACGAGCTCGCCGCGCAGGCCGACGGGCACCACCGCTCTCTCAGTGCTGAGGTCATCGACGTCCTCCGGCGCGAGTCCGAGCGGCGCAGACGGACGACCGAGTTTGCTCGCAGCCTCGCCGCCTATTACGAGGCGTACGGCGACCAACCGATCGACAGCGACGTTGTCGCAATGCTCCGAGAAGACCGGGATCGTGGCCACAAGCCCGAGTTCGGCTACTGAGGTCGTACTCGACGCCAGCGCGCTGATCTGTGCCCTCGTCGACCTCGACCCGAAGGCGCAGCGCTGGCTCGACCGAACCGCGGCCGAGGACGTGTTCGCGGCGTGGCCGGCTCATCTTTACGTCGAGGTCGGGCACGTTCTCGTGAGGTTCGTGCGCGTCGGAAGAATCGACGCCCGTCGCGCCGGTCGCGCCTTCGACCAGATTCGACGGATGCCTGCGACCGTCGGGGCTCCCGAAGCGATCGAAGACGCGATGACCGTCGCGCTCGATCGCGGCCTCACGGTCTACGACGCCGCGTACGTCGTGCTCGCCGAAGCGCTCGACGCGCCGCTCGTCACGGCCGACCGGCGGCTCGCCGACGCCACCGAGCAGGCGATTCTGCTGCCCGGATAGAGGTCGTCCAGGGGCCGGTCTACGATGGTCGAGCCGTGCCCGAAACCGTCCCCTTCGTCCACCTCCACGTCCACTCGGAGTATTCGATCCTCGACGGGGCGTGCCGGATCGACGATCTGGCGCAGCGGGCGGCCGAGCTCGAGATGCCCGCGGTCAGCCTCACCGACCACGGCTCGCTCGCCGGCGCCGTCGCCCTGACGAAGGCCGCGAAGGCGCAGGGCGTCAAGCCGGTGATCGGCTGCGAGGTCTATGTCGCCGACGACCGGCACGCACAGCAGAAGGGCTATGCGCACCTGACGCTCCTCGCGCAGAACAACACCGGCTACAGCAACCTCATCAAGCTCAGCTCGCTCGGCTACCTCGAGGGCTACTACTACAAGCCGCGCGTCGACTGGGAGCTCCTCGACCGCTACAGCGACGGCATCCTCGCGCTCTCCGGCTGCCTCTCGGGCCGCGTCTGCAAGGCGCTCGAGGAAGGCCGCGCCGACGACGCCGACGGCGAGCTCGACCGGCTGACGACGATCTTCG
>JAICLU010000142.1 GCA_025925195.1 Thermoleophilia bacterium
AGCCGCGCGGCGAACCGCTCGTACGTGCCGGCACTCCACACCTCGGACATCCCGCGGAAGCATACTTTCGGCCGGATGGGCGACCTGTTCAGCGAAGCCGCCGGCCGCAGGCTCGACGCGACGGCGCCGCTCGCCCAGCGGCTGCGGCCGGCGACGCTCGAGGAGTTCGCCGGGCAGGAGCACGTTGTCGGCCCCGGGCGGGCGCTGCGCCTCGCGATCGAGCAGGACCGCGTGCCTTCGATGATCCTCTACGGGCCGCCCGGCTCAGGCAAGACGACGCTCGCGCGGATCGTCGCGCAGACGACCGGCGCGGAGTTCGAGGAGCTCTCCGCGGTGCAGGCGACCGTCGCGAACGTGCGCGAGGTGCTCGCCCGCGCCCGCGAGCGGCTCGGCACGACGGGCACGCGCACGATCCTGTTCCTCGACGAGATCCACCGCTTCAACAAGGCGCAGCAGGACGCGCTGCTGCCGGGCGTCGAGCAGGGGCTCGTGACGCTGATCGGCGCGACGACCGAGAACCCGTACTTCGAGGTCAACTCGGCGCTGCTCTCGCGCGCGCAGATCTACGAGCTCGAGCCGCACTCGCTCGAGACGCTGCACGAGGTGGTGAAGCGCGGCGCCGCGTCGCTCGACGTGAAGGTCTCGCCCGAGGTCGAGGAGCAGATCGCCGTGCGCGCGGGCGGCGACGCGCGCAACGCGCTCAACATCCTCGAGCTGTCCGTCGAGACCGCGCGCGCCGAAGGCGTCGAGCTCGAGGAACGCCACGTCGAGGACGCGGCCCGGAAACGGCCGCTCGCCTACGACAAGGGCGGCGACCGCCACTACGACTTCATCTCGGCGTGGATCAAGTCGACGCGCGCGGGCGACGTGCAGGCGTCGGTCTACTACCTCGCGGCGATGATCGAGGGCGGCGAGGATCCGCGCTTCATCGCGCGGCGCATGATCGTGCTCGCGTCCGAGGACATCGGGAACGCCGACCCGCAGGCGCTCCTGGTCGCCGTCGCCGCCGCGCACGCGGTCGAGCACGTCGGCTTCCCGGAGGCGCGGCTGAACCTCGCGCAGGCGACGGTGTATCTCGCGAAGGCGCCGAAGGGGAACCGGGAGTACGTGGCGCTGAAGCGGGCGACGGAGGTCGTGCGGGAGCGCGGGAACCTGATGCCGCCGGCGGCGCTGCGCTCGGCGGCGTACCCGGGCGCGCGGAAGCTCGGGCGCGGCGAGGGCTACATCTATCCGCACGACGATCCGCGCGGCTTCGAGGTCGACTGCCTGCCCGACGAGCTGAAGGGCAGCGTCTTCTACGAGGAGGATTAGAGGATGCGCTTGCCGAGCGCGCTCGCGACGAGCTCGACGGCGAGCTCGGCGGTTTCGTTCTCGCGGTCGAGCACCGGGTTCACCTCGACGAGCTCGAGCGAGTCGAGAACGCCTGCCTCGGCGACGAGCTCGAGCGCGAGGTGGGCCTCGCGGTAGGAGAGACCGCCGCGCACCGGCGTGCCGACGCCGGGCGCGAACATCGGGTCGACCGCGTCGAGGTCGAAGCTCACGTGCAGGAACGCCTCGCCGGCGAGGTACTCGAGCGACTCCGCGATCACGCGCTCGACGCCGAGCCGGTCGACCTCGCTCATCGTGTACACACGGATGCCGAGCTCGTGCACGAGGTCGCGTTCGCCGGGGTCGAGCGACCGGATGCCGACGAGCGCCGCCTTCGTCACCGACGGCGTCGGGTAGGCGTCGGAGGCGAACGCGTCGCCGGCGACGCCGAGCGCGGCGGCGAGCGGCATCCCGTGCACGTTGCCGCTCGGCGACGTTTCGGGCCGGTTGAGGTCGCCGTGCGCGTCGATCCAGAGCGCGGCGCCGGCGCCGTTCCGCTTCGCCATCCCGCCGAGCGTGCCCATCGCGATCGAGTGGTCGCCGCCGAGGACGAGCGGGAGGTGGCCCTGCCCGGCTGCATCGTCGACGAGCGCGGCGATCCGCCCGCAGACCTCCTTGATCGGGCCGAGGTAGCGGCAGTTCTCGCTGCCCTCGTCGATCGCCTCGGGCACCGGGGAGCCGACGTCGCCCCAGTCGAAGACCTCCCGCCCGAGCTCGCGGATGCGGGCCTCCAGCTCGGCGTAGCGGATCGCCGACGGGCCCATGTCGACGCCGCGGCGGCCGGCCCCGAGGTCGAGCCCGGCGCCGATAATGGCGACCGGCTTTGGAGTTTCCTGCACGTTCACGCCGGAAGAATCTACGGGAACGCGCCATGACCGACGGCCCGATCAAGGTGCTGCTCGCCGACGACGACGAGCTCTTCCTCGAATCCCTGCAGGCGCTCATCGACCGCCAGCCGGAGCTGCGCGTGGTCGCGACGGCGAGCAACGGCCTCGAGGCGATCGAGCTCGCCGACCGCGTCGTGCCGGACGCCGTCGTCGTCGACCTGCACATGCCGCTGCTCGACGGCGTCAGCGCCCTGGCGCGGCTGCGGCAGGACCATCCGCACGTCTGCCTGATCGTGCTGACCGGCGACTCCGACCCGGCGCTCCACCGGGCGGCGCACGACGCGGGCGCGGACGCGGTGCTCGAGAAGCACGAGATGGCGCGCGCGCTCGTCGACCGGATCGCGCGGGGACGCGAGCCTTAGGCTTCGCGCGGTGGACGCAGCCGCATACGCCGCCTTCACCGCCGAGCTGACCGAGCTGGCCGCCGCCGACCCGCGCGTCGTAGGCCTCGTCGCCGTCGGCTCGATGGCCGATCGGTATTACGCGTCCGACGACTGGTCCGACCACGACTTCCTCTTGGTCTCGGAGCCGGGCGAGCAGGAGGCGCTGCGCGCGGAGCTGGGCTGGCTGCCGCACCACGACCGGATCGCGCTGGCGTTCCGCGAGACCGAGCACGGCCTGAAGGTCGTCTACGACGACGGGCACATGCTCGAGTTCGCCGTGTTCGACCTCGAGGAGATCGGGCTCGCCGGGATCAACCGCTACCGCGTCCTCCTCGACCGCGGCGGGGTCGAGGAGCGCTGCACGTGGGTGCGCGACCATCCGCGCCCGCAGCCGGACGACGAGCACCTGTTCGGGATGGCCGTCACCGCGGCGCTCGTCGCGGCCGGCCGCGCGCGGCGCGGTGCTGAGCGGCTCCTTCTTCGTCGCGATGGGCCTCACCCACGTGACCCGTCTCCTGGCGCGGTCGCTTCCGGGCGCGAATGCGTCGCTTCTCGACGGCTTCGACCCGTTGCGCCGCTTCGAGCGCGTCCATCCCGAACTCGGTGCCGAGCTTGCAGCCGCCGTCGCTCTGCCGCAGCCGGAGGCGGCGCTGCGACTGCTCGACGTCCTCGAGCGCGAGCTGCGTCCGCTCCGGCCCGAGCTCGCCTGGGGCGCGCTCGACGCGATCCGCGACTTGATCGAGTCGAGCAGCTCGCCCTAGAGGTCCTTGGCGCGCTAACCGTGAGGGCCGCCGCAACTGTCGGCGAGCTTGCGAGACGGCTGCAGCTGATCTCGCAGACCGTCATAAGTCGCCTGGCCATCGGTGCGAACGCGAGCCAGTAGTGGCCGACTACGCGATGCGGTGACGGCCCTGAAACCGACGCGACGACACGCCAGCGCCCGGCGCAGACGGCCGAAGCCGCCCCGGACTCTCCGCGCCTCGCTGCTTTCAAGAGATCAGAAGAGGTCGCTGCTTCCTGTGGGGACGACGTAGGTCGTGAAGTCGCTCGTGACGTCGAGGCGTTTGAACGGGAAGCGTCGGAGGTCGACGCGCCACCTCGCGCCTAGGAGTGCGGTCTCGGCGATTCGGACATCAACGCCGCTCGCTCGGACTCGCGTCCAATCCGTCGCCAATCCGTCCGGTCGAAGTGTCTTTGCATGGAGTAGGCCCGCCCCATCGATCCAGATGAACAACTGTCCGCTGCGTTCCATGATGTACCGAGCGGCGCTCGGAGCGAGTTCCACAAACGAGCCAGCACCCCACGGCTCAGGCTCCGGTTCGCGCGAAGTCGTCACGAACGGTTGCTGCGCAGTTTCCTGGCTTGCCGCCGAAGACGCCAACGTGCGATCGGCGAACTTCTTCTGGCCGCGTCATCGATCGCCGAGGCGGCGTCGACGGCGCCGAGCCGGGTGAGTTCTGACGCGGCCCAGCGTCTTGTGTGCGCAGTCGTGTCAGCCTCGAGTATTGAAACGAGAACACCAACTGCCCGTGAGTCCGACAGCGCCGAAAGCGCGGTCGCAGCCGAGCTCCTCACCGCCGGGGAAGGATCTTCCGCACCGATCGCCGCGACCGCGTCAGCGACCGATGGGTCGCCGATCTGTCCGAGGGCTCTTAGAGCTGCCATTCGCATCAATTCGTCCGACGCTTGGAGTGCTCGAACGAGCGGTCCCACCGCGCGTCGCTCACCCATCTCCCCAAGCTTTACGGCAGCCGAGATGCGACCGCGGCGAGCCGTGCCCCGCAGCAACGCCAAGAGAGTGTCGACGTCCCCTTCCGCTTGCGCCCGTGCGGCTCGGGCGCTCGGGGCGTCGCTCAACCTAGCCGCCACGGCGATACACCGTCTTGATCATATTGGACAAAGCCACGGCGATGGTGGCGCGGACAGTAGGACTCAGGAATGGTTCGGAGGCAGCGAGATACGCGGCCTGGATCTTCTGCCATGCGCTTGGTCCTTCGCCCGCTGCCTTATACGCGTTGGTGAATGACTCGTAGAAATCCGAAAAGTCGGAGGGCGCCGCTTCCGGGTCTGTGCGGATCTGCTGTTCGACCGCCACTCGGACCGCGGTGGTACGGACGGCGGCCGCAACGGTGCGGACCCCGACCGCGAGGCCTTCGGCCACTTCCGGGGCAGCGACGGCGGCGACTGCGATCGCAGTCGCCTTGATGACCTTGTGCCACGTCGTCTTGAAATCCGTCGTGATGATGGTGTGGGTGTCATCACCTTGCACGCCTAGTGCGTGGAGGCGCTGCCCGTCGAGGTCGTAGTTTCCGAGCGGGTTCTGGTCTCCGTAGTCATATGCCTCGGTCATCGGAGCTGTCGCCGCTGCCGGCTTCGGATCGATCGCTGTGAATCGGCCGAGCCTCGGGTCGTACATGCGGGCGCGCATGTCGTACAGCCCGGCTGTCGCGTCTTGGAGCTGTCCGACGAAGCCGAGCGGATCGGCCGGTGCGTCCGCCGCCTTTGTGCTCGAGCGGAGGTTGCCGAACGGGTCGTAGCTGGTCTGGAGCTCTGTCTGCCCTGTCGCGGAGGTGACGGCGGCGATGCTGCCGAGCCGGTCTGAGTGGAAGTAGTAGACGTTGCCGCCCTCGACCATCGAGAGCACCCGCGACCCGTAGGTGTAGCCGCGGACGACGCTTCCGCCCTGGCTTTCGGTCGCGAGCTCCGGCAGCGCCCGGTTCGCATCCCAGGCGTAGCTGGTCGTCGTCGTGCCGTCCGAGGAGCTCAGCCGGTTTCCGTCGCCGTCGTAGCTGTAGGTCGTCGTCGTGCCGGCGTCTGTCGTCGACGCCATCCGATCGGAAAGGTCGAACGCGAATGTGCGCGTGCCGTCCTGGACTTCGTTGCCGCGCGAGTCGTAGCTGTAGGTCGTCGTCACGCCGGCGCTCGTCGATGAGGTCAGCTCGTCGTCGGCGTTGTAGGCGTAGGTGGTGTCGGCCGTATCCGACGATTCCGTCAGCCGGTTGCCGACAGAGTCGTAGGTGTAGGAGATGTGCGGATCCGTGGATGCGCAGCTCGTTGCCTGGTAGCAGACCTCGGTCACCCGCCCCAGTTCGTCGTAGGTGTAGTTCTGCTCGCCGGCGAGCGTCGTGATCCTCACGGGATCGCCGTCGCCGTCGTAGGCATAGTCGAACTGCGACAAGGTCGCCGAGCTGTTCGCGTCCTTCACCTGGCTGACACGGCCACCACGGTCGTAGGTTCGCGACTCCGTGTAGCCGTTGCCGGACGGGTAGGCGAGCGAGGTCTCCTCACCGGCAGCGTCGTAACCGTAGGTCGACGTCACGCCGCCCGCCGAGACCGTCGCAAGGCGTCCGTCGTCGTCGTAGCCGTAAGCAATCGCCCGTCCGTCCGGATAGTCGCGCTCGATGACGTTGTCGACCGCGTCGTAGGTGTAGCCGAACACGGAGCTTCCGCGGGTGATCGACGTCACCCGGTCGCGGCTGTCGTAGACGTAGCTGACGCTGCCGCCGCCGTCGGCCATCGACGTGCGGTCGCCGTCGGCGTCATAGCCATACGACACGTCCGGCGTGCTGTCGCTGTAGTCGATCTTGGTCAGCCGGTTCAGGCTGTCATAGCTGTACGTGATCGAACCGCCGGCGCTCGGCGCAGTGACGCTCGTCCGGTTTCCGTTCTCGTCGTAGCCGTAGCCCCACACCTCGCTCAGCGGCGTGGTCATGCCGGTCTCGCGGTTCGCGGCGTCGTAGGCGTACACGGTCTCGTGGGTGTTCGCGTCGGTACGCGTCAGCTCGTTGCCTGACTCGTCGTAGGTGTAGGCCGTCTGCGAATCATCCGGCGCGGTCACCGTCGTCAGCTCGTTGTCCTTGTCGTACGACCACGAGGTCGTCTTGTTGCGCGCGTCCGTCGTCGACAGCTTGTTCCCGACCGGGTCGTACGTAGACGACGTCAGGTCGCCCAGCGGGTCGGTCGCGGACAGAAGATCGCCCGCGTCGTCGTAGGAAAACGTCGTCCGGAACTCGTTTGGATCGGCGCCGGTGACGTTTCCGCGCGGGTCGACGACAGAGAGGAGCCTGCCAGTGCTGTCGTAGGTCATGGTCGTGCTTTCGCTCATCGGCGAGGTCACCGAAAGCATGTCGCCGTGTGTGTCGTACGCGTAGCTCGTGGTCTTCCCACGGGCGTCCTTGACCGAGATCAGAAGACCGGTGCCGCTCGGGTCGTAGGTGTAGTCGGTCTCCGCGTTATCGGGGTCGACCTCCGTTTTGCG
>JAICLU010000091.1 GCA_025925195.1 Thermoleophilia bacterium
CTCGATCCTCTGGAGCAAGGACGTGCACGACGGGGCGGTCGAGCTGCTCGCGTTCTACGTCCCGTTCACGCTGCTCGCGATCTGCGTCGCGCGGCTGCCGTGGGAGCAGCTCGGCCTGCGCGTGCTCTATGCGGTGGTCACCGTCATGGGCCTCGCGTTCTCGATTCTCGGCTTCTACCAGTACGAGACGCGGGACATCTTCCAGAACCCGAAGGTGATCACCGCAAACTCGTACGCGAAGTTCTTCCGGGTCAACTCCGTCTTTTTCGATCCCTCGATCTACGGACGCTTCCTCGTGATCGCGATGCTGCCGTCGGTCGTGCTGCTCGCGCGCGCCCGGCTCGGCCGTCTGACGCCGCTCGCCGTCGCTTCGCTCGTCGTCATGTGGGGCGGCCTCCTGATCTCGTTCTCGCAGTCGAGCTTCGCGGCGCTCCTCGTCGTCGTCGCGGGCGGCCTGTTCCTCTTCTGGCGCTGGCGGGCGCTGATCGTCGTGGTGGTCGCCGCGGCCGTGCTCGCCGGGATCGCGGTCGCGCAGCCACAGGTGCGGCTCCGGCTGCAGCACCACACGATCCACGGGCTGAACGAGGCGTCGAGCGGCCGCGCAAGCCTCGTCGCGCAGGGGATCAGGATCGCCGAGGCGAACCCGGCGCGCGGTGTCGGTGTCGGCGGGTTCAAGCGCGCGTACGCTCACCGGGTGCACATCAAGGGGAAGGAACCGAAGAAGGCGGCGTCGCATAACACCGCTGTGACCGTCGCCGCCGAGACCGGCCTGCCGGGAATCGTTCTCTACGCCTGGCTGCTCGTCGCGCTGTTCCGGCACGCGTTCCGTCGGGCGTCGACCGTCTCGCTCGTCGCCGGCCTCGGCCTGGCGGCCATCTTCGTGCATTCGCTGTTCTACAACGCGTTCTTCGAGGATCCGACGACGTGGGGGCTGATCGGCCTGGTCGTGGTCGGCGCGCCGATCGCGCTGGCGCGGACGCCGAAGCCGGTGCCGCCGCCGCGCGAGCGAGAGGCGGTCGCGGCGTGATCGAGCAGTGGCAGCGCGCGCTCGTCCTCGCGCCGCACACCGACGACGGCGAGTTCGGCTGCGGCGGCACGATGGCGCGGCTCGACGACGCCGGCTGCGAGGTGCGCTACGTCGCGTTCTCGATCGCGACGCGGTCGCTGCCGGAGGGCTTCGCGCCGGACACGCTCGCGCACGAGGTGCGCGAGGCGACGGGGCGGCTCGGCGTGCCGGCCGAGCGGCTGGTCGTGCACGACTTCGACGTGCGGACGTTCCCGGAGCACCGGCAGGACATCCTCGAGCTGCTCGTCGCGATGTGGGAGGAGTGGCAGCCCGACGTCGTCTTCATGCCGTCGCTGCACGACGTGCACCAGGATCACAAGACGATCGCCGAAGAGGGGCTGCGCGCCTTCAAGCGCACGACGATCCTCGGCTACGAGATCCCGTGGAACAACTTCGACTTCTCCTACCAGTGGTACGTCTCGCTGCAGAAGAAGCACCTCGAGCGGAAGGTGCACGCGCTCGACGCGTATGCGTCGCAGCAGCATCGGCGGTACGCGAATCCCGAGTACGTCTGGAACGTCGCGCGCACCCATGGCATCAACGTGAACCGCGAGTACGCCGAGGTCTTCCAGGTGTACCGCGTCGTCTCCTGACGACGACGACGGCGGCGACAAGGGCGTTACGGGTAGTGCCAGGTGGCGCCGCCGTGGGCGCGCGTGCCGATCGTGAACAGCGCGAACATCCCCTGTGCGAGATGACCGCCGGAGAGGACCGTGCACGCCACCATGTACGCACCCGGTACGAGCGTGGCCGTCAGCCGAATGGTCCCGCCCGGTGGGACGTCCCGGCTGTGAAAGCGCTTCGGGCCGTAGATGACCGTGAAGTTGTGAGGGAACCGGCCGCGGTTGTGGAGCAGGAACGTCGTTCGTCCCGGTCGCAGCTTGGGGTTCATCCCGATCGCGTACTCCGTCAGGGTCACGGCGACCAGGTGCGACCGAACGGGCTTCGCCGCGACACCGGCGGCAGCCTGCGCCGAAGCGGATGCGACGACGGCGACCGCAACTGCCGCCGTCGTCGCTCGAACGGCTCCTAGCCCCACGTGCTGCCGGACGACGTCGTCGGCATCGGTGCCGGCGGCGGTGCGGTTGTCGCCGCGGCTGCGTGTTTGACGAGCGTACCCGCGGTGTCGACCACGTACCACTTCGCGTCGAACCCCTGCCCCTTCGTCTGTCCGGCGGCCTTGTCGCCTGCGAAGAGGTAGAGCGGGAACCCGGCATAGGTGACCTGCCGCATCCCGTGCGGAGCCTTGATCGTGCCGAGCATCTTCACGTTCGCGCCGCCGCCGGCACTGGGCTTCGCGCCCGCCTTGACGAGCAGCCTGGGCCAGAACTTGTTGCAGGTCGCATTGCTGCTGCAACGATTGACGCCCTTGCTGTCCGGCGTGTAGCGGTAGAGCGTGCGTCCGCTCGAGGTGGTGAGGATCATCCCGAACGAGGCGCTCTTCACCGCCTTGACGGTGCTGCTGTGCGTACGGCTCGAGGCCGTGCCGGCCATCGCCGCGCCGGCGCCTGCGACGGCGACGAGCAGAACGGGGAGTCCCCAACGGATCAGCCGACCTCGCATCCGATTCTCCTTTCGTCGAGGCCTGTTGCGAGGCCATACGCCGACAACGGCGCGCCGGTTTCGAAATCCGATGTGGCTCCGGCCGGGTAGATGCGAGCGTGACGGCCCAAGTCACCGCGCCCGACACGCCGCCGGGGGTGTCGGCCGGCGCGGCACCGCAGCTCTCCGGGCTCCTCTTCGTCGGCTTTGCGACGGCCTCGATCGGCGGGCCGCTCGCGTTGCTGACGCTGTTCCCGGGGACGGCAGGGGACGGCGCCGACGCGGCCGGGATCGTCGTCGCGCTCGCGCTGCTCGTCTTCGCCGTGCCGCTCGGCATCTGGGTTGCGTACTCGCGGAGCGTCGTCACTCCCGGCGGGCTCAGCGGCTTCGTCGCCGCGGCTGCCGGACGGCGACTCGCGGTCGCGCACGGCTGGATCTGGGCGATCGCGTACTTCCTCTACCTGCCCTACACGGTGACGTTCGTCGTCTACGACCTGCTGACCCCCGTCTTCCCGGGGATCGCTCCCTACCGGGGCGCGCTCGAGCTGGTGCTCCCCGTCGCGCTCGTGCTCGTCGCGCTGTCGCCGGTCAGGCTCGTCCTCATCGGCCTCGGCGCGCTTGCAGCTGCGCAGATCGCGCTCCTTCTCGTCCTCGGCGGCCTCGAGTACTCCCACACGAGCGCCGGCTACGCCGGCACGCCGGCCGTCGACCCCACCGGTCGCGCCGTCGCTGGGACGTCACTGCTCTTCGTATGCGCGAGCCTGCCGCTCTACCTCGGATCGGAGGTGCGTGGCGGCTCGAGGACGATCCGTCGGGGTCTCGTCGTCGCGGTCGCCGTCGTCGGCGCCGTGTTCTTGTTGGCGGCGATCCCGCTCACACGCGTCCCGGACTTGCTCCGCGACGCCGCGGTCCCGGGCGCCGCGATCGCCCAGGCCTACGGCGGCCGCGGGCTCGCGGTTGTCGTCGGCATCGTCACCGCCGCCGGGACACTGGCGCTCATCGTCGCCGAGTACCTCGCGCTCGCGCGGCTCCTGCACTGGCTGCACGGCCCGCCCGTGCGAACCGTGCTCGCCTGGATCGCGGTGCCGTTCCTCGCGGCCGACGCGCTTTCGCTGCTCGGCCCGGAGCGCTTCTACGACGACCTGCTCAAGCCGTCGCTCGCGGCGCTCTTCCTCTCCCAGGTCATCGTCTTCGCGGTCTTTCCCCGGTTCCGGCGCACGCCGATCGCATACGCGGCCGCAGCGATCGCCTCGGCGCTCGCGATCTGGGGGCTGTACTCCGTGTTCGGTTCGGGCGTCTCGACCTGATCAGCCCGCAAGCCGAAGCGCCCGCGCCGCCGCCAGCAGCAGGTCGTTGCTCGATGCCTGAATCGCGACCGCCCGTCCGCCGACCACGGTGAACCCGACCGCGAGGGCGGTCGAATCGGCGGACGCCGCGGGGATCGGCTCGTAGAGGAGCCGGCCGGGCGCCGGCGGTGCGCCGCGGATCGCGCCCCACATGTACGCGGCCGCAAGCTCGGGGCTCGGAGCCTCGGAGACCGTCACGTACGGCTTCGTGTAATCACGCCGCCCGTCTGCGGTCAGCGATCCGTAGTCCAGTTGCAGACCGACTCCGGTCTGCGTCGGGCGAGCGTGTTCGTAATACGAGCTGACGAGGCGTTGCACCGTCGCGGAGGCGAGCGGCAGGCCGGCCACGCTCGATCCGGCCCAGACGCCGGCCGGTGCCGCCGCCCCGATCGCCGCGCCGTCGAGTGCGAGTCGCTGCTCGTCGATCGACTTGCCGAGACTCGGCAGCACGGGCGTCTCGTCGGGAGCGGGCCGCTGGAACCGGCCGTCGGCGGAGTCGGTCGTCTCGATGGCGGTGACGCGAAGCTGCTGCCGGTGCGGAGCGTCGATCAGGATCGGCTTGTGTGTCGTCGCGTCGAGCGCGACCCGCTCGGGCCCCTCGCTCGTGTCGAAGACGAGCCAGTCGACCGCGCGTCCGTCGAGGACGCCGCTGCCGCCGTCACGTGCAGCCCCGGACGCGAGCGCGCTGCGGTAGCCGTCGGCGAAGCCGGCAAGGCCTGGATCGAGCGTCGGCTTCGGCCGCGGCACGACGTGCGGCGTCGTTCCGTTGTCGCCCGACGGGTTGCAGCTGACGCGTGCCTTGGTGGCCTCGGTCGGATGCGCCGCGATCCAGGTGCAGTCGTACACGATCCCGTGTGGCGTCCACCCGCCGGCCTGGGACTGGAAGGTGTCGTCGACGATGACGCCGCCGATCCGCGTCACGTCCCGACGCAGGCCGCGGTCCTCGTCGAACCAGATCTCCTCCTGCTGCACGACCGGAGTCGTCGCGCCGGTCCGGAGGTCGAGCAGCTGCTTCCCGGTCGGCATCTCGCCGACGACGTGCAGCACGCTGCCCGAGCCGATCGCCGCGAGCGCGCGACCGACGAGCGACGGGCTCGATTGCCGCAGCGGCAGCACCGCAAGCGCGGCGGTAACGACTCCGGCGGCGAGCCCGACTGCCAGCAGACGCCGCCGCGCCGAGCGGCGAGCGGGGCGCGGAGGATCCGCGAGCTCTCGTTCGATCAGGACGCGGACCGCCGCCATCGTCCGTTCGCGGGCAGGATCCCCTACGGGTGCACCCGCGATGCCGTCGCGGAACTCCTTCAGTGCCTGCAGCTCATCCACGGGATGCCTCCTTCAGTTCGACGGGTGCGCCGAGCGACGCGCGGACGTGCGTCCGCGCGCGACTGAGGCGCGACCTCACGGTGCCGATCGGCAGATCGAGCGCCTCGGCGATCTCCTCGTAGGAGAGATCGCCCCAGGCGAAGAGCAAGAGCACGTCGCGCTCCTCGGGACTCAGGCCGAGCAGCCCGCGCGCGAGTGCGGGCTCGAAGCCGGTGCGAAGCACGAGGTCGAGCGGGTCGGCCGACTGTGCGAGTGGATCGACGGCGACGCGGGCGAGCAGCTCCAGCTCGCGCAGCTCGTGCCGGACGCGGTTGCGCAGCAGGTTCGAGGCGATGCCGTAGAGCCAAGGCAGCGCCGACGCGCGCGCGAGGTCGTAGCTCTCGCGCCGGGCGAATGCGGTCGCGAACGTGTCCGCAGTCAGCTCGTCCGCGATCTCGCGCGAGACGCGCCGCCGCAGGTAGCGGCTGATCTCCTCGACGTGGCCCTCGACGACGCGAAGGAACGCCTGCCCATCGGTCAGCGAGGCCCGAATCGCGGCGGCGTCCGTCTCCATCGACCGATTCTTGTCGCAAGCGGCTCCCGAAGTTCCCGCTCAGGGCCGTTTGACCGGAAGGACACCGAGCCGCGCTCTGTTCGAGTCGTAGGCCGTAAAGCTCGTCACAAGGTCGGACGCGGCCGCGGCGTAGAGGACGAAGCCGTCGGTCGGGATCGCCTCGTCGGTCGCGCCGCTCTTATAGGCGACGACGACGCGCGCGACGGCCGGCTTCGCCTGCAGCGCGATGACAGAGCCGGCGGTGAACGGAACCTCGATGCCGCGGAGCGGGCCGTTCCAGCTCGGCGGCAGGCAGCCGCTGCCGCCGCTGCCGTCCGAATACTTGAGCTTCCAGCAGGTTCCGTCGGCCTCGGACGGGACGGTCCAGAGCTCGGCGTTGCCGGCGCGCGCGACCTGCCTCCAGGCGGCACCGGGCTTCGGTCGATACTGCGGGCCGCTCGGGCGGTTCTCGGACATCATCGTGTCGTTCGAGATCACGCGACCGTGGCTGTCGTAGCCGACGACGCGCAGCGGATACTTCGCGCGCGAGAACTCCGTCGCGAACACGTTGTGCTCGAGCGGGACGTTCACGACCTCGCCCGTGCCGAGGAAGAGGTCGATGCGCGCGACGTCGTCGCTCGCGTAGCCGTCGAGCAGCGAGTACTGGTCGCTGCCGTCGTTTGTGGTGATACCGAAGTTGACCGGGGAGCGAGCGAACGCCTGCGCGAGCGGGTTACAGCCGCCGCCGCCGGCACCGCCGGCCGAGAACTCGCGGTAGCAGAGATAGACGCCCGGCTTCAAAGGAGCCGGGGGTTCGGCGTCCCACGTCGACACGCCGATGCGTGTCGTGTTCGTCGGATCTGGTCGAAAGACCCTGCCGAAGAGGAGGTGTCCGTGCTGCGCGAAGAAGTCACGTGGCGAGGGCGGCCACGCCTCTCCGAGCGGCTTGCGAGCGTTGAGCCAGGCGATCGTCCCGCCGCTGATCCGCCGTTCGACGCCTGTCGGTCCGTGCAACGCGTTTGAGGCGCTGCGCGTGCCGGTGAGTGTGTCGAACGGCGCTTGTGCGAACGGAATCGCGGTCGAAGTTCCATTCTTCATCGTTGCGGTGATCGCGCGGACGCGAGTGCCTGGCATCGGGCGCTCGTCGATCGAGAGGAACGAGTCGCTCGCGACGATGGCGTTGCGCGACTTGTCGTCCGAGCGCAGCGTCACGGCCTCGACGTCGTCGGCGACCACGCCGAAGCTCATCGATGCGCGGACGCGGTGAAAGCTGTCAGGCCCGATCCGTACGACGCCGGGTAGCGCTCCCACGGCCTGGTCGACCTCCATCGCGAGCACGGGCTGCCGCCGCGAGCGCAAGTCGCGGAGCGGGGCGCAGGACGACGCGGCGGCGCCCGCTGCTCCCGTAGCGACGACGCGCAGGCAGAGCGCCTCCGCGGAGCGGAAGCCGAAGAGCGTGTAGCGGATGCCGTCGCGCTCGGTCGTGATCAGCTCGCGCACGCGCGTGTCGGCCGGGAACGACGCCCAGCTGTGCGCCTCTTGGCCCGCGAATGCCTGTTGCTGCGAGGTCGACGCTGGCTTCCCGGGATCGCCGCTGATCCAGTCGGAGAAGTCGCCGAGTGAACGAACGACCGCCGCTCCGAGCGGTGAGACGGCGAGCGCAGCCAGTGCCGCGAGAGCGATCGCGAGCACGATCCGGCGCCGCGCCGGTTTCCGTGGGGCGTTCCCCGCGCGGCGGAGTACGTCTTCCCACTCCGCCGTCACGACCGGAACCGGATGCATCCGCTCGAAGCTCTCCTCGATCAGCGGTTCGACGTCGATCATCTCTCGACCTCCTGAATCGAGCGTCGCAGCGCCGTGTGTGCCGCGGCGAGCGTTGCAGAGACGGTTCCGACTTCGATCTCGAGTGCCGTCGCGATGCCGCGGTAGTCGAGCCCCGCGAAGTAGCGCAGGAAGACGACGTGCCGCTGCCGCTCTGGGAGCGCAGCTACCCACCGCCGTACCGCGAGATCCTCGACCGCGTTCCCGTTGGTCGACGGCGCGAATACGTCGTCGAGCTCGGCGCCCTCATACACGTCGCCGCGAACGCGATGCGCGGCGTTGATCACGATGCGCCAGATCCAGGCTTCGAGCGGGACGTCTCCCCGGAACGACCTGCGCGCGCGCACCGCGCTTGCGAATGCGTCCTGCACCGCGTCCGATCCCCGGCTCTCGGATCCCGCAATCGCGGTGGCAGCACGGACGAACCGGTCGAGCCCGCGCCGGTAGATCTTCTCTATCTCCTCGACCGAGGCTCCGCGGAAGGCCATCCACTTCATACGATCACGCCGGCGCCCGCTTTGTTTAGCGGGCTAAACAAATGACCCTGCTCGTGGATCAAGGGGTGTAGATGCGGGGGCGGCGGGACCGGCGGTTGGAGGAGATCGAGACGCTCTACCGGGAGCGGTTCGCCTACTTCGTCCAGGTCGCCCGCGCGATCGTCGGTGACAGCGAGCGAGCGAGGGATGCGGTGCAGGACGGCTTTGCGGCGGCGATCCGGGGGCGTGAGAGCTTTCGCGGCGACGGACCGCTCGAGGCATGGGTGTGGCGGATGGTCGTGAATGCGGCGCGAAAGGCGCTGCGGCCGCCGCTCGTCGCCGCCGGCGCAGACCAGTTTGAGATAGCCGAGCTGCCACCGCGCCTGCTGGAGACGTCGCCGCTCGTCGCGAGGCTGCCCGAGCGCCAGCGCCTCGTCGTGTTCCTCCGGTACTACGCGGGTCTCGACTACCGGTCGATCGCGGCTGCGCTCGAGATCGAGGTCGGCACCGTCTCGGCAGCGCTCGCGACCGCGCACGCGAGCATTCGCAAGGCGCTCGACGAGGTGCACGCGAATGGTTGACGCGGACGTCGTCATCCGGGACGAGCTCGAGGCGCTCTCGTCCGGCGCGCCGGACGAGCGGCCGGACTGGGACGACGTGCTGCGGCGCGCCGGCGACCGCTCGCCGAGGGTCAGGCCGCGCAGGCTCGCCTTCGCCCTGGCCGTCGTCACCGCGGCCGTCCTCGTCGCCACCGCGCTCGCCACGGGCATCCCGGGCCGCCTCGGCTCCTGGGTGAGCGGTACCCCCGGCAGCCCGGCGCCGGCCGGCCTCCAGCACGGCTTCGAGTCGAGCAACCGCGCGGCGTACGCCGCGTTCCCGGCCGGAACGAAGCTGCGGCTCCTGCTGTCGCGCACGGTCGGCGGCACGACCTTCAGCCTGCTCGGCTTCCGGAACGGCGACGCGTACTGCCTGCGGCTCGTGCGGACCGATCATCCCGACGCGATCGGGCGCAACGAGTGCCTGCGCGCCGAGGAGCTCTCGAACGTGCCTGCGCTCGTCGTCGGCGACGTCCGGTTCAGCGTCGGGGATCCGGCCAAGAACGTCAACGGCGTCTACGGCTTCGCCGACGACACCGTGCGCTCGCTCCTCGTCGAGCGGCTGCGCGGACAGGACGCGGTCGCAGTGAAGAACAACGTCTTCCTCTCGCTGCGGAGCGTGCGCGCGGGGAGCGTCCAGGATCATCCGCTGCCGAACCCGGTCTTCGCGATTCACGCTCGTCTGCGGAGCGGCGGGACGAAGAACGTTCCCTATGTCTCGGCGTCGTTTCCGGGCGGCGTCGTCCCGGGTGGCAAGCGTCCGACTGGGCCATCCTATTTCGGTCGGTCTTCGCAGCAGTCCGTTCCCGGACCGGCGAAGGTCACGGCTCCGATCGCGCATCCCACGATCGCGTGGCTGAAGAAGCACGAAGAGCGCGGGAAGCCGCTGCCGCCCGTGCGCTTCGGGAACGTCGTGTTCGGGCGCGTGATCCAGCCCGACCCGGACGATCCGGTGGCGGTCGGCATCGCGATCGGCGCGCGCGGCGCGCTCTGCGACTACGCCTTCGCTCCGCTCGCGCCCCGGATCAGCGGCGGCGGCTGCGGCACGTGGTTCCAACAGGGGCCGATCCGGCTTGGGACCTGGGAGGTGGCCCCGATCGAGCACTTCAACGGCTTCGTCGCCGACGGCATCACCCACGTCACCGCCTTCCTCGGCAGTGGCCGCATCGTCCAGGCGGCGCTTCGCGACAACGTCTTCACCGTCGCCGTCTCGGCGACCGAGCTGCCTGCGCGGATCGTCGGGTACGACGCGCAGAACCGGGTGGCCGGGACGGCTGAGATGCTCGGCAACAGCGTGCTGCGACCCTGTCCCACGCCCACCTTCACCAAGCCGGTGGGGGCGCTTCCCCGGGCCAAGCCCTGGGAGCGGATCGATCTCGCGAACATGACGGTGAACGGGAAGCAGATCCTCGGTCTGAGCCCGGCCGCGGTGGAAGCGGCCCTCGGCAAGCCGGCAGTCGTGCGCGGCGCGGCGCAGACCACGAACGGCGTCGCGATACCCGAGCTCCGCTACGGCGGTGCGCTGCCCTCGAGCCTCGGCTTGAGCGTCACCTTCTCGAAGAAGGGTGATCGCATCTTCGCGAATCAGCTCTTCTTCCAGTCGCCGTCGCTCACCGACGCCAAGCTCGGTCACGTGCTGCGCATGGATCCGCTCGTGCTCCAGCACGCAATCGAGCGCAGGTACGGCAGCGTGTACCGCCTCTACATGAGCTACGGCAGCGTCCCGAGCTTCGGTTGCAACGCGATCCTGGCGCGCCGCGGCCGCCCGAGCGGCCTCGGCCTCGGGCTGGACCCGTACCGTCCGTCACGCCCGTTCCTCGTGATCCGGAAGAACGCGCTCGGGTAAAGAACTCCGGTAAAGAAAGACCGGGCTCGCGTGGATCATGGGAGGTGATGGCCGCCGCAGAGCTCACTGTCGAGACCCTCGCGAACGTCTACCGCGCCGGGTACCCGCACTTCCTGCGCGTCTCCGAGGCGATCACCGGTGACGTCGAGTCCGCGCGCGACGCGGTGCACGAGGGCTTCGTCAATGCGATCCGACGGCGAGGAACGTTCCGCGGCACCGGTCC
>JAICLU010000027.1 GCA_025925195.1 Thermoleophilia bacterium
GAGGTGGCGCTGCTTCTGACGCGTCCCGACAAGCCGCGCGGCCGCGGCCGCACGCGGCAGCCGACTCCCGCGAAGCAGGTCCCAGAGCGGCTCGGCCTCCCGGTCGCAGAGCCGGCGAAGCTCGACGCGAGCGTCGAGATCCCGGCCGACATCGTCGTCGTGTGCGCATACGGGCTGCTGATCCCGGAGTCGCTGCTGGAGCGCGGGCTCTGGCTGAACGTCCACCCGTCGCTGCTGCCGCGCTGGCGGGGCGCCGCGCCCGTCGAGCGGGCGCTGATGGCTGGTGATGCACGCACGGGCGTGACGATCCACGAGACGATCAAGGAGCTCGACGCCGGGCCGATCGCCGCGCAGGAGGCGTTCGAGGTCGCCGACGACGAGGATGCGGGGGCGGTGTACGCGCGCAGCGCCGAGGTCGCGGCGCGCCTGCTCGACGACGTGATGCCGGATCCGCACTTCACGCCGCAGCCGAGCGAGGGCGCGACGTACGCGGAGAAGATCGCCGCCGACGATCGCGAGCTCGACCTGTCGCGTCCGGCGCGCGACAACGTGAACCTCGTGCGGGCGCTGTCGCCGCACATCGGCGCCCGGCTCGGCGACCTGCTCGTGTGGAAGGCGAAGGTCGGCGGGGACGGGGCATTCGAGCCGGTCGAGGTGCAGCCGGCCGGCGGCCGCCGCATGGGCTACGAGGCGTACCTCCGTGGCCGCCGTTAGCCCGGCCCGCCGCGCCGCGTACGAGACGCTGCTGCGCGTGTTCGAGCAGGACGCATACGCCGACCGCGCATTCCGCACGGCGGCACGCGGCCTCGACGACCGCGAGCGAGCGTTCGCGCAGCGGCTCGCGTACGGGGCGGTGCAGCGGGTGCGCACGCTCGACCATGCCATCGAGACGCTCGGTAAGCGACCGGTGCGTAAGCTCGACGCCCCTGTGCGGGCGGCGCTCCGCCTCGGCGCCTACCAGCTCGGCTACACGGACACGGCACCACACGCGGCGGCGAACGAGTCCGTCGAGCTCGTCCGCGGTGCGCGGCTCGAGCGGGCGGTGCCGTTCACGAACGCGGTCATGCGCCGGGTCGCGGCGGGCATCCGCGAGCTGCTCGACTCGCTGCCGGAGGGCGCGCTGAAGGAGTCGTACCCGGACTGGATCCACGACGTCTTCGTCCGGGATCTCGGACCGGAGAGCGCGGTCGCGCTGATGCGGGCGATGAACGAGCCGCTCGAGACGGTGATCCGCCTTGTTCGCGGCGAGCCGCCGGCGGGCGCCGAGCCGACCGACGTCCCCGGCGCCTATCGCGTCGAGCGCGTCGACGACCTCGCGGTCGCCGACGGCCGGGTCTGGCCGCAGAGTCGCGGCTCGCAGCTCGCGGGACTCGTCGTCGGCGCCCAGGACGGCGAGCGCGTCCTCGACCTCTGCGCCGCGCCGGGCGGCAAGACGTCGCAGCTCCGCGGCGCGGTGACCGCCGTCGAGCTCGACCCGAACCGCGCGAGCGAGCTGCGGGCCAACCTCGTGACGCTTTGTCACAAGGCCGCGGTCGTCGAGGCCGACGGCGCCGATCTGCCGCCCGGCCTGGAGGGCTTCGACCGCGCCCTCGTCGACGCGCCGTGCTCCGGGCTCGGCGTGCTCGCGCAGCGGCCGGACCTCCGCTGGCGCTCGAAGCCGTTGCCCGAGCTGCAGCTCGCGCTCCTGCGGTCGGCGGCCGAGCGGACGCGTCCGGGAGGGACGATCGTCTATTCCGTCTGCACGATGAACGCCGACGAGAACGAGGCGGTCGTCGACGCCAGCGGGCTCGAGGTGGAGCCGCTCGGCGAGCAGTGGCCGCAGTTCGTGCACCCGCGCCGGCCGGAGTTCCTGCTGACCCTGCCGCACGTGCACGGTACGAGTGGCTTCTTCGTCAGCCGGTTGAGGGTCTAGAGTCGTACGAGGGGTTCCTGTGGCGTGGCGAGACTGGATCCGGACGGTGGAAATCGAGCCGTCGCTCTACGCGGCGGACTTCGCCAACCTCGGAGAGCAGCTCGACATCCTGCTGCGCACGGGCGCCCGCGTCTTCCACTTCGACGTCGGCGACGGGCACTTCGTCGAGCCGATCACGATGGGGCCGGTCGTCCTCGACGCGGTCGCGCCGATCGTGCACGGCTTCGGCGGCGCCGTCGACTGCCATCTGATGGTCGACAACCCCGTGAGGCACTTCCCGCAGATCGCGCGCGCCGGCGGCGACAGCGTCACGTTCCACTACGAGGCGACCGACGACGTGCCGTCCACCATGGCGGTCGCGCGCGAGCACGGGCTGCAGGTCGGCGTCGCCTTCAATCCCGAGACCGAGCCGGAGGACGTCGCTCGCGTGGCGGACGGCGCGGACATCGTGCTCTGCATGAGCATCCACCCGGGGTATTCGGGGCAGGAGTTCATGCCCGAAGCGGTCGACCGCGTCGCGCGGCTGCGCGCGCTGCTGCCGCCGGAGACGCACATCCAGGTCGACGGCGGTATCGACAACGACAACGTCCGCTCGGTGTACGACGCCGGCGCGACGCTGCTCGTGGCCGGCAACTCGATCTTCGCGCGGGAGGATCTGCCGCGTTCCTATCGCCGCCTCGTCCAGGCGCTGGCGTAGGCTGATCCCATGAGCGAGCAATGGCCAGGCGCGGAGCCGGACGTCTCGGGCGCCGACGACGAGGAGACGGGCGACGAGCCGGCGCTGCCGGCGCACGAGCACCCGGACGACGGCATCGAGATCCCCGACGAGGTCGAGCTGCTCGAGGGCGAGGTTCGCGGCGGCCGTCGCGGGATCGGCGTCGTGCTCGCGCGGACGAATCCGGAGACCGCGAACGCGCTGCTCGCATCGGCGCTCGCCGAGGTGGAGCGCGCCGGCATCGGTCGCGAGAACGTGACCGTCATGCTCGTACCGGGCGCGTTCGAGCTCGCGCTCGGCGCAATGGCGCTCGCGAAGACGCGCCGCTACTCGTGCGTGATCGGCCTCGGCGACTCGACCGGCTCGTCGGTGGTCGCGGCCGAAGCGGCGTCGGGCCTGCAGCTGGCGGCGCTCGAGACGGGCATCCCGGTCTCGTTCGGCGTTCTCACGGGCGACGGCCATGGCCCCGCGGCCGAGCACGGGGCGGAAGCCGCCCGGACGGCGCTCGAGATGGCCGACGTCTTCCAGCAGCTGCGGGCCACGGCCAAAACGCACTAGCCCGATTCGTGACGGAGGGGTAACGGGGGCAACCCCCGTTGCAAAGGCGTCACATTTCGCGGCTTTCGCTACCATGCCCGCCGCGATGTCGAAGATCTGCGCAATCTGCGGGAAGAAGCCGAGCTTCGGGCACCACCGGAGCCATTCGATGGTCGCCACCAAACGGCGCTTCGACCCGAATCTCCAGCGCGTTCGCGTCTTCTTGCAGGGCAAGGCCCAGCGTGCGTACGTCTGCACGCGGTGCCTGAAGGCCGGCAAGGTCCAGAAGGCCGTCTAGCCCGCCCGTCGCAACCCTGAGCGCCCGCCGGCAGTCGAAATGACTGCCATGGAGCTCTCGACCCCACTCGGACGGATCTCGATCTCCGCCGACGCGATCGCGCACATCGTCGCCGAGACCGTGCGCGAGTCGTACGGCGTCGTCGGGATGGCCGGCCCGAAGTGGCTGCCCGCGCGCTCGACCCGCGGGATCGGGGTCGGCCGCGACGGCGACGCGGTCACCGTCGACGTCCACGTCGTCGTCGAATACGGGCTCAACCTCGCCGAGGTCGCGTCGACCTTGCGCAACCGCGTGGGCTACGAGCTGGAGCGCCTGACCGGGCTGCCCGTGCGCGCGGTCGAGGTGCACATCGACGACGTGCGAACATCCGCCTGATGCTGAACGGCGATCTCGAGCTCATCCGCAGGCTCGCCGATGCGGCGCTCGCCTCACTCGAGGCGAACCGCGAGCGCATCGACGACCTGAACGTCTATCCCGTCCCGGACGGGGACACCGGCACGAACCTCACGATGACCGTCCGTTCGGTCGTCGACGCCGTCGACTCGACGTCGGCCGCGAACCGTCACTCGCTCGCACGCGACGTCACGCGCGGCGCGCTCATGGGCGCGCGCGGCAACTCCGGCGTCATCTTCTCGCAGATCGTCCGCGGCGCCGCCGACGTCCTCGGGACCGTCGACGCGTCGACGATCGACTCCGACGCGACCGCACGCGCGCTTCGCGGCGCGACCGACGCCGCCTACCGCGCCGTTCGCAGGCCGGTCGAGGGGACGATGCTGTCAGTGATCCGCGAGCTCGCCGAGGAGGCCGAAGCGCAGACGGCGCACGGCGGCCCGCCCGTCCAGGAGCTCCTGCGCCTGCTCGTCCGGCGCGGGGAGGAGGCGGTTGCCCGCACGCCGGAGCAGCTGCAGATCCTGCGCGACGCAGGCGTCGTCGACGCGGGCGGCGCCGGGCTGCTCGAGCTCGTCCGCGGCGTCGCTGCGGCGGTCCGCGGCGAACCGCTACCCGAGGCTCCCGCGCCGACCGACGGCATCGGCTTCGAGGCGGTGCACCAGGAGCTCTCGCGGTACCGCTACTGCACCGTCTTCGTGATCGAGGGCGACGACCTCGACCGCACGGCGCTCGAGTCCGCGCTCGAACGGATCGGCGACTCGCTGCTCGTCGTCGGCGACCCGACAGCGGTCAAGGTGCACGTCCACACCGACGATCCCGGCGCGGCGCTCTCGATCGGGACGCAGGCAGGGACGATCGACCGCATCGAGATCGCGAACATGCACGAGCAGACCCAGCAGCGTGAGCAGCGGCTGCTCGCCGCCGTCCCCGACACGCCGCCCGCGACGTGCGGGATCGTCGCGGTGGTCGCAGGCGAAGGGAACAGGCGTCTCTTCGAGAGCCTCGCCGCGCCCGTCGGCCCGATCGGCATCGTCGAGGGCGGCCAGACGATGAATCCCTCGACCGCCGATCTCCTGCGGGCCGTGCAGTCGACCGACGCCGAGCAGGTTGTCGTGCTCCCGAACAACTCGAACGTCCTCCTCGCCGCCGAGCACGCCGCAGCGAACGCCGACCGCACGGTCGAGGTGGTCGCGACGACGTCGATACCCGCCGGGATGGCGGCGCTGCTCGCCTTCGACGGGACGCGCTCGGCGGCGGAGAACGCGGCCGAGATGCGCGAGGCGATCGCAGCGATCGCAACAGGCGAGGTGACGACCGCGTCGCGCGACGTCGAGCTCGACGGCGTCTCGATCCGCAAGGGACAGTGGCTCGGTCTCGCCGACGACCGGCCGGTCTCGGCCGCCGACGGCTTCGAGGACGTCGCGCTCGCGGTGGTCGACCGCCTCGTCGAGGGCTCGCGCGCGCTGTTGACGGTGCTGGTCGGCGCCGACGCGCCGCCGCTCGAGGCGCTGCTCGACGCGCTGGGCCGCGCGCACCCCGATCTCGAGGTCGACGTCCAGCACGGCGGGCAGCCGCACTACGCCCTGCTCCTGTCCGCCGAATAGAGTCCCGGGCTGTGGCCCGGCCCGTGCGGATCCTCCTCGTCGAGGACAACCAGGTCTTCCGTGACGCCCTCGAGCTGCTGCTCGGCATGCGGGCGGACATCGACGTCGTCGCGGCGGTCGCAGACGGCAGCGAGGCGCTGCCTGCAGCGGACGCCCACGAGCCCGACGTCGTGCTGATGGACTACAGGCTGCCGGGCATGGACGGCGTCCAGGCGACGCAGGCGCTCAAGCAGGCGCACCCGGAGATCGGCGTCGTCGTGCTCACGGCCTCTGCGAACTCCCGCGAGATCGAGGAGCTCTACGCGGCCGGCGCGACGGCCTGCCTGACAAAGGACCAGGAGCTCGAGACGATCGTCGACGCGATCCGGCAAGCGGCAGGCGCTGCGTGAACCTGACGAACGCGAACACCGCGATCGTGCTCGACTCGACCGCCGACTTCCCCGACGCGCAGCAACAGCACGCGAACTGGCGGGTCGTGCCGCTGTACGTCAACTTCGGCACCGAGAGCTACACGGACGGCGTCGAGCTGACCGCGTCCGAGTTCTACGACCGGCTGCGCGCGGCGAACGAGACGCCGACGACCTCGCAGCCGACGCCCGCCGATTTTGCCGCCGTGTACGAGGAGCTCGCCGGCTACGAGCGGATCCTCTCGATCCATCTCGCGTCGAACCTTTCGGGCACGTACCAGAGCGCGCTGACCGCGGCCCAGGATCTCGGTGATGGGCGCGTGCGCGTCATCGACAGCGAGAGCGCCTCCGTCGCGATCACCCTGCTGGCGCTCGCCATCCAGCGGCGGCTCGACCGCGGCACGACCGACGAGGAGATCGACACGCTCGTCCGGCACTACCTCGAGACGCACGGGTTGCTGTTCACCGTCGACACGCTCGAGTTCCTCGCGCGCGGCGGCCGTATCGGGAAGGCGAAGGCGTTCGCGGGCCAGCTGATGCACGTCAAGCCGATCCTGTCGATCCGGGGCGGCGAGGTGATCCCGCTGAAGCGCGTCCGCGGCAACCGCAAGGCGATCCAGGAGTTCGTCCGGGCGCTCGACACCCAGACGGAGGACACGCCGGCGCTACGGGTCGGCATCGCGCACGCCGACGCGCCCGAGCGGATGCGTCAGCTCGAGAAGATGGTGCGCGACCTGCGGCCGCAGGCGCAGATCGAGTTCGAGACGTCACTCGGCGCCGTGATCGGCGCGCACGCCGGGCCCGGCACCGTCGGCTTCTTCTGGTTCACCGACGACGAGCAGCAGTCCGTCCGGTCCGACCTCTAACGTCCGACTCGCTCTGGCGCCGAGCACGATGACACCGATCCGTCGACAGACGGTCTTCGCCGGTCTGGACCAGCCCCAGGCCTGGCCGCCGACCCGCGGTACCGCGCGGCCGTCGCGGCTCGACGGCGAGCTCGACGCGCTGCCGGGCGTCGGCGTGACGATCAAGCGCAAGCTCGCGAAGCTCGGCCTCGCAACGATCCGCGACGTGCTCGAGCACGCGCCGTTCCGCTACGTCGAGCCGGGCGCGATCCGCGACCTGTTCGGCGAGACGGACGAGGTGGCGATCGACGTCACCGTCAAGCGCGTCACCAAGCGCCGGGCCCGCAAGGTGACGATCGTCGAGGCCGTCGTCTTCGACGGCACGGGCCAGATCTCCGCCGCCTGGTTCAACCAGCCGTGGGTCTTCGACCAGCTGGGCGAGGGGACGCGCGTGCGGCTCGTCGGCACGCTCCGCCGTGGCGCGTTCGCCGTGCGCTCACACGAGGTCGACCCCCCGCCGGCCGGGCGGGTCCCGATCTATCCGGCGGGCGAGGAGGTGGCGCCGAAACTGCTGCGCCGGCTGGTCGCGTCGGCGCTGCCGCTCGCGGCGAATGCGCTCGACCCGCTGCCTGCGGAGCTGCGACAGCGCGAGCGGCTGCCGCTGCGCCGCGACGCGCTGACCGCGCTGCACCAGCCTCACGCCGAGCATGACGCGGAAACGGCGCGGCAGCGGCTCGCGTTCGAAGAGCTGCTGCTCCTGCAGGTCGGCATCGCACGTCGCGCGGTCGAGCGGGAGCGCACGCTCGCGCCGTCGCTCGGCGAGGCGGGCGAGCTGATCGAGCGCTACCGCAAGGCACTTCCGTTCGCGCTGACGCCGTACCAGGAACAGGCTGTGCGCGAGCTCGACGCCGACCTCGGCCGCACCGTTCCGATGCAGCGCCTGCTGCAGGGCGACGTCGGCTCCGGCAAGACCGTCGTCGCGCTGTACGCGCTGCTGCGGGCGGTCGAGAACGGGCGTCAGGGCGCGCTGATGGCGCCGACCGAGACGCTCGCCGAGCAGCACTTCCTGACGGTCGAGCCGCTGTGCACCGCGCTCGGCGTCACGTGCGCCCTCCTGACGAGCGCGTCGAAGAAGCGCGAGCGCGACCTTGCGGTGCATGCCGACGTCGTCGTCGGCACACACGCCCTCATCCAGGAGGGGGTCGAGCTGCGCGACCTCGCGGTCGCCGTCGTCGACGAGCAGCACCGCTTCGGTGTCGAGCAGCGCAAGGCGCTCACGCAGGGACGCGCACCCCATGTCCTCCACATGACCGCGACGCCGATCCCGCGCACGCTCGCGCTGACCGTGTACGGCGATCTTGCCGTGTCCGAGATCGCGAAGCCGCCGGCGTCGCGGAAGCCGATCGTCACGCGCTGGATCACCGAGGATCGCGCGTCCGAGGCGTACACGCGATTGACAGCGCTTCTCGCCGAGGGACGGCAGGCATACGTCGTCTGTCCGCTCGTCGAGGCGTCGGAGACGTCGCTCGCGCGCGCCGCCGAGGAGGAGGCGGAGCGCCTGCGCCGGGCGGAGCTGTGCGACTTCCGCGTCGGCTGCCTGCACGGCCGGCTGAAGGCCGACGAGCGCCGCGCGACGATGGCGCGCTTCAAGGCGCGCGAGCTCGACGTGCTCGTGGCGACGACGGTGATCGAGGTCGGGGTCGACGTCCCGAACGCGACGGTGATGATCGTGCAGGAGGCCGACCGCTTCGGCCTCGCGCAGCTCCACCAGCTGCGCGGCCGCGTCGGTCGCGGCGGCGAGCAGTCGTACTGCCTTCTCGTCTCGCGCGGCCGCGACGAGCTGAGCGAGACCGCGATCAAGCGGCTGGAGGCGCTCGTCGCGACGACCGACGGCTTCGAGCTCGCCGAGGTCGACCTCGACCTGCGCGGCGGCGGCCAGCTCTTCGGCAGCCGGCAGTCCGGCCTCAGCGACCTCCGCTTCGCGCACATCAGGGACGACCGCCCGCTGCTCGAGCGGGCGCGGGACGCGGCGCGGCAACTCGCCGACGCGCCCGGCCCCCTTGCAGCCGAGGTCGACGCCCTCTTCGGCAGCGTCGACCTCCAGGCGTGAGCGGCCGGTCTACTCGAAGCCCTGCGCGTCGATCCGCTCGGGCGTGATCAGGACGTTCACCCGCTGCTCGCCCGGCTGCAGGTACGGATACTTCTCCTGGCCGATGTACTTCTGGGCGAGCCGGTCGATCTCGTCGAACGCGCCCTCGTCGCTGATCTCCGCGGTGCCGTAGACGGTCACGTACCCGCCCTGCTGGTCCTCGGCGGGGAGCACCGTGATCGCGACGCGCGGGTCGCGGCGGATGTGCCGCTCCTTCGCCCGGCCGACCGCGGTGTTGAAGATCACCCTCTCGCCGTCGGTGTCGACCCAGACCGGCGTCGAGTGCGGCGACCCGTCCTTGCGCAGGGTCACGACGGTGCCCCAGTTCTTGCCGCGGAAGAGCTCCGCCTGCCGCTCGCTCAACTTCGCCATCCAATGCCTCCTACGATCGGTTGGTGCGGATCATCTCCGGCTCTCGTAAAGGACACACCATCCACGCACCCCTCGGTCGCAGTACCCGTCCGACCTCGGATCGCGTTCGCGAGAACCTCTTCAACATCGTCGGGCCGGTCGATGGGGCGTCGGTGCTCGACCTGTACGCGGGCAGCGGCGCCCTGGGGCTCGAGGCGCTGTCGCGCGGAGCCGCCCACGCCGTCTTCGTCGAGCGCGACGCCGACGCCGTCCGGACGATCGAGCGCAATCTCGACAAGCTCGGTCTGCGGGCCACCGTGCTGCGTCAGGACGCCGTCGCGATGCTCGCGTCCGAGACGAGGAAGTACGATCTCGTGCTGGTCGACCCGCCGTACGACATGTACACCGACGTCCAGCCACAACTCGCGCGTCATCTGCCCTCCGTGGTCACGGAGGGCGGCGTCGTCGTCGTCGAGACCGACGCCCGCACGCAGCCGGAGCTGCCGCTCGACGAGCGCACCTCGCGGAAGTACGGCAGCGTCCGCGTGACGGTGTACGACGGATGATCACCGGCATCTGCCCCGGCTCGTACGACCCGGTGACGAACGGCCACGTCGACGTGATCACGCGCGCCGCCGGGATCTTCGACCGCGTCGTCGTCGGCGTCGTCGGCAACCCGCACCACAAGCAGCCGATGTTCACGACCGAGGAGCGGCTCGAGTTCCTGCACGCCGCCGTCGGCCATCTCGAGAACGTCGAGGTCGACGTCTTCCGCGAGCTCGTCGTCGAGTTCGCGAAGAAGTGGGACGCGAAGGCGATCGTCAAGGGCCTGCGCGTGATCTCCGACTTCGAGTGGGAGTTCCAGATGAACCAGCTGAATCGCCACCTGGCGCCGGACGTCGAGACGGTCTACGTGATGGCGAGCCCGCAGGTCAGCTTCGTCTCGTCGAGCGGGGTCAAGGAGATCGCGGCGTTCGGCGGCGACGTCTCCGCGCTCGTGCCCGAGCCGGTGGCGAGGCGGTTCAAGGAGCTCTTCCCGAACGGGCGACCGGGGACGCCCGAGAATCCGGCCGAATAACCGGTGCAGGACAGGACTTCCGACCGCCGAAGCTAGAATCCGCCCGGATGGACGTCCTCGTTCTCATCGACAAGCTCGACGACCTCGTGCACAACGCGAAGGCCGTCCCGCTCACCGACCAGGTTCGCATCGACCGCGAGGAGATCTACGACATCCTCGACCAGATGCGGGCGACGATCCCGGAAGAGATCAAGCAGGCCCGCTGGATCGTCAAGGAGCGGCAGGAGATGCTGGCCGAGGCGAAGCGCGAGGTCGACCGGCTGCTCGCCGAGGCGCGCGAGCAGGCGGTGCGCGAGGCGTCGCAGACCGAGATCGTCAAGATCGCCGAGCGGCAGGCGCAGGACATCGTCGACGACGCGCGCCGCGAGGCGCGCGAGGCGCGGCTCGAGATGGAGGACTGGGCCGACTCGATGCTCGCTTCGCTCGAGGTCAACCTCGACCGCTTCCTCGTCGCGGTGCGCCGCGGCCGCGAGCGGTTGCACGAGCGCTCGCAGGAGAGCGTCGTCGCCGGCCGGGGTGGCCTCGGCGACAACGGCTCCGGCGACGACCTCGGCTACTGACGAGGCTGCGCCCGTTGCGGCGCACGTTCGTCGAGTGGGTTGTCACGCTCGCGGTCGCGGCGGTCGTCGTGCTCGCGATCGAGGCGGAGGTGGCGCAGCCGTACCGCGTGCCGACGGCGTCGATGGAGCCGACGCTGCAGTGCGCCAAACCGGGCCAGGGCTGCACCGGGCGGCTGAACGACCGCGTGATCGTCGCGAAGATCGTCTACCGCTTCCGTGATCCGACGCGGTTCGAGATCGCGGTCTTCCACGCGCCGCCGCCCGCGAAGGCGCGGTGCGACGAGGGCGGCACGTTCCTGAAGCGGGTGATCGGCCTCCCGGGCGAGCAGGTGTCGGAGCGCGACGGCTTCTTCTACGTCGACGGCAAGAAGCTGGACGAGCCGTACCTGACCGAGTTCGACCGCGACTCGGTGACGCACGCGTGGAAACGTCTCGGGCCGAAGGAGTACTTCGTGATGGGCGACAACCGGCTCGAATCGTGCGACTCGCGCACGTGGGGCCCCGTCCCGCGGTCGGCGTTCATCGGGCCGGTGGTTGCGACGTACTGGCCGCCGACTCGCTGGACAGTTCGATGAAGGCATCGGCCGCGGCGCTGCGATAGCGGTCGCGGTGCCACACCATCGCGAGGTGGCGCGGCGGGATCCGGTTGCCGAACGGGAGCGCGACGTACGCGGGATTGCGCGGGTTGACGACGAGCTGCGGGACGACGGCGTAGCCGAGCCCTTCCGCGACGAGCCCGATCAGCGTGCCGTTGTCGTCGCTGCGGAAGCTGACGTTGAGATCCGGCACCCGTCCCCGCAGGTACGTCTCCGGCTCGCCGAGCTGCCGCCAGGTGACGAGCGGGACGCCGGCGAGCTCCCGCAAGGGCGGTGCGCTGTCGCGGCCCGCGAGCTCGTCGCCCGCCGGGACGAGCAGGACGTAGGGGTCGCGGAGGATCTCGACCCACTCGAACGGCCCCTCGAGGAGCGGCAGGTCGGCGAACGTCAGGTCGAGCTCGCCGTGCTCGAGCAGCCGGAGCAGGTCGGCGGCGTCGGTCTCCTCGCGCACGCGCACCTCGACGAGCGGCCAGGCCTCGCGGAAGCGCCGCAGCAGCCCGGGGAGGATGCGGGCGCCGACGCTCTGGAAGATCCCGACGCGGAGCGGCCCGGCGGCGCCCGCGGCCAGGGCGGCCATGTCCGCCTGGGCCGCGTCGAGTTGCGCCACGATCGCGTCGGCATGGCGCAGGAGCAGGCGGCCCGCGTCGGTGAGCGAGACGGGACGTGGCCCGCCCGGCCGCTCGACGAGCCGCTCCCCGGCGGCCTGCTCGAGCCGTGCGATCTGCTGGCTGATCGCCGACTGCGTGTAGCCGAGGTCGCGCGCGGCGGCTGCGAACGACCGCGTCCGGCCGACCGCCTCGAGCGCCGTGAAATGGCGGAGTTCGACATTAGATAAATTCATCGATAATCATAATAACTGCATTTGCCCTGATTGACCGGCGCAGGCATCGTGAACGGGTGAAGCTTGCAGCAGCACTCCTCGTCGTCTACGTCGTCTGGGGCTCGACGTACCTCGCGATCGCCGTCGCCGACCGCTCGCTGCCGCCGTTCCTGATGCTCTCGGCGCGGTTCCTGCTCGCCGGAGCGGTGCTGTACGTCTGGGCTCGGCGCTCCCCTCACGGCGAACGGGCGCCGAAGCCGACCGCGCGGCAGTGGCGCGCGGCCGCCGCGGTCGGGGCAGCCCTGCTCGTCGTCGACACGGGCGGCGTCGCCTGGGCGGAGCAGCGCGTGCCGTCGGGGACTGCCGCGCTGCTCGTCGCGAGCGTCCCGCTCTTCATCGCGCTCCTCGACCGCGTCTGCTTCGGCATCCGTCTGTCGGCCGGCGCCGCCCTCGGCATCGCCGTCGGGCTCGTCGGCGTCGGGATCCTCGTCGGCCCGAGCGGCCACATCGACGCGCTCGGCGCGGTCGTCCTGCTCGGCGCGTCGTTCGCGTGGGCCGCCGGCTCCGCCTACTCGCGGGTCGCGCCGCTGCCGTCGCACACCTTCCTCTCGGCTGCGATGCAGATGCTGACCGCCGGCGCCGCGCTCGGCGTCGTCGGCTTCGCCGCAGGCGAGCGCGCGGTCGCTCCGTCGGCGGCGTCGTTCGGCGCTTTCGCCTTCCTCGTCGTCTTCGGCTCGCTCGTCGCGTTCACGGCGTACGGGTGGCTGCTGCAGCACGCGCCGTCGCCGCTCGTCTCGACCTACGCGTACGTCAACCCGGCGGTCGCCGTGTTCCTCGGCTGGCTGTTCGTCGGCGAGCACGTCGGCGGGCGCGAGATCGCGGCCGGCCTCGTGATCCTGTCGTCGGTCGGCCTGCTCGCGATCCGCCACGAGCGGCGGGTGCACCCGGAGCCGATCGCGGAGGCGCTCGCGCCGTACATCCGCCGGCAGGAGGCGCGCTACTCGGAGTTCCGAGGTGCGCCACGTCTGGATCAGCTGCCGCGCCTCGCGGCATAGTGGGAGCGTGACCTCTTTCAATCTCCGTCGTGCCCGCCTGCGCAGCGGCGAGCAGCTGCGCGAGCAGGTCGAGCTCGAGCTCGAGCCGTTTCTGCTCGGCGGGCAGGAGTACCTGCCCGAGCCGCCGACGGTCGTCGGCGACCTCTCGATCACGAAGGCGACGACCGGCACCGTGTTCGAGCTGTCCTTTCAGGCGTCGCTACGGGGCCCGTGCTTCCGCTGCCTGCGCGAGACGACGATCGAGGAATCGGTGCGCGCGCGCGAGTACCAGGCCAACACGCCGGGTGACGACCCCGACTTGCGCAACGAGTACCTGCACGACGACGAGCTCGATTTGACCGCGTGGGCGCGGGACGCGTTCATGCTCGAGCTGCCGGAGAAGATCCTGCACGCGCCCGACTGCGCCGGCCTCTGTCCCGTGTGCGGCAAGGACCTGAACGACGAGCCGCACACGCACGAGGAGCTCGGGAGCGACCCGCGCTGGGCCGCCCTCGACGAGCTCCGCGGCCAGCTCTGATCCGCTATCGGCCGATGCTCGACATGTCGGCGTAGCGGTCGCCCGCCGCTTCGCCGATCGCGTCGAGGCGCTTCAGGTCGTCGTCGGTCAGCTCGACCTCCGACGCGGCCGCGTTCTGCTCGAGGTAGGTGCGCCGCTTCGTGCCGGGGATCGGCACGACGTCGTCACCGCGGGAGAGGACCCACGCGAGCGCGAGCTGCGCCGGCGTGACGCCCTTTTCTGCCGCGACCTCTTTGACGGTGTGCACCAGATGCTGATTCCGCTCGAGGTTGTCGCCCGAGAACCGCGGATGGCTCTTGCGCGAGTCGTCCTCGTCGAGCTCGTCGGGCGAGCTGAACCGGCCGGCGAGGAAGCCGCGGCCGAGCGGGCTGTACGCGACGAGCCCGATGCCGAGGTCGCGGCACGTGTCGAGGATCGCGCCCTCCGGATCGCGCGTCCACAGCGAGTACTCGGACTGCAGCGCGGTGATCGGATGGACGGCGTGCGCGCGGCGGATCGTCTCCGCGCCGGCTTCGGAGAGGCCGATGTGCTTGACCTTGCCGGCGTCGACGGCTTCCTTCATCGCGCCGACGGTCTCCTCGATCGGCGTGCTCGCGTCGACGCGGTGCTGGTACCAGAGGTCGACGTGGTCGACGCCGAGCCGCTGCAGCGATGCGTCGATCGCGCTGCGGACGTACTCCGGGGAGCCGTCGATCGTCCGCCGCCCGTCGTCGTGCCAGCGGTTGCCGAACTTCGTCGCGAGCACGACCTCGTCGCGCCGGCCGGCGATCGCCTTGCCGACGAGCTGCTCGTTCTTCCCGAGCCCGTACACGTCGGCGGTGTCGAGGAAGCAGATGCCGAGCTCGAGTGCGCGCCGGATCGTCGCGATCGACTCCTGCTCGTCGGTCTGGCCGTACCAGGCCGACATCCCCATGCAGCCGAGGCCCTGTTCCGAAACGGTGAGTCCCTGCCCGAGCGTGCGCGTTTTCATGAGCGGAGTGTGCTCGACCTCGGACGGGCTACGCGTCAGTCACCCCGCCGCCGCGCGCCCGTCACGGCTCTGCAACGGGGGTTGTCCCCGTTGCAGAGCCGTGACGTCGTCCGCCGAGGACATGTCGCGTCGCTGGAACCGAGGGATTCCTCGACGAACGAGCTGTCACGAGAGCGTCACGCGGCTCATCCCCGCTTGAAGACGTACGGCGTCGTCGTCGTGAGCTGCACGAAGCCGAGCCGTTCGAGGATCGGGCGGCTCGTCGGGAGCGCGTCGACGTAGACCCACCGGTAACCGCGCTCGCGCGCGAGCCGGGCGCGCTCCGCGACGGTCGCGCGGTACAACCCGCGTCCACGGTGCTCGCGCAGCGTCGAGCCGCCGTAGAGCCCGGCGAACTCCGAACGGGGGTTGAAATCGACGCGTCCGGACGACGCCGGCCGGCCGTCGGCGAACGCCAGCACGGCGAGCATCGACGGCTCGTCCTCGGCGAGCGCCTTCAGCAGCTCGCGCCTGACGCCGTGCGACGGATGCCCGAAGGCCCGCTCGGCGAGATCCTGGAAGGCATCGACGAGCTCGGGCGTGTCGGCGACGCGAACATCGGCGTCGGTCGCCGGCAGCGATGCCGCTTCCGCCACCAGCACCGCCTCCTCGCCCTCCGGCTCGAGCCCGAGCGCCCGCAGCCGCTCGGGCAGGTCGGCGGGATCGTGACCGTACACCTTCCACTCCGCGTGTCCGGGCAGCTCGCGCAGCCGGTTGACCGCCCGCTCGACGTCCGGCGGCCGCCAGAGCACCGCGCTCCAGCCGTCGCCGACGTGTAGACCGTCCTCGTCGGTCACGGCCCGGCGCAGCTGCTCGTCGAAGCGCTCGAGGATGTCCACGCCCTGATTGTGGCTATAGTGGGCCGCCGTCATGGCCGTTCCGAAGCGGAAAACCTCCAAGTCGCGCCGCGACAAGCGCCGTGCGACGCACTCGATCGACGCGCCGCGCGTCAACACCTGCCCCAATTGCGGGCAGCCGAAGCGCGCGCATCGCGTGTGCCCGACCTGCGGCACGTACAACGGTCGCGAGGTCGAGCCGCTCCGCATCGACGCTCCCTAGCGCGCTGATGCCTCGGATCGCGGTCGACGCGATGGGGGGAGACCGGGGCCCCGCCGAGATCGTCGCGGGCGCACTGGCAGCACGCGACGCAACGCTGACGCCCGTTCTGTACGGCGACGCCGGCATCGACGGACAGGGACTCGAGCTTCGCGAGACCGACGGCGTCGTCGAGATGGGCGACAAGCCGGCGGAGGTCGTCCGCGCGAAGCCCGACAGCTCCATGGTCAGCGCCGTCCGGGCCGTTCACGACCGCGAGGCCGACGCCGTCGTCTCGGCCGGGAACACCGGTGCGATGCTCGCGGCCGGCATGCTCGAGCTCCGCCGCCTCCCGGGCGTGCTGCGGCCGGCGATCGCGATCCCGATCCAGACGCCGCACGGCCCCTCCGTCCTGCTCGATGCGGGCGCGAACGCCGACGCGCGCCCCGAGCACCTGCTGCAGTTCGCGACGATGGGCGCCGTGTTCGCCGAGGAGGTTCTCGGTGTCGCGCGGCCGACCGTCCGGTTGCTCTCGATCGGCGAGGAGCCGGAGAAGGGCAACCAGCTGACGCTCGACGCGCACGCGTTGCTCGCCAACAGCGAGCTCGACTTCCGCGGCAACTGTGAGGGCCGCGACATCCTCGGCGGCGCGGCGGACGTCGTCGTCACCGACGGCTTCACCGGCAACGTCGTGCTCAAGACGCTCGAGGGCGCGATCCGCACGATCCTCGAGGGGTTGCGCGGCGAGATCACCGCGACGACGGCCGGCAAGATCGGCGGCCTGCTGATCCGCCCGGCCGCGCGCAGGCTGCGCACCCGCCTGGATCCCGACACCTACGGCGGCGCGTACCTGCTCGGGTTGCGCGGCCTGGCGGTGATCGCGCACGGCAACTCGTCGGCGACGGCAATGGCGAATGCGATCCGGCTCGCGGCCCGTGGAGTGGACAACGACGTGGTCGCCAAGCTCGAAGCACGGCTTTCCCCCCGGGCCGGCGTTGTATGATCGGCGCGCTTTCCGACCCCCAAAACTGAGGTGACATGGCTGCTTCGCGTGACGAGGTGTACGAAAAGGTCAAGGAGGTCCTGACCGACCAACTCCAGATCCCCGAGGAGAACATCAACGAGGAGGCGTCGTTCCAGGAGGATCTCGGCGCGGATTCGCTCGATCTCGTCGAGCTCATCATGGAGCTCGAGGACAACTTCGGGATCAAGATCTCGGACGAGGACGCGCAGAAGATCACGACCGTCGGCCAGGCCGTCGACTACGTCTCAACCCACCAGTAGCCTCCTCGAGCTGATCGAGGCGTTGCCGCCGGAACGGGCGGAGATCGCTTTCACGCACGCCTCGTGGGCGCCGGAGCGCACCGAGTCGTACGAGCGACTCGAGTTCCTGGGCGACAGCGTCCTCGAGCTCGCGGTCGCGCACGAGCTGTACGCCCGCTATCCGGACTTCTCGGAGGGCAGGCTCGCGAAGGTGCGCTCGCACGTGGTCTCGCGTGCGAGCTGCGCCGTCGTGGCGCGGGAGCTCGGGCTCGGCGAGCGGTTCGCGCGGCAGACCGCCGACCTCCAGCCCGGCGAGCTCGAGCAGCTGTCACGCAACCGGAACGTCCTCGCTGCGCTCCTCGAGGCCGTGCTGGGCGCCCTGTTCCTCGAGCACGGCTTCGCGCCGATCGAGCGCGCGATCGTCGACGCGTTCAGCGGCCGCATCGACTACGCGCAGACGACGTACGTCGATCACAAGACGGAGCTGCAGGAGGCGCTCGCCCGCGCCGGCAAGCAGGTGTCCTACGTCGTCCTCTCGACCGAGGGCCCGGCGCACGAGCGCCGTTTCACGTGCGCCGCCACGGTGGACGGGGAGCAGCTCGGCGTCGGCGAGGGCGACTCGAAGAAAGCCGCCGAGCAGGAGGCCGCGCAGCAGGCGCTCGAACGGCTGGCGTTGCCCCGTCCCGCGTAGTACCGTTTGCCACATCGATTTCACGGCGCTGAAGCAACGACACGCGACCGTCTGGAGCGACGGACCCTACGAGGCGGTCGCCGACACGATCGGCGACGTGCACGTCTCGCTCGTCGAGGCGCTGCGCCCGCAACCGGGGGAGCGCTGGCTCGATCTCGCGTGCGGCCCCGGCCCGGTCGCCGAGCTCGCGGCGGGCGCAGGCGCCCGGGTCACCGGCATCGACCTTTCGCCGCGGTTGATCGAGGTGGCCAGGCGGCGCGCCGCGGCCGGCGGCTTCGAGATCGAGTACGCGACGGGGGACTGCGAGAACCTCACCGCCGTCGACGACGGCTCGTTCGACGTCGTCAGCTCGAGCGTCGGAATCATGTTCGCGCCGGATCACGCGGCCACCGCCCACGAGCTCGCACGGGTCACGCGCGCCGGCGGGCGGCTCGGCCTCGCCTCCTGGACGAAGGAGGGCGGGGTGGGGCGGATGTTCCAGATGATGGCCCCGTTCCAGCCGCCGCCGCCGCCGGGCGCCGGCAGCCCGTTCGGATGGGGCGACGAGACGCACGTGCAGGAGCTGCTCGGCGACGCCTTCGACCTCTCGTTCGAGCGGCGCGTCTCGACCTGGGCGGCACCGTCCGGCCGGGTCTGCTGGGAGCTGTTCTCGACCTCCTACGGCCCGACCAAGGCCCTCGCCGAGAGCCTGGACCCCGAGCGCCGGCAGGAGCTCGCCGACACGTGGTCGCGGTTCTTCGACGCCGAATATGCGGTGCCGGGCGGGATCGCCCACGACCGCGAGTACCTGCTCGTCACCGGCACGCGGCGCTAGGCAGCCTCTGTCATGCTGGGGCCGTGCCCGAGCGCCGGCCCACGAACTCCGAGCTGAAGCTGCAGCGCCTCGAGGAGGAGGAGCCCGCGGCGGACGAGTCGAAGGGGATCCTCGAGCTCTTCGACGAGCCGAAGGACGAGGACGCGCCGATGGCCCGCGACGACGAGGACCGCTAGCCGGGCTGCTCGATAGCCTGCCGTCGGTGCACCTACGCGCCGTCAAACTGCGTGGCTTCAAGTCCTTCCCGGACCCCGTCGAGGTGCGCCTCGAGCCGGGCGTCGGCGTCATCGTCGGCCCGAACGGATCCGGCAAGTCGAACGTCGCCGACGCGATCCGCTGGGCCGCAGGATCGCTGAGCCCGAGCGAGCTGCGCGCCGAGAAGCCCGACGACGTCCTGTTCGGCGGCGCGGCCAATCGCGGCGCCGCCGACTTCTGCGAGGTCGAGCTGCTGTTCGACAACAGCGACGGCGATGGGCCGGTCGACTACAGCGAGCTCTCGATCGCGCGGCGCCTGCACCGCGGCGGCGAGGGCCAGTACCTCCTCAACCGCACGCCCGTCCGCCGGCTCGACCTCGTCGAGATCCTCGCCGACCTCGGCCTCGGCCAGGGCATGCACTCGATCATCGGCCAGGGCAAGGTGGAGGCGATCCTCGCGTCGAAGCCGGAGGAGCGCCGCGCGCTCATCGAGGAGGCGGCCGGGCTCGGCCGCTTCAAAGCGCGGCGGCACCGCGCGGAGCTGAAGCTCGCGCGCGTCGCGACGCAGGTCGAGCGCGCCCGCGACCTCGAGGACGAGGTGAAGAAGCGGCTGCGCCCGCTCGCGCTGCAGGCGACGGCGGCCGAGCGTGCCGAGAAGCTGCGCGGCGAGATCGCAAAGCTGCGCGCGCGGATCGCGGAGCTCGATCTCGAGACCCTCGACGAGCGCACGACCGAAGCCGTCGAGCGGAAGGCAGCGGCCGTCCTGGCGCGGCGCGCCGCAGAGGAGAAGCTCGAGGCGGTGCTCGAGGAGCGCGGCCGCGCCGAGGAGGAGCTCGGCGACGCGGCCGGCAAGCGCGAGGCGGCGATGCAGGTGCTGTACCGGCTGCGCAGCGCGGCGGAGCGGCTCGGCCTGCGGCGCGAGTCGTCGTCGTCCTTCGTCGAGGAGGTGCGGGCCGAGCTCGCCGACGCGGAGACCGACGTCGGCGACCCGACCGCCGAGGTCGCGCAGCTCGAGCAGCAGGCGCTCGCGACGGCCGAGGCGGCGCGCGGCGCCGCGGTCGAGCGCGAGGCGCGGTACGAGCGGGCGCGGCAGGCGCTGCGGCGGCTGCTCGCAGCCGAGCGCGCGCTGCGGGCGTCGACGCAGGCGCGGCTCGACGAGGTGCTGGCGCAGCGCGCCGCGATCGAGGCCGACCTGACGGGCGCCGCCGGCGAGCGCGAGGCGGCCCTCGCCGTGTCGTACGAGCTGCGCCGCCAGGCCGCGCGGCTCGCCGTGCAGCGCGAGTCGGCGCAGCGGCTGATCCAGCGGCTGTCGGCCGAGCTGGCGGAGGCCGAGGAGGACGAACGTCGTCCCGGCCCGTCGCCCGAGGAGCTCGAGCGCGAGGCGCTCTACGCGCGCGCCGCAGCGCGCGACGCCGCGCACGAGCGCGACACGCTCGCCGAGCGCGCGCTGACCGCGCAGGAGCGGCTTGCCACGCTCGAGCGCTCGCTCGCCGAGCGCGAGGGGATCCCGCCGGCCGCGCGCGCGCTCGCCGAACAGGGCGAGCGGCTCGCGATGTCGCTGCTCGACGTGCAGCCGGGAAGCGAGCGCGCCGTCGCGGCCGCGCTCGGCTCGCGGGCGTCGGCACTCGTCGCGCCGACGGTGAAGGCCGCGTTCGAGCTGCTCGAGCGGGCGGCTGCGACCGGGCTGGGCTCGCTGCGCGTGCTCGCCGGGCGCGACCCGCGCGAGCTCGTCGCCGAGCTGCCGGTCGTCGAAAAGGACGCGTTGCTGTCGGTCACCGTCCCGTCGGTGACGAACGAGGGCTACGGCTACGACCCGCAGCGCGGGGAGCTGTGGTTCGCCGGCGAGACCGCAGAGGCGGTGCTGCTCGAGCTCGAGGCGCGGCGGGCCTCGCTCGCGGCCGAGGCGAAGACCCTCGGCGAGTCGGCCCGGATGGCCGAGCGGACGGCGGAGGTCGCGGAGGACGGCGCGGCGAACGCCGAGGCCGCGTTCGCCGCGGCGGCGCCGCGGCTGCGGATCCGCCGCGCCGACGCCGCGACGCTCCGCTCGCTCGTCGCGGCTGCGAAGCGCCTCGAGCGGGCGCTCGACTCGCTCGACCGGGCCGTCGACGTGGTCGAGGCGCCGCTGCGCACGCGCGGGGAGGCCGGGGCCGAGCGCACGGCTGCGCTCGGGCTGACGCTGCGGGAGCTCGGCGAACGGGAAGCGGTGCTCCGCCGGGAGCTTGCGGCTGCCGTCGACGGCGCCGCGTCCGCGGAGCGCGACCTGTCGCGTCTGGGCGGGACGGGCGACGTCGAAGCCGCGGACGGCGACGCGGAGCTGCTGCGGATGGAGAGCCGTACGCTTGTCGCCGAGGCCGACGAGGCCGCTGCGGCAGCGGCTGCGCTCGGGGAGCAGGCACGGGCCTCGGAAGCCGCGCGGATCGATGCGGCGGTCCGTGCCGGACGGCGCCGCGCGCGTCCGCACCAGCTCGCGCGCGTCCTCGCGGGGGCCGAACGGCTCGACGCGACGCTGGCCGGCTGCGCCGAAGCGGCGGCGCGGTTCGAGGCACCCCTGCGGGCACAGGTCGACGCGGGCGGCGCGCGGACCGGACAGCTCGGCGAGGAGCTGCGCCGGCTCGGCGCGGCCGAGGTGGAGCTGCGCCAGTCGCTGACGAACGCGTCCGCGAGCGTCTCGGCGATCGAGGTCGAGCTGGCGCGCATCGAGGCCGAGGCCGACGAAGCCCGGCGCCGGCTCGAGCACGCAGGAACCGAGGAGCGCGCCGAAGGCGACGACCGCAACGAGCTTGCCGCGACCGCTGAGCGGCTGGAGCGCCGCCGCGAGCAGCTCGGCCAGGTGAACCCGCTCGCGAAGGAGGAGTACGACGCCGAGAAGGAGCGGCTCGAGGAGCTCTCGACGCAGCGCGCCGACCTCGAGGCGAGCCTGAAGGAGCTGGAAAAGCTCCGGGACGAGTTGACCGAGACGGTCGAGACGCGGTTCGCCGAGACGTTCGCCGCCGTGCAGACGAACTTCCACGAGGTCGCCGGCACGCTCTTTCCCGGCGGCGAGGGGCGGCTCGAGCTGGTGCAGGCCGACGACGAGGAGAGCGTCGAGCAGGCCGGCATCGAAGTGCACCTCCGCCCCGTCGGCAAGAAGGTGCAGCGGCTGTCGCTGCTCTCGGGCGGTGAGAAGTCGCTCGGCGCGATCTCGTTCCTGTTCGCGCTGTTCCTCGCGCGGCCGTGCCCCTTCTATCTCCTCGACGAGGTCGAGGCAGCGCTCGACGACACGAACATCGGCCGGTTCGTCGACCTGCTGCGCAGCTACAGCGACCGCGCGCAGTTCGTCGTCATCACGCACCAGAAGCGGACGATGGAAGCCGCCGACATCCTGTACGGCGTCACGATGGGCGGCGACGGCGTCTCGCAGATCGTCTCGCGGCGCCTGCCGCGCGAAGAAGCCGAAGCAGTCTCAGCCGCGTAGCGCGTGCTTCTCTACGACAACCCGATCTCGGGGAACTCGTACAAGGTGCGGCTCCTACTCGCGCACCTCGGCCGCCCCTACGAACGGCGCGAGGTCGGCGTGCTCGACCGCAGCGACCCACGCGACGAGCTCGCCGGCCTGAACCCGGCACGGCGCATCCCGACGCTCGTCCTCGACGACGGACGGCCGCTCGCAGAGTCGAACGCGATCATCTGGTACCTCGGCGAAGGCACGCGGTTCGTCCCCGCCGACCGCTACGACCGCGGGCGCGTGCTGCAGTGGCTGTTCTTCGAGCAGTACGAGCACGAGCCGGCGATCGCCGTCGCCCGCTTTCTGAAGACGTACTACGAGCGGCCGGACGTCTGGGAGTCGCAGCGCGAGCAGCTGACGAAGCGCGGCGTGAAGGCGCTGCGGATGCTCGACGAGGGCCTCGCCGGCCGGGACTGGCTCGTCGGCGACACGATGACGGTGGCCGACATCGCCCTCTACGCGTACACGCACGTCGCCGACGAAGGCGGGTTTTCGCTCGACGACCGGCCCGCGATCGGCGCGTGGCTGGAACGCGTCTCGTCGCAGCCCGGACACGTTTCGATCGACGCGGCCTAAGCTGCCGCTGACGTGGCGCGTAGCTGGGCAGAGCTCCTCGGAGAAGAGAACGCGGCGCCCGAGCCGGAGGAGCAGCGCGGCCGCTTCTTCGGCCGGCTCCGCGAATCGCTCTCCAAGAGCCGCCGCGCACTCACCGAGCAGATCGCCGTCGCCGCCTTCGACCCGTCGAACGCCGACGACTGGGAGCGGCTCGAGGAGGCGCTGATCATGGGCGACGTCGGCGTGCGCGCGACGGCCGAGCTCGTGCAGCGGCTCGAGGCGCGCGGCGACGTCGCCGAGAACCTGAACGAGGCGCTCGCCGACGAGGTCGCACAGTTGTTCGGCGAGCCGGCGACGCTCGACGTCTCGCACGCCCCGACCGTCATCCTCGTCGTCGGCGTCAACGGCACCGGCAAGACGACGACGATCGGCAAGCTCGCCTCGCAGCTCGCGCAGCACGGGCACTCGGTCGTCGTCGGCGCAGCCGACACGTTCCGTGCGGCGGCGGAGGAACAGCTCGAGATCTGGGCGGAGCGTGCCGGCGCCGACTTCGTCGGCAGCGAGCGCGGCGGCGATCCGGCCGCGGTGGCGTACGACGCGATCGACGCGGCGCAGGCGCGCGGCAAGGACGTCGTGATCGTCGACACGGCCGGACGCCTGCACACCCAGACGAACCTCATGGA
>JAICLU010000065.1 GCA_025925195.1 Thermoleophilia bacterium
GGCGCGGGCGCCCACGGGCTCTACGTGAGCCGCGACGCCAAGCACCTGTTTGTGACAAATCGTGGCGAGGGGTCGATCTCGGTCGTCTCGTTCCGGACGCGGAGGATCGTCGCGACGTGGCGGATCCCCGGCGGCGGCAGCCCCGACATGGGCAACGTGTCGGCCGACGGCAGGGTGCTCTGGCTCTCGGGGAGGTACAACGGCGTCGTCTATGCGATCTCCACGAGGAACGGCCGGCTGCTGGCGCGGATCCCGGTCGGGGCCGGCCCGCACGGGCTCTGTGTCTGGCCGCAGCCGGGCCGCTACTCGCTGGGCCACACGGGCATTCTGCGTTAGCGTCGCCGGTCTCGCGCTCGCCGGCTGCCGCGGCGGCACGCCGGTCAGCCGCGGCCACGCGATCTTCACCCAGCAGTGCTCGTCCTGTCACACGCTGACCGGTCGCGAGACGGACGTCGACGGCGGCGACCTCGCGATCGCGCGCATGAGCGTCGCCGACCTCGTGAGCTTCGCCCGGGTGATGCCGCTGCGTCACCCGCTTTCGCGCACCGATGCGCTCGCCGTCGCGCGCTACGTGCACGCGCGTGCGGCCGCGCGCTAGCGAGCGAACGAGGCGGACTCCCACAGGAGCCCGCGCCGGACGCGCCGTTCCAGCCGCAGCCCGTTCGCGGCCGCCGCGTCGGCGACCGAAGCGAACGGATGCTGGTACGTGCGGAAGCCGCAGCGGGACAGGCGCAGCCAGCCGTTCACGGCACGGACGCCCCAGCCGATCCACCGCCGCTGCTGCGGGAGCGTGACTGCGAGCACCCGCGTCGTCCGGCTTGCCGCTGTCCCGACCAGCGCATCGACGTCGGGGTAACAGCAGACGACGCGGTGCAGAAGGACGATGTCGTGTACGGCCACGTCCGACTCGACGAAGTCCGCGACGACGCGCTCGATGGGCCGATCGCCCCGCAACTCCGCCGCCGTCTCCTCGTAGGCGCTCGAGAGCTCGACGTTCGTCGCGCGCGCCGCCCCGGCGTCGAGCAGCTCGACCTGCAACGCCCCGATCCCGCCGCCGACCTCGAGAACGGACGCCCCACGGAGATCGTGACAAAGTGTCACGAGGTCTCGTTCGGTCGAGGAGAGGCCGCGGCGGCGATAGCGGGCGAGATCGCGCCGGGCGAACTTCCGGTTGAAGAACCTGCGGTACTCGGCGGGCTTGCAACAACTCGTCACAAGCGAAGGAGCGTACTACCGCCGGACGTGCTCGCAGTTCTTCGCGATGCGGTCGAGCGGGCCGGCGCCCTCGACCGTGTCGATGCCGGGTCCGCAATCGATCCGGTCATGGCCGTTGCCGCCGATGATCGTGTCGTTCCCCGAGCCGCCGTAGACGACGTCGTCGCCCGGGCCGGCGAGGATGAAGTCATTGCCGGCACCGCCGAGGATCGTGTCGTTGCCGTTCTCGCCCGAGATCTTGTCGTTGCCGCCGTTCCCGCGGATCGTGTCGTTGCCGCCGTTGCCGTTGATGATGTCGAAGTACTGCGAGCCGGAGATCCGATCGGCGCCGGCCCCGCCGTCGAAACGGCAGCGGTTCGAGAGCCGCGCGACCCGGGATGCGGTGTCGACGCGCACGACGTAGATGCCCCACCGGCGACACTCCTGCCCGGCTGCGACGGCGATCTGCAGGCCGGTCGGCGACCACGCCGGACGCGAGGACGGATGCACGTCGTCAAGGAGCTTGTGCGCGACGCCGGGGATCGACTGCACGTAGAGCGCGTACTCGTACCGGGTCGCGCCGCCCGGGACGCGCCGGCGGCCGCCGACGTATGCGATCGTCGCCGGCTCGACCGGCGAGAACTGCGGCAGCCGGCCGCTTGCGAGGTCGTGCTCCCCGCTGCCGTCGGCGCCGATCAGCCAGACGTGCCCGCTGCGCTCGAAGGCGATCGTCGACCCGTCGGACGACCACGACGGGTTGCCCCCGGCCGTGGTCAGCACACGGGAGCCGGAGCCGTCCGCGCGTACGAGCAGGAGCGACGAGCCGGATGCCACGACGATCCGCGTCCCGTCGGGCGACCAGGCCGGCCCGGCGATGTCCGACGACGGCGGCGCGACACCCGATGCGACGGCGCGCTCGCCCGTCCCCTCGATCGACGCCACGTACAGCGTGCCGTCGCGCAGATAGGCGACCCGCGTGCCGTCCGGCGACGCGGAAGCGTCGGTGCCGGCAAGCTCCGCGAGCGGGCGGTCGTCGGCCGAGTCGTCCTGGAGCAGCGTCCGGCCGGCGCCGGTCTCGACGAGCAGATGCTCACTTCCCGGGACCCACCCTCGGAACGTGCCGGCCGCATTGGCGACGTGGGTCGACCGGCCGCCCGCGCTCATGTCGAACACGTGGCGAATTCCCGGCGCCGTCCGCTCGAACGCGATGTCGACGCCGTTCGGCGACCACGCGGGGAGGCTGTCCTGGATGTCCTGGTGCGACGGCCCCGCGGCGGCACGCGCGAGCTGCCCTGCGGCGACGAGGACGACGGCGAGCCCCAGCACGAGGAACGCGAGCTGCTTCTTCACGTGTCACACGGTACGAGCGGTTCGTCAAGAGGCTCTTAAGGGTTCGAAAGGACATTCGGTATCGTCCGCCGCCGCATGAGCAGCGAATACATCTACACGATGTACCGGGTCGACAAGTTCTACGGCCCGGAGCGCCAGGTGCTGGCGAACATCTCCCTCTCGTTCTTCCCGGGCGCGAAGATCGGCGTGCTCGGGCCGAACGGAGCCGGCAAGTCGACCGTCCTGCGCATCATGGCCGGCAAGGAGGAGCCGTCGTCGGGGGTCGCCGAGCTGGCGCCGAACGCGACCGTCGGCCTGCTCGAGCAGGAGCCGGAGCTCGATCCCGCCAAGACCGTCCGCGAGAACGTCGAGGACGGCGTACGTACGCTGCGCGACCTGCTCGACCGCTTCAACGAGATCTCCGCGAAGTTCGCCGAGCCGGACGCCGACTTCGACACCCTGCTCGCCGAGCAGGGGAAGGTGCAGGACGCGATCGACCGCGCCGACGCGTGGCAGCTCGACCAGCATCTCGACCACGCGATGGACGCGCTCAGGCTGCCGGACGGGGACCGCGACGTCACGACCCTCTCCGGTGGCGAGCGGCGCCGCGTCGCGCTCTGCCGGCTGCTGCTGTCGGCGCCCGACCTGCTGCTGCTCGACGAGCCGACGAACCATCTCGACGCCGAATCGGTCGCATGGCTCGAGCGCTTCCTCGCCGACTACAAGGGCACCGTCGTCGCCGTCACGCACGACCGCTACTTCCTCGACAACGTCGCCGGCTGGATCCTCGAGCTCGACCGCGGTCGCGGCATCCCGTTCCAGGGCAACTACTCGAGCTGGCTCGAGCAGAAGCAGGATCGGCTCGCGCACGAGGAGAAGACGGAGTCGGCCCGCCGCCGCACGCTCGCGCGCGAGCTCGAGTGGGTGCGGATGAGCCCGCGCGCGCGCCACGCGAAGTCGAAGGCGCGGCTTTCCGCGTACGAGCAGCTGCTCGCGGAGGAGCAGAACGTCAAGCTCGACAAGGTCGAGATCCACATCCCTTCGGGGCCGCGCCTCGGCGACGTCGTGATCGAGGCCGACCACTTGCAGAAGGGCTTCGGCGACCGCCTGCTCGTGGAGGACCTCAGCTTCTCGCTGCCGCCCGCCGGCATCGTCGGCGTCGTCGGCCCGAACGGCGCCGGCAAGACGACGCTCTTCCGGATGATCGCAGGCGACGAGACGCCGGACGCCGGCGCCTTGCGGGTCGGTGACACAGTGCAGCTCGCGTACGTCGACCAGTCGCGCGCCGACCTCGAGCCGGGGAACACGGTCTGGAAGGAGATCAGCGGCGGCCTCGACACGATCGAGCTCGGCAAGCGCGAGGTCAACTCGCGCCAGTACGTGTCGTGGTTCAACTTCCGCGGCGGCGACCAGCAGAAGCGGGTCGGCGACCTCTCGGGCGGCGAACGCAACCGGGTTCATCTCGCCAAGGTGCTGCGCAGCGGCGGCAACGTGCTGCTGCTCGACGAGCCGACGAACGACCTCGACGTCGACACGCTTCGCGCGCTCGAGGAGGCCCTACTCGAGTACGCGGGCTGCGCGGTCGTCATCACGCACGACCGGTGGTTTCTCGACCGAGTCGCGACCCACATCCTCGCGTTCGAGGGCGACTCGCAGACGACGTGGTTCGAGGGGACGTGGGGCGAGTACGCCGAATGGGTCAAGGAAACGCGCGGCGCCGAGGCGCTCGAGCCGCATCGCATCAAGTACAAGCCGCTCGTCCGGGCCTAGAAGCTCTTAGGGAAGCCGGGGCGCCCAGAGCGCCGAGAGAACCCCCGCGGCGACGAGCAGGATCGCGGCTCCGAGCACGAAGAGATCCGTCACCTCCTTCGACGCGTGCGTCTGGCCGAGCTTGGAACCAAGCGCACCGTAGGCGTCCTGCAGTGCGTGCGACGTTCGTGCACGGAAGAACTCGCCGCCGGTGATCCGGGCGATCGCGCTCAGCGTCGCCGGATCGGGCGCGAGCGCCCCGCCGCCGAAGAAGCCGCCGCCCCCGCCGCCGAAGAACCCGCCCGAGAGATGCGTGTTGCCGGTCGTGCCGAGCGCCACGGTGTAGACCGGGATCCCCGCGCGCCGCGCCCGCTCCGCACCGGCGAGCGGCGGGATGACGCCGCGGTTCTGCTTGCCGTCGGACAGGAACAGGATCGAGACGAGCGTGCTCTTCGTCGGCTGCGCAGCGACGATGGAAGCGAGCTGCCGCCCCGCCGGCATCGTCGTCGGGCCGCCCTCGGTGAGCCCCGCCGACCGGATCCCGAGCTGAACGGCGAGCGCGATCGCGTCGCCGATCGCGGTGCCGCCGAAGCCGTTGAAGAGATTCGCCTCGTCGATCGCATTTGCGACGAGCTCGTGGTCGGTCGTCGGCGGCGTCGCGACCTGCGCCTCGCCGGCGAAGAGAACGAGGCCGACCTTGAGCCGCTTCGGCACCTTCGAGAGGAAGAGCTGTAGCGCGCGCTGCGCGGCGACGAGGCGGGTCGGCTTCACGTCGACGGCGTGCATCGAGCCGGAGACGTCGAGCACGAGCACGACGGTCGCGTTCTCGTCGGTCACGGTCGTCTGCACGTGCGGCCGCGCGACGGCGACGCAGAGCGTCACGATTGCCAGCATGAACGCTGCGGCGGTGAGCCAGCGCCGCCACGGACGTGCGCGGCCGACCACCTGCTCGAGCACCGCGAGGTTGGTGAACCGCACGGCGTAGCGGGCGCGCCGGCGCTCGTTGAGGAGATAGGCAGCGACCGCCGCCGGCACGATCAGCAGCGTCAGCAGCAGGAGCGGGTGGCCGAAGGTCACCGCGGCACGCAGACGAGGTCGATCTGGACGACCGCCCGGACCGTCGACGCGATCGCCACCTTCACGGCCCCGCGGGCGATTCGCTGCGTCACGTGGATCCCGCGCGCGAACGCGGCGGTCGGCGGCGCCGGCGAGTAGCTGCCGATTGCGTGCGTCGCGCCGGTCAGCCGCTCGTTCTTCGGGCAGCGCGCCGTCACCGTGCGGCTGCGAGTCGCGCTGACCTCGACGACGTGCCGGTCGACCGGCTTGCCCGGCGGGAAGAGGTGGACGGCGGTCGGCACGCGCTGCCCCCCGCCCGATGCGGGCACACACCCGATGTGGGGGCGGAAGCTCGCGGCCGGGGCGTGCCCACGCACCAGCCGCCCGAGGAACACGCTGTCGCGCTGCGTCGTGATGCCCGGATTGACGGGGCTGCCGAGTGCCCCGACGAAGCCGATGTCGATGCCGCGGTCCGATAGCTCGGCGTCGAGGCCCGCCACGACGAAGCGTCTCGGGCACGTGAGGTCGTACTCGACGCGCGTCGCGGAGGGCGTCAGCACCCACGGGCCGGCGACCGGCACGCAGACCATCAGGCCGCGACACTCGTTCGTCGCGTGGGCAGCGGGTGCCGCGACGGCGGCGGCGACGAGCGCGAGCAGGAGGTAGCGCTTCAGAGGATCCTCCGGAACCAGTACGCCGACAGCGCGGCGCCGGACAGCAGCAGCACGATCCCGCCCGCCGCGAACACGTCGCTGATCTGCCGGTCCTTCGTCGTGTGGCCGACGCGGGTCGCGAGCTGCTCGTAAACCTTCCGCAGCGCGGTGGCGGTCCGGGCCCGGTAGAAGCGCCCGCCGCTCGTGCGCGCGATCATCCGCAGCGCGCCGACGTTCGCCGGGACGCGGATCTGCTCCTGGAAGCCGCCGGTGAGCGCGACGGTCACGACGCCGTTCGCCGTGCCGACGAGCACGGTCGACACCGGCATGTGCGCGGCCTTCGCGCGCTTCGACGCAGCCGCAGGCGTCATCCTGCCGCCGTCGCGCGCGCCGTCGGAGATCAGCAGCATCGAAGTCGGCGGCACGAAGCCGTCCGCCGAGCGCTGCTTCGCCGCGATTCGCGCTCCGAGTGCGATCGCGTCGCCGAGCGCCGTTCCCTGGCTCGGGGTCAGCGTCGAGAGCGCGTCATGGGCAAGTGCGCGGTCGATCGTCGGCGGCACGGTGACGAACGCGCGTGAGCCGACGCCGATGATGCCGACCTTGTAGACGGCCGGCACCTTCGCGAGAAACGCGTCGGCAGCGCGCCGCGCCGCAGCGAGGCGCGTCGGCGCGACGTCGTCTGCGTTCATCGACCGCGAGACGTCGACCGCGAGCAGGATCGTCGCCTCCTTGCGCGGAACCGTCACGTGGGCGTGCGGCCGGGCTGCGCCGACCGTCAGGGCGGCGATCCCGACGAGAAACAGCGCGAGCGGCACGAGACGCCGGCGGCCGGGCCGCTCGCCGACGAGGTTCGGCAGAAGCGCGGGCGACGAGAAACGTCCCGCTTCCGTGCGGCGCCGCCGCTCCTGCACGAGCCACAGCGCGGCGAGCAGCGGTACGACGGCGAGCGCGGCGAGCATGACAGGCCGGTCGAAGCTCATCGCCGCGCCCCGAGGAACGCAGCGAGCGGCCGCAGCCAGTCGCCGCCGGTCGAGAGGACGACGTGCGGAACGGCGAGCGCCGAGAGCATCCTCGCGACGCCGGTGCGCTCCTCGGTCGCCGCCGCGGCGAACCGGTCGCGCAGGTCGCGGCTGCTCGTGTCGACGCGCACCTGCCGTCCCGTCTCGGGGTCGACGAGCCACACCTCGCCGACGTCCGGCAGCTCCTGCTCCCGGGGATCGCGGATCTCGACGGCGAGCACCTGGTGGCGGCCGAGCAGCTGCAGCAGCGGGCGGCGCCAGTCGAGTGCGCCCCGGAAGTCCGAGACGACGACGACGACACCCCGCTGCCGCGCGAGCGACGCGAGGCGGAGCATCCCGGCGCCGAGCGACGTGGCGCCACCGCCTTCGAACTGCGGCTCGCGCTGCAGGACGTCGAGCAGCCCGACGAGGCCCGTCCGCCCATGGTGCGGAGGCAGCTCGGTCGGGCTCTCGCCTCCGAACGTCGCGACGCCGAGCCGGTTGCCCCGGCGCGTCGCGACGTGCGCCACCGCGAGCGCGACGCCGTCCGCGACGTCGGCCTTGCGCCGCTCGGCCGTCCCGAACTGCATCGACGGCGACGTGTCGAGCAGGAGCCACGTCGTCAGCGCCCGCTCGGCGAGATCGACGCGGACGTGCGGCACGCCGGTGCGCGCGGTCACGTTCCACTCGATCTTGCGGACGTCGTCGCCCGGCGCGTATGGCCGGAGCTGCGCCAGCTCGACCCCGTCGCCGTGCTCGTTCGAGCGGTAGTCGCCCGCGAGCAGGCCACGCAACCGGCGTCCCACCGTCAGGTCGAGGGCGCGGAGCGCCTCCTGCGGCAGCGGGCCGGGACCGGGACGCTCCGGAGACGGGTTACGGACGCGCGAGACTGACCTCCGGGACGGGCACGGTCGCGAGAACCGAGTCGAGGATCGTGTCCGCGCTGACGCCCTCGGCGAGCGCCTCGTAGCTCAGCACGATCCGGTGCCGCAGGGCGTCCTTCGCGAGCTCGCGCACGTCGTCGGTCGTCGCGTAGTCGCGACCGCGGATGAGGGCGAGCGCGCGCGCGGCCTGCGTGATGCTGATCGGCCCGCGCGGGCTCGCCCCGAAGGCGACGTAGCGGGCGAGCTCCTCGCCTGGCGTACGCGTGACCGAGGCGAGCGTCACCGCGTAGCTGACGAGCGCCGGGTCGACGTAGACGTCGGCGACCGTCCGCTGCAGCGAGCGCAGGTCGTCGAGCGAGAGCACCTCGCGCAGCTCCGGCGTCGGGGTGAGCTGCCGCTGCACGATCGTCAGCTCCTCGTCGTGCTCCGGGTAGTCGATGAGGATCTTCAGCATGAACCGGTCGATCTGCGCCTCCGGCAGCGGGTACGTGCCCTCGGACTCGATCGGGTTCTGCGTCGCCATGACGAGGAACGGGTCGGGCACCGGATGCGTCTCGTGCGCGATCGTCACCTGGCGCTCCTGCATCACCTCCAGCAGTGCCGACTGCACCTTGGCTGGGGCGCGGTTGATCTCGTCGGCGAGCAGGAAGTTGCAGAAGACGGGACCAAGCTCCGTCTCGAAGGTGCCGTGGTCGGGCCGGTAGACGCGTGTCCCGACGAGGTCGGCCGGCACGAGGTCGGGCGTGAACTGGATGCGGGCGAAGCTGCCGCCGAGCACGCCGGCGGTCGTCTTGATCGTGAGCGTCTTCGCGAGACCGGGAACGCCCTCGATCAGCAGGTGGCCCTGCGCCAGCAGGCACACGAGGACCCGCTCGAGCATCCGGTCCTGGCCGGCGATGACGCGGCGTATCTCGAAGAGCGCCTGCTCGAGACGCTCGCTGATCTGATGTGTCTCCATACCGGGATTGTGCGCCTCCGTCTACGTTGGTGGTAAGTGAGTCGTGTTCTCGATTCCGTGCGGCCGCTCGCCGAGAGTGCCTGCGATGTCACGATCGACGAGGCGCGGATCGCCGACGTCGCCTCCTGGCTTGCCTATGAGGAGCTACCCGTTCCGCCGGTTTTCCTGCCGTTTCGCGTCGATCCGGAGCATCTCGTCGACTTCGTTCTCGTCGCGTCCTGCCTGAATTTCGCGTTCACGGACTTCTCTACGCGCGAGCGGTGGGACCTGGTTCTCGACGGGCGCGTCTATGCCGACGCCGACGGTCTGCACGCCGCGCTCTTCCGGGCCGGCCCGGAGCTCCTCGACGGGGCCCGGTTGCGCGCGGTGACCGCCGAGCAGCTAAGCGAGATCCTGCCGGGGCTGCAGATGCTCGAGGAGCGGGCCGCGATCCTTCGCGAGGTCGGCGAGACCCTCGTCGAGCGCTGGGACGGCCGGTTCGCGAACGTCGTCGCGACGGTGTCGACGGTCGACGAGTACCTGTCCGTCCTGACGTCCGAGTTTCCGCGCTTCGACGACGTCCCCTTCTGGAAGCTCGCGCAGCTGTCGGCCTGGATCCTGCACATCGAGGGCGCCGTCTCCTGGCCCGACCTCGACCGCCTGACGGCGTTCGCCGACTACATCGTCCCGGCGGGCATGCGTGCGATGGGCATCCTCCGCTACTCCGGCGAGCTGGCCGGCGCGGTGGACTCGTGGACGCCGATCGAGGCGGGATCGTCGTGGGAGGTCGAGATTCGCGCGGCGACCGTCTGGGCCTGCCACCTGCTCTGCGAACAGGTGAACCGGCTGCGGCCGGCGGAGCTGCAGGCGGTCGACGCGCAGATCGACGCCCGCTTCTGGCTGCCGTTCCACAAGACCCACGCCCCGCACCATCTGACCCGCACGATCTATTACTAGAGTCCAGTCATGGCGGTCACGCATGCGTGGGAGGCGGCCTTCGCGGAGCGCACGCGGGCGGGTGCCGGCGACGGCATCGCGGCGATCCTCGGGCTGCTCGCGAACCCTGACCTGATCTCCTTCGCCGGCGGGTTCCCCGATCCGCAGACCTTTCCCGCCGCGCGGGTCGGCGAGTTGGTGGGCGATCTCGATGCGACGGCGTTCCAGTACGCGCCGACGAGGGGGCTCGAGGGGACGCGCGACGCGATCGCGGGTCGCCTCGACCGGCGGCCCGGCGACGACGAGCTGCTGGTCACGAGCGGCGGCATCGAGGCGCTCGAGCTCGTCGCGAAGTCGTTCCTCGACCGCGGCGACGACGTCGTCGTCGAGGCGCCGACGTATCTCGGCGCGCTGATGGCGTTCCGCAATTACGAGGCCGAGATCCACACCGTGCCGCTCGACGAAGACGGGCTCGACGTCGACGCGCTCGCCGCGCTGCTCGAGCTGGGACTGCGTCCGAAGCTGCTCTACACGATCCCCGACCACCAGAATCCCGCGGGCGTGACGCTCGCCGCCGGCCGGCGTACAGCGCTCGTCGAGCTGGCGCGGCGGTACGGCTTCCTCGTCGTCGAGGACGTCGCGTACCGGGAGCTCGCCTTCGACGGAACTGCGCCGCCGAGCCTGTGGTCGCTCGCCCCCGACGTCGTCGTGCAGGCCGGGACGACGTCGAAGACCTTCTTCCCCGGCGTCCGGCTCGGGTGGGCGGCGGGCCCGGCAGAGGTGATCGCGCAGCTCGTCAGCGCGAAGCAGAACACCGACCAGTGCTCGGGCGCGCTGGGGCAGCGGCTGTTCGAGGAGTACGTGCGGCGCGGCTGGATCGACGAGCAGCTGCGCGCCTCACGCGCGCTGTACGGCGAGAAGTGCGCGCTGCTGCTCGACGCACTCGCCGCGTCGATGCCCGAGACGGTGGAATGGACGACGCCGCGCGGCGGCTTCTTCTCGTGGCTGACGCTGCCGGTCGACGCGACCGAGCTCGCGGCGCGCGCCGCCGAAGCCGGCGTCGCCGTCGTCCCCGGGGCGCTCTTCTATCCGGACGGCCGGGGGACGAACAACCTGCGGCTCTCGTTCAGCATGGTCGACCGCCAGCTGATCGCACGCGGCATCGAGCAGCTCGCATCGCTCGTCTAATCAGCGACGAGGTCTGCGTACTCGGGGTGCCGCCGGATGTACGCGGCGACGAAGCTGCACGACGGGCGCACCGAGCGTCCCCTGGCGCGGAGGTCGTCGAGCGCGCCGGCGACGAGCTCCGACCCGAGCTCGCCGCCGCGGAGCTCGGGGTCGATCTCCGTGTGGACGAGGTCGACGACCTCGCCGTCGTCCCGGAACGAGAGGAAGCCTGCCCGGCGATCGTCGATCGTGAGCTCGTAGCGGTCGCCGGCCAGGCCGACGCGGCTCATGCCTGCGGGATGCGGGCGTCGAGCGCGGCCGTGACTGCTTCGCGCACCGGCTCGAGCTCGATGCGGTCGAGCACGTCCTGGAAGAAGCCGCGGACGATCAGACGCTCGGCTTCCTGCCGCGTCAGCCCCCGCGACATCAGATAGAAGAGCTGCTCCCGGTCGACGCGCCCGACCGTCGCCCCGTGCGTGCAGCGCACGTCGTTCGCGAGGATCTCGAGGCCGGGGATCGGCACGGCGTGCGCGGTCGGCGACAGCATCAGGTTGCGGCACTCCTGATACGCGTTCGTTTTCTGCGCGTTCGGCTCGACCCGGATCATCCCGCGCCACACCGCCGTCGCGTTGTCGCGCAGCGCGCCCTTGAACGCGAAATCGCTCTCGCAGTTCGGCGCGATGTGCTCCTGAAAGGTGTCGTAGTCGAGGTGCTGCTCGCCGTCGGCGAAGTACGCGCCGGTGACACGAGACGTCGCGCCCTGGCCGTTGAGGTCGTTCTGGATCCAGACCTTGCCCTTCTTCGAGCCGAAGCCGCCGACCACCCAGTCGAGCTCACCGTCCCGCTCGACGCGCGCGTGATGCGACGCGAAGTGCCACGTCTCGGTCGAAAGGTTCTGCAGCGACACGTACTCGAGCTTCGCGTTCTGTTCGACGAACAGCTCGGTGACCGCGTTCGAGTACGCCGCAGTGTCGGGTGCCGGCGAGGCGTACTCCTCGATCAGCGACGCGCGCGCACCCTCCTCGGCGACGACGACGAGGCGCCAGAACGTCTGGCCGGTGACCGCGATGCGCACGTAGAGCGGCTTCTCGAGCTGGACGCCCTTCGGCACGCGGACCAGCAGGCCGTGCTTCCACATCGCCGCGTTGTGCGCCGCGAACTTCTCGTCCCAGCCGACGAGCGAGTAGAGCCGTTCGTCGTTCTCGGACAGGAGCTCGAATGTGACGCCCTCCGGCGCCTTCGAGATGTCGATGCCGTCGGCCGTGACCGTCGCGTAGCCCGCGACGTCGAGATCGAGCATCGTCGAGATGTCCGCGGTCGCGGCGCCCGAGAACTGCTCGGGATCGAACCCCCTGAGGTTCGTGAAGCGCCAGTGCTCTTCGGTCGTGTCCGGGATCGGCAGCGCCTCGTACGCCGCGAGCGCGTCGTTACGACTCATGGGGCGCATACCTCCGGTGCAGCATGAAGCGGTTTCCGTCCGGATCGGCGAACGGTGCCATGTGGCAGACGCCGGTGTCGAACGTCTCGTCGACGAACTCGACCCCGCGCTGCTCGAGCTCCTTGCGCGTTTCGGCGACATCCGCGACGCGCAGCGCGACCGGCCCGCCGGTCCCGTGCGTGAACTCGCTGCCGATCGCCTTTGGATCGATCAGGTACAGGAACGCGTTGTCGCCGAGCGCGAACTCGGGAAAGCCGCCCTCACCGGTCTGCGGCAGCCCGAGCGTGTCGCGGTACCACGTGGTCGAGCGCTGCATGTCGGTTACGGGGACGGAGATGAAGTCGACGTGCTCGACCTCCACTAGCCGACACCACCGTCAGCCAACGCTGCCTTCCATCTGCAGCTGGATCAACCGGTTCATCTCGACGGCGTACTCGAGCGGCAGCTCCTTCGTGATCGGCTCGACGAAGCCCGACACGATCATCGCCGACGCCTCCGACTCGGAGAGGCCGCGCGACATGAGGTAGAAGAGCTGCTCCTCGCCGATCTTCGACACCGTCGCCTCGTGGCCGATGTCGACCTCGTCCTCCTCGATCTTGATGTACGGGTACGTGTCCGACCGGGACTCCTCGTCGAGGATCAGCGCGTCGCAGACGACCTTCGACTTCGCGCCCTTCGCGCCCTTGCCCACCTCGAGCAGGCCGCGGTAACCGGCGCGTCCGCCGTCCTTCGAGATCGACTTGGACGTGATGACGGACGTCGTGTTCGGCGCCAGGTGGACGGCCTTGCCGCCCGCATCCTGGTGCTGACCCTTGCCGGCGAAGGCGATCGACAGCACCTCGCCGTGCGCGCGCTCGCCGACGAGCCAGATCGCCGGGTACTTCATGGTCAGCTTCGACCCGAGGTTGCCGTCGACCCACTCCATCGTCGCGTCCTCGTACGCCACCGCGCGCTTCGTGACGAGGTTGTAGACGTTGTTCGACCAGTTCTGGATCGTCGTGTAGCGGCAGCGACCGCCCTTCTTGACGACGATCTCGACGACGGCGCTGTGCAGCGAGTCGGTCGAGTAGATCGGTGCCGTGCAGCCCTCGACGTAGTGGACGTACGCGCCCTCGTCGACGAGGATCAGCGTCCGCTCGAACTGGCCCATGTTCTCGGCGTTGATCCGGAAGTAGGCCTGGAGCGGCATCTCGATGTGCACGCCCGGCGGCACGTAGATGAACGAGCCGCCCGACCA
>JAICLU010000130.1 GCA_025925195.1 Thermoleophilia bacterium
AGGCGCCGGCCAGCTCGAGTACCACCGCGGGCTCGAGCCCGAGCTTCTTCTCCATGTGCAGGGCGCTCGTGGCGATCACGACGTGGACGCGCGAGCGCTTCGCACCGGCGAGCGCCTCGACGGCGGCATCGACGTCGCCTGCCGTCGTGCGGGCGAACGCGGCGACCGTCGAGCGTTCGAGGCATGCCGCGACCGCGCGGACACCCTCGAAGTCGCCGGGCGACGCCGCGGGGAAGCCCGCCTCGACGACGTCGACGCCGAGCCGCTCGAGCTGCGCTGCGATCTCCGCCTTCTCGTGCGGGCGCAGAGCGACGCCCGGCGACTGCTCACCGTCGCGCAACGTCGTATCGAAAACCTGGATCCTGCGAGGTGCCACGAACACGTCCTTCTCTCGGCCGCCGGGCGCATCGGAGACGCACCGGTGGTGTGAATGAGGTAGGCGTCTGCGCCAGGCCCATCGGCGCGTGTTCGTGTATCTCCCCCTAGTGGGGGAGAATGAGGACGACGACCGAAATAATGAGCGCGAACGCGCCTGCAAGCCGCATTGGCGGCTGGACAGGGATGCGTGTCGGCGCGGTCGTCATCGCCCACCCACCTTGCCCGGACCTGCGGGGCTTGTCAAATCCGGAATAAACGGACAAAAGCATTGACGCTGTCCGGCCGACCGTTCACTGTGGGGTGCAGTGAGCCGCGCAGCGAACGCCGTCAAGTCGAAGTCGATTATCGCGTTCGTCGCGCCTTTTACGCTGAGCTAGCCGGCTCCTGTCACCCGACACCGGCTAGCGGGAACGAGGCAGTCGGGTGAAGGCGGAGGGCCTCTACGACCCGCGCCACGAGCACGACGCGTGCGGCGTCGCCTTCGTCGCGAAGCTCGACGGCGTCCCCTCGCACGAGACGGTGCGCCGGGCCCTGACCGCGCTCGCGAACCTCGAGCATCGCGGGGCCTCGGGCGCGGACGCGGAAACGGGCGACGGGGCCGGAATCCTCCTGCAAATCCCGCACAAACTGTTCGGACAGGAGCCCGGCCGCTACGGCGTCGGAGCCGTCTTCCTGCCGCAGGACCCGGGCCGCCGCCGCGAGCTCGAGGAGCTCCTCGAGCGGACGGTCGCCGCCGAGGGCCAGCGGCTCCTCGGCTGGCGCGACGTGCCGGTCGACCTCTCGCAGGCGGGAACGGTGGCGGCCGCCGCCGCGCCCGTGATCCGGCAGCTCCTGGTCGGCGCCGCCGACGACCTCGACCAGGACGCCTTCGAGCGGAAGCTCTACGTGATCCGCCGCAGCGCCGAGCTGGCCGCGGGCCCCGATCTCGTCGTGCCGAGCCTCTCGTCGCGGACGCTCGTCTACAAGGGGATGCTCACGGCGCCGCAGCTCGAGCGCTTCTATCTCGATCTCGCCGACGAGCGTGTCGAGTCGGCGCTCGCGCTCGTCCACTCGCGCTACTCGACGAACACGTTCCCGAGCTGGGAGCTCGCGCACCCGTATCGCTACGTCGCGCACAACGGCGAGATCAACACGCTTCGCGGCAACGTCAACTGGATGCGGGCGCGGGAGTCGCAGCTCGCGTCCGAGCTCTTCGGCGACGACCTCGCGAAGGTGCTGCCGGTGATCCGGCCTGCGGGGTCCGACACCGCCGTCTTCGACAACGTGCTCGAGCTGCTCGTGCTCGCGGGCCGCTCACTGCCGCACGCGCTGATGATGATGGTTCCCGAGGCGTACGAGAAGCGCGACGACATGTCGAACGACCTGCGCGGCTTCTACGCCTATCACCAGTGCCTGATGGAGGCCTGGGACGGGCCGGCGGCGCTCGCGTTCACCGACGGGCGCGCGATCGGCGCGACGCTCGACCGCAACGGCCTCCGTCCGGGGCGCTGGTACGAGACGAGCGACGGCTGGGTCGTGCTGGCGTCCGAGACCGGCGTGCTCGACGAGGAGCCGTCGAACGTCGTGCGCAAGGGCCGGCTGCAACCGGGCCGCCTGTTTCTCGTCGATCTCGCGTCGGGCCGGATCGTGCCGGACGAGGAGACGAAGGCGAGCGTCGCGACGCGCGCGCCGTACGCCCGCTGGGTCGAGCAGGAGCAGCTGCGGCTCGCCGACCTGCCGGAGCCGGATCCCGTCGACGCGCCGAGCGAGCCGCTCCGGGCGCGCCAGCTGCTGTTCGGCTACGCGCAGGAGGACATGAAGGCGATCCTCGCGCCGCTCGCGCGGAACGCCGAGGAGCCGGTCGGCTCGATGGGCAACGACACGCCGCTCGCGGCGCTGTCGGGCAGAAAGCCCCTGCTCTACTCGTACTTCAAGCAGCTGTTCGCGCAGGTGACGAACCCGCCGATCGACTCGATCCGCGAGGCGATCGTCATGAGCGTGAAGGCGAGCGTCGGCTCGGAGCACAACCTGCTCGACGAGACGCCCGCGCATGCGCGGCAGCTCGTGATCGACAACCCGATCCTGCTCGACGCCGAGCTCGAGCAGCTCCGCCACGTCGAGCACGAGGCGTTCAAGTCCTGGACGGTCGACACGACGTTCCGCGCCGCGCACGGGCCGGACTGCCTCGAGCGGGCGCTCAGGCGCATCTGCGGTGAGGCGGACGTCGCGCTCGCCGCCGGCGCGAACATCCTCATTCTCTCCGATCGCGCGGCCGGTCCGGACCGCGTCCCGATTCCCTCGCTGCTCGCGACCGGCGCCGTGCACCACCACCTCGTCCGCGAGGGCACGCGCCTGCAGTGCGGCATCGTCGTCGAGTCGGGCGAGCCGCGCAGCGTCCATTCGATCGCGGCGCTGATCGGCTACGGCGCGGCTGCGGTCAACCCGTATCTGATGCTCGAGACGCTCGGCGAGCTCGTGGAGCTCGGCTGGCTGCCTCCCGGCATGACGGTGGACGAGGCGCAGCACCGGGCGGTGAAGGGGATCGCGAAGGGCCTCCTGAAGACGATGTCCAAGATGGGGATCTCGACGATGCCGTCGTACTGCGGCGCGCAGATCTTCGAGGCGGTCGGCCTCGCGCCGGAGCTCGTCGAGACGTACTTCACCGGCACCGCCTCGCGGATCGGCGGCATCGGGCTGCGCCAGCTCGCGGAGGAGTCGCTCGCGCGGCACGCCCGCGCGTATCCCGAGACGCCGGACGCGCTGCTGCCGGTGATCGGGCTCTACGCGTGGCGGCGCGACGGCGAGCACCACCACTGGAATCCCGAGACGATCTCGAAGCTCCAGCACGCCGTGCGCTCGAACTCGCCGGAGTCGTTCGAGGCCTACTCGGCCGCCGCGAACACGGACAACGCGCGCCGTGCGACATTGCGGGGGCTGCTGCGCTTCCGCGAGACGACACCGATCCCGCTCGAGGACGTCGAGCCGGCCGCGGAGATCGTGAAGCGGTTCGCCACCGGTGCGATGTCGCTCGGCTCGATCTCGCGCGAGGCGCACGAGACGCTCGCGCGGGCGATGAACAGCATCGGCGGCAAGTCGAACACCGGCGAGGGCGGCGAGGATCCGGTGCGCTTCGAGGACGACCGCCGGTCGGCGATCAAGCAGGTCGCGTCGGGGCGGTTCGGGGTGAACGTCAACTACCTCGCGAACGCCGACGAGCTGCAGATCAAGATGGCGCAGGGCGCGAAGCCCGGCGAAGGCGGCCAGCTGCCCGGCCACAAGGTCGACGGCTACATCGCGAGCGTGCGGCTGACGACGCCGGGCGTCGGGCTGATCTCGCCGCCGCCGCACCACGACATCTACTCGATCGAGGACCTGAAGCAGCTGATCTACGACCTCCGCTGCGCCAACCCCGATGCACGCATCTCGGTGAAGCTCGTGGCCGAGGTCGGCGTCGGCACGGTCGCGGCCGGCGTCGCGAAGGCGGGCGCCGACCACGTGCTGATCTCGGGCCACGACGGCGGCACGGGCGCCGCGCCGCTGTCGTCGATCCTGCACGCGGGCGTCCCGTGGGAGATCGGCCTGGCCGAGACGCAGCAGACGCTCGTGCTGAACGGGCTGCGTTCCCGGATCTGGGTGCAGACGGACGGGCAGCTGAAGACCGGCCGCGACGTCGTGATCGCGGCGCTGCTCGGTGCCGACGAGATGGGGTTCGCGACCGCACCGCTGATCGCGTCCGGCTGCGTGATGATGCGCGCCTGCCACCTGAACACGTGCCCGGTCGGGATCGCGACGCAGGACCCGGAGCTGCGCGCGAAGTTCGCGGGCAAGCCGGAGCACGTCGTCAACTTCTTCTTCTTCGTCGCCGAGGAGGCGCGCCGGATCATGGCGCAGCTCGGAATCGCGCGGTTCGAGGATCTCGTCGGCCGCGCCGATCTGCTCGAGGTCGACGAGGCGGTCGCGCACTGGCGTTCGCGGGGCGTCGATCTCTCGTCGGTGCTGCACGTCCCGGCGACCGACACGCCGCGCCGGCGCACCCAGCCGCAGGCGCCCGTGCTCTTCGACGCGCTCGACTGGGACCTGATCGAGAAGGGCCCCGGCGAGTTCACGGTCGCGAACAAGCACCGCACGGTCGGCGGCATCCTCTCGAACTGGGTGACGCGCCGCCACGGGGCGAACGGGTCGCCCGAGACGCTGCGCTACACACTGCGCGGCTCGGCCGGTCAGTCGTTCGGCGCGTGGCTCGCGCGCGGGGTCGAGCTGACGCTGATCGGCGATGCGAACGACTACGTCGGTAAGGGACTGTCGGGCGGCGTGCTCGCATTGCGGCCGCCGGCCGACGCAGGCTTTGCGCCTGAGCGCAACGTGATCGCAGGCAACACGATCCTCTACGGCGCGACAGCGGGCAAGGCGTTCTTCCGCGGTCTCGTCGGCGAGCGGTTCGCCGTGCGCAACTCGGGCGCGACCGCCGTCGTCGAGGGGATCGGCGACCACGGCTGCGAGTACATGACGGGCGGCACGGTCGTCGTTCTCGGCCCGACCGGGCGCAACTTCGCGGCGGGGATGAGCGGCGGCGTCGCGTACGTGCTCGATCTCGACGAGCGCATGTGCAACCGCGAGCTCGTCGGCCTGGACGATCTCGACGACGACGATCTCGAGCTCGTCCGTGCGCTGATCGGCGAGCACCGGGCCCGCACGGGCTCCACGCTCGAGGTCGACGTCTCGCGCTTCGCGAAGGTGATCCCGCACGACTATCGCGCGGCGCTGCAGATCGCGTCCGCCGGCGGTCACGGCCTGTTCATCACCGAGACGGAAGAAGCCGTGGCGTAGTGGGCGAAGTGGGCGGCTTCAAGAAGTTCGAGCGGAAGACGCCGCTCGAGCGCGCGCCGGGCGAGCGGGTCGGCGACCACCGCGAGTTCGTGCGGCTGCTGCCGCTCGTCGAGCTGAAGGAGCAGGGCGCGCGCTGCATGGAGTGCGGTGTCCCGTTCTGCCACAACGGCTGCCCGGTCGGCAACCTGATCCCGGACTGGAACGACCTCGTCTACCGCGACCGTTGGCGCGAGGCGATCGAGCAGCTGCACCGGACGAACAACTTCCCCGAGTTCACCGGGCGGCTCTGCCCGGCGCCGTGCGAGGCGGCGTGCGTGCTCGAGATCGAGGAGGGCAACGCGGTCTCGATCAAGCAGATCGAGCTGTCGATCGTGTCGCGCGCCTGGGACGAGGGCTGGATCGTCCCCGAGCCGCCGGCGGCGCGCACCGGTCGCACGGTCGCGGTCGTCGGCTCGGGCCCGTCGGGTCTCGCTGCTGCGCAGCAGCTGAACCGCCGCGGGCATTCGGTGACGCTGTTCGAGCGCGACGAGGCGGCCGGTGGGCTGCTCCGCTTCGGCGTGCCGGACTTCAAGATCGAGAAGCACGTCGTCGAGCGGCGCGTGCAACAGCTCGTGGACGAGGGCGTCGAGCTCGTGCTGCGCACCGAGCCGACTCCGGATGACCTCGACCGCTTCGACGCGGTCGTGCTCTGCACCGGCGCGCGCGTGCCGCGCGACCTGCCGGTGGAGGGACGGGAGCTCGACGGCGTCCACTTCGCGATGGAGTACCTCTACGGCCGTAACCGGGCCGTCGCGACCGACCGTCCCGCGCGGATCACGGCGAGCGGCAAGCACGTCGTCGTGATCGGTGGCGGCGACACCGGTGCGGACTGCGTCGCGAGCGCGCATCGCGAGGGCGCAGCGAGCGTGACGCAGATCGAGCTGCTCGGCGAGCCGCCCGCGAAGCGCGACGACTCGCTGACGCCGTGGCCGCTCTGGCCGGTGAAGATGCGGACGTCGTATGCGTTGAACGAGGGCGGCGAGCGGTCGTTCGCCGTTTCGACGACCGGGCTGTCCGGCGACGGCCGCGTCGAGGAGATCCACTGGGTGCGGAACAGCGGCGTGCCGCCGTTCGACGGGGTGCCCGGAAGCGAGGAGTCTCGGCCGGCCGACCTCGTGCTGCTCGCGATGGGCTTCACGGGACCCGAGCAGTCGCTGCTGCAAGACCTCGGCGTCGAGCTCTCGCGCGACGGCTACGAGACGTCGCGGCCGGGCGTGTTCGCCGCCGGCGACTGCCGTCGCGGCCAGTCGCTCATCGTGTGGGCGATCGAAGAGGGGCGGCGTGCCGCGGAGGCGGTCGACGTCTACCTGGAGCAGCTCGGCGATCGAGCGGACGACGGCGTCGGGGTCGACGGACGCTCGGTCATGTCCTGAACGCCGCCGGCTGACCTGTCGACAGCTCGGTCTTATCCGTCTTAGCCGGTCTTATCGGCATCGGGTAAGAAGGCTCGCGACGACGCGGCCGCCGTCCTCTCTTCAGAGCATCCCCGGATCGTCGAGCGTCGCCAGACTCGCGAGATGCCAGATGCCGTGCGGCTCGGCGGCGAACCATGCGTAGGTGCCCCACGCGAGATCGCCGGCCGTGCGCCGAAATGCTTGATCCGCTCGCGACCGGTATGCGGTGACGAACCGGCAAAGGTCATGAGCGATGCCGCGTTCGGCCGCCCACGTTTCCAGCTCGACTCGACGGCGCTCGCTGATCTCGCCCGCGGTCGCGACGACCTCGACGAACCACAGCGTTCCATCGGCGGCGTCCAGGAGTAGGACGTCCGGCAGGGCGAGGCGGGCGTCGAGGGAAAGGCCAACTCGCTCGAGCTCGCGGGCGTCCTCTACGGCGACCGGATCTCTCGAATGGCAGATGGCGAGAACAAACGGCTGGCGCATGAGTTGCGGCGCCAGAACGGCTACCACGGCCTGCGTGATCCGGCTCGTCGTTCCAGGTGGAAGTTGTCGAGGTCCTCGGCCGGGCAGTTCGACCGTCACCACGTCGTCGGCGTCGAGCCGCCGGAGGGCAGCGAGACGCGCTTGCGCGGCCGCACCGAGATGCTCCGCCCGCCATGCCTCCGCGCGACGGGCGGCCTCATCGTCGTCCAGCGCTTGGTCGAAGACACCCGCGAAGTCCTCAGCGAGCGTGAGCGTCGGCGAACCCCCGGTCGCTGCCACGCCCGAGCGTCGACGAACGGCGCCGTAGCTCTCTTGCAACGGTCGGATCACCTCGTCGCGGATCGACTCGCGGCTGTTGTCCGCGTACCAGCGCCGCCATTCGATTCCTCGGTCGCCGAGAAACTCCCGGAGGCGCGCCTGACCGCGTGTGGCGGCTTCGTGCCACCCGCGCACGAATTCCTCGTCACCGGACTTCGCCAGGCTCGCGTCGTCGAGCCAAGCGACCATCGAGGGTCTCAACAGCCGCACACCTTCGCGTTCAGGATCGCCCACCGCGTCCAGAAAGAGAAACGTCGCGATCGTCTTCGCAGCAAGCTCGCGCGTGAGGAAGTTCCGCGACGGGACTCCCTCCGGAAACAAGAGGCCGAGCCTCGCTCTGATCTCCGCGATGCTCGCGCCAAGC
>JAICLU010000031.1 GCA_025925195.1 Thermoleophilia bacterium
GACTCGCACACGACGATGGTGAACGGGCTCGGCGTGCTCGGCTGGGGCGTCGGCGGCATCGAGGCCGAGGCGGCGATGCTCGGCGAGTCGCTGTCGATGCTCGTGCCGCAGGTCGTCGGCTTCAAGCTGTCGGGCGCGCTGCCGGAGGGCGCGACCGCGACCGACCTCGTGCTGACGGTGACCGAGATCCTGCGAAAGGTCGGTGTCGTCGGCAAGTTCGTCGAGTACTACGGGCCCGGCCTCTCCTCGCTCGCGCTCGCCGACCGCGCGACGCTCGGGAACATGAGCCCCGAGTACGGCGCGACGTGCGGATTCTTCCCCGTGGATGACGTGACGCTGAAGTACCTGCGCCTGACGGGCCGGCCGGAGGAGCGGATCGCGCTCGTCGAGGCGTACAGCAAGGAGAACATGCTGTGGCACGAGCCGGAGGAGCACCCGACGTACACCCAGGTCGTCGAGCTCGACCTCGGCGACATCGAGCCGTCGATCGCGGGGCCGCGCCGCCCCCAGGACCGCGTGCCGCTGGCGCGCGCGCGCGAGGCGTTCATCGAGGCGCTCGACACGTTCGGCGTCCCGTACGCGAACGGCAGCCACGACCAGGCCGTGGCCGACACCTTCCCTGCGTCCGACCCGACCTCGGAGCAGCAGCCGGGAGGCCACCCGGAGCCCGAGCCCGACAGCGCCACCCAGCACACGGCGACCGTGACGAAGAAGCGCGTGCCGGTGCGCGGCGAGGACTTCGAGCTCGAGCACGGCTCGGTCGTGATCGCCGCGATCACGTCGTGCACGAACACGTCGAACCCGTCGGTGATGATCGGCGCCGGCCTGCTTGCGAAGAAGGCGATCGAGGCGGGGCTGCAGCGCAAGCCGTGGGTCAAGTCGTCGCTCGCTCCCGGTTCGAAGGTCGTGACGGAGTACTACGAGCGCTCGGGCCTCGACCGCTATCTCGACGAGCTGGGCTTCAACACGGTCGGCTACGGCTGCACGACGTGCATCGGCAACTCGGGGCCGCTGCCGGAGGCGATCGGCGAAGCGGTGAACGAGGAGGATCTCGTCGTCTGCGCCGTCCTGTCCGGCAACCGCAACTTCGAGGCGCGCATCCACGGCGACGTGAAGGCGAACTACCTCGCGTCGCCGCCGCTCGTCGTCGCGTACGCCCTCGCCGGCCGGATGGACGTCGACATCGTCAACGACCCGATCGGCGAAGGCACGAACGGGCCCGTGTACCTGCGCGACCTCTGGCCGACCGCCGACGAGATCGACGAGACGATCGCGTCGTCGATCGACGGCGAGATGTACCGCCGCACGTACGGCGACGTCTACACGGGCGACGAGCGCTGGCGCGGGCTCGACACGCCGGAGGGCGACCTCTTCGCGTGGGATCCCGAATCGACCTACGTGCGGCTGCCGCCGTACTTCGACGGCATGCCACGCGAGCCGGGCACCGTCGAGGACGTCGTCGGCGCCCGCGTGCTCGTGTCGCTCGGCGACTCGGTGACGACCGACCACATCTCCCCCGCCGGCGCGATCCGTCCCGATTCGCCGGCCGGTACGTACCTGATCGACCACGGCGTCGAGCGCAAGGCGTTCAACTCGTACGGCTCGCGGCGCGGCAATCACGAGGTGATGGCGCGAGGCACGTTCGCGAACGTGCGGCTGCGGAACCAGCTCGTGCCGGGCAGCGAGGGCACGTGGACGGTGCACGTGCCGAGCGGCGACGAGGGGACGATCTATGACGTCGCCGAGCGCTACCGCGCCGAGGACACGCCGACGATCGTGCTCGCGGGCAAGGAGTACGGCAGCGGTTCGTCGCGCGACTGGGCGGCGAAGGGCCCGAACCTTCTCGGCGTGCGGGCCGCGATCGCCGAGTCCTACGAGCGGATCCACCGCTCGAACCTGCTGATGATGGGGATCCTGCCGCTGCAGTTCCTGCCGGGCGAGAGCCGCGAGTCGCTCGGCCTGACCGGGCGCGAGGAGTACTCGATCGTCGGCGTCGAGAACGGCGAGGCCGGCGAGGTGGCGGTGCGAGCCGACGACAAGGAGTTCCGCGTCCGCGTCCGGCTCGACACGCCGCGGGAACGGGAGTACGTTCGGCACGGTGGCATCCTCCCGTTCGTCCTCCGCAAGCTCCTCGACTGAGGTCCAGGGCGCCTGGCAACGGGTCGCCGAGGCGATCCTCGGGACACCGGGCGCGCTGACGTCGGCCGTTCGCGCGCGGATCTGCGTCGGCGACGACCCGCCGGAGCTGGCACCGCTGCTCGACAAGGTGCGCCGACACGCCTACCGGATCGTCGACAGCGACGTGGCCGGCCTCGGCGTCGACACGGTCGTCGAGGCTGCGCTCGCGGCGGCGCTCGGAGAGGCGCTCGCCGACCGGCGCCACGCGCTCGGAGCGCTCGAATGAGGTTCGCCGAGCTCGAGCTACCTGCGGAGCCGGGCGTCTACCGCTCGGACATCGGCCAGGCGCTGCAGTACCGCCGCGAGCTGTTCGGCGGCCCGTTCAGCGAGTTGCTGCAGCTCGTGATGCGAGGGCCGTCCGAGTGGACGGCGGGCGAGCGCGAGCTCTTTGCCGCCTTCGTGTCGTCGCGCCGGCAGTGCCCGTTCTGAACGGAAGCCCACGGCGCGGTCGCGTCGTCCGCCTTCGGCGACCCCGATCTGGTCGACGCGATCCTCGCTGACTACGAGACGGCGGCGATCGACGAGCCGCTGCGCGGGACGCTGCACTTTCTCGCGACGATCGACCCGGCGCGCGCACGTGCGGCCGGCGTCTCCAAACAGGCGCTGCGCGAGGCGATCGAGGTGAAGGCGTGCTTCGACCTGATCACGCGCTTCGCCGACACGATCGGAGCGACACCGGGTGCGCAGCAGGGACTGACGCGCGAGCAGGTGCTCGAGCACGGTGCCGGCTTCTACGAGCGCGGCTACGTCTGAGGCGGCGCGCCTGCAGAGCCCTGGCTGCCCAGCTTCCGCTCGTAGTACGCGATGCGCTCGGCCAACCGGCGCTGGTTCCGCTCCCAGCGCTCTTTCACTTCAGGAGGGATCGGCTTCATCTTCTTCCGCTTCATCGTCCTCCTCAAGGTAGCCAAGAATCCGGTCGAGCTTCCCGTGCGCGTCGAAGAGCGACTCCATGATCACCTGAACATCCCGATCGTCCACCGCGCTCAGGCTGCCGCGCATGTGCCTGCACCGCAAGATGTCTGTTTCGGCCATGAGCCAACGACTCGTGCCTGCTTGAAAGCAGGCACGGTTCTACGCGCGGCCGTAGCGGGCGGCGCGAGCGGCGACCGCAGGGTCGACACCGGCGTCGAGCAGCTGCTGCCGCGACTCGCTCTCGGCGAACCAGCGCAGCAGCACCCAGACGAGCACGCCGAGCATCACGAAGCTGCTCTCGACGAGCATGACGCCGCCGCCGAGCCGCTGGTCGGCGACCGCGGACAGCCCCCACGTTCGCGGCGCCTGCACGTACGGCGCGTAGAACGCGTGCTGCGACCAGATGAAGACCTGCGACAGGCCGAGCATCCAGAACCACATCACCACGACGAACAGCGCCTTCCGCCCCGCGCCGAACCAGGCCGGTCCCGGTAGCGGCTCGAGGAGCGCCGCCCAGAGAAACGCCCCGCAGACGAAGAACAGCGTGTGCTCCAGCGCATGCACGCCGTCGTGCGCGAGCGCCGCATCGTAGAAGTACGGCACGTGCCAGAACGCCAGATCGGCCACCCAGAGCGGCAGCACGACGAGCGGATGTGCGAGGACGCGTAGCCGCATGGCGCCCGGCAGCGCGAGCACGGGCCGCAACAGCGGCCCGGTCAATCCCAGCACGATCAGCAGCGGCGCGACGTCGCCGATCAGCACGTGCTGCAGCATGTGGATCGAGAAGAGCCGCGTCTCGCCGATCGCGTCGACCGGCGATGTGACCGCCGCCACGAGCGCCAGCAGACCCGCCGCGAAGCAGCCGAGACGCGCCGCGGGGACCGCGCGGCCGCGCCGCCGCAACGTCAGCGCGCGGCGCCCGTACAGCAGTCCGACGACCGCGATCGGGACGAGCTGCGCCGGCTCGAAGCTCCACGTGTTCAGCATTTGCGACGCATCGCACCCCGTCTCGTTTCAGCAGGTAGGGCAGGGGTAGCCGACGCATGCCTTGAGCAAACGTCGCGGTCCGGGGGGTCGGGTGCGTTTCCGTCGGTCAGCCGGGTTGCTCGCGCTGGTCCCGCTGACCTTGCTGCTGGCGAGCTGCGGGTCGGCGCAGGACACGCTGAACCCCCAGGGGCCGCAGGCGAAGACGATCGCGAGCGAGTTCTGGTGGATGCTCGGCGGCTGCGTCTTCGCCCTCGCCGTCATCACGGGCCTGCTCGTGCTCGCCTGGGTTCGCCGCGGCAGCATGGGGCCGGGCCGAGAGCCCGGCGAGCGGGCGGGCTGGATCGTGATCGTCGTGTTCGGGATCGGCGTCATGGTCGTCGGCCTCGTCGTCCTGTTCTTCGTCAGCGACGTCCACATCATGGGCCAGACCGAGCAGCCCGCGGCCGGCAGCACGAAGCTCACCGTGCGTGCGATCGGCCACCAGTGGTACTGGGAGTTCGACTATCCCGGCACGAAGCACGCCGTGACGGCGGACGAGATGCACATCCCGGTGCGAACGCCGGTGCTGATCGAGGCGCAGACGACCGACGTCATCCACACCGTCTGGGTGCCGCAGCTGAACCGGAAGATCGACACGATCCCCGGCCAGAACAACGAGATCGAGCTGTACGCCGACAAGGTCGGTCGCTACCGCGGGCAGTGCAACCAGTACTGCGGCTTGCAGCACGCGCACATGTCGTTCTACGTCTTCGCCGACCCGCCCGCGAAGTTCGAGGCGTGGCTCCGCAAACAGGCTCAGCCGGCCGCCTCGCCCACAGGCGAACTCGCGAGAGCCGGCCGGAACGTCTTCATGACCGGCGCCTGCTCGGCGTGCCACACGATCCGCGGCACGCCGGCGCACGGCACCGTCGGCCCCGACCTGACGCACCTCGCGTCGCGGACGACGCTTGCCGGCCTGACGATTCCGAACCGCAAGGGCTACCTCGGCGGCTGGATCCTCGACTCGCAGCACATCAAGCCGGGCAACCAGATGCCGGACATCAACCTCGACGGGCCGCAGCTCCAGGCGCTGCTCGCCTACCTCGGAGGGCTGAAGTAGATGGCGACCGTCGAGCTACCGGCACGCGAGCGCGTCGAGCGTCTCGAGCAGATGTGGCAGGGCAAGCCGGGAATCCTCGGCTGGCTCACGACCACCGACCACAAGAAGATCGGCCTGCTCTACTTCTGGACGACGCTCGTCTTCTTCGCCGCCGGCGGCGCCGAGGCGCTGACGATGCGCACGCAGCTCGCGCACGCGAACAACAACGTCGTCGGGCCGGCGACCTACGACGAGCTCTTCACGATGCACGGCGTCACGATGATCTTCTTCTTCATCATCCCGATGACGACCGGTGCGTTCGGCAACTACCTGATCCCGTTGCTGATCGGCGCGCGCGACATGGCGTTTCCGCGGATGAACGCCCTGAGCTACTGGATCTTCCTGACGTCCGGGCTCTTCCTGTACATCGGCTTCGCGACCGGCAACGGCCCGAACGGCGCGTGGTTCGGGTTCACGCCGCTCACCGAGCGCGCGTTCTCCCCGACGCGCGCGGAGGACTTCTACACGCTCGCGCTGATCTTCAACGGCATCTCGTCGTCGCTCGGCTCGGCGAACTTCATCGTCACGATGTTCAAGCTGCGCGCGCCCGGCATGTCGTTCAACCGCATGCCGACGTTCTGTTACGCGTTCCTCGCCGCGTCGTTCGGCCTGCTGTTCGCGCTGCCGGTACTGACCGCCGACTGCATCTACCTCTACCTCGACCGCATCGTCGGCACGCACTTCTTCGACCCGGCGCACGGAGGCAGCGTCTTACTCTGGCAACACCTGTTCTGGATCTTCGGGCATCCGGAGGTCTACATCCTCATCGTGCCCGCGTTCGGAATCGCGACGTCGATCATCCCGGCGATGACGCAGCGCAAGCTCGTCGCGTACCCACTCGTCGCGATCGCCGAGCTGCTCGTGGTCTTCATCGGCTTCGGCGTGTGGGCGCACCACATGTACACGACGGGCCTGCCGACGATCCAGGTCGTCTTCTTCGGCGCGGCGACGGCGATGGTGGTGATCCCGTCGTCGATCCAGGTGTTCTCGTGGTGCATGTCGATGGTGACCGGACGCGCCCGCTTCAAGACGCCGCTGCTCTTCATCGCAGGGTTCATCTGGATGTTCGTCAACGGCGGCCTGACCGGGATCATGTTCGTCTCGATCCCGTTCGACCAGCAGGTGCACGACACGTACTTCGTGATCGCGCACTTCCACTACATCATCTTCGGCGCCGCCGTCTTCCCGATCTTCGGCGGCATGTACTACTGGTTCCCGAAAGTCACCGGCAAGCTCTACCTCGAGCGGCCGGGGCAGATCAGCTTCTGGCTGATCTTCGTCGGGACGAACCTCCTCTTCTTCCCGATGTACATCGTCGGGCTGCTCGGGATGCCGCGGCAGATCTACACGTACCCGGGGAACATGGGCTGGACGGCGTACAACCTGGCCGAGACGATCGGTGGCTTCCTGACCGCATTCGGCATCCTCGTCTGCGTCGGGAACCTCCTCGTGTCGTACCTGCGGGGGCTGCCGTCGGGGCCTGACCCATGGCTCGGCCCGACGCTCGAGTGGGCGACGAGCTCGCCGCCGCCGGAGTACAACTTCGCCGTCATCCCGACCGTCACGAGCGCGTACCCGAACTGGGATCCCGAGGATCGCGAGGAGGACGTCCGCAAGCTCGCCGACGGAGTGATGGTGCTCGAGGAAGGGCATGAGCAGCCCGTGGTCACGACGGCGGACGGCAATTTCTCGGAGGTGATCGAGATGCCGCACTCGTCGCCGTGGCCGCCGACGCTCGGCCTCTGCCTCGGCCTCGTGTTCACGTTCCTCGTGCTCGAGAAGTTCTTCGTCGCCGGCATCTTCGGCGCCCTCTGCCTGCTCTCGCTCGTCGGCTGGCACGCGAAGGAGCCGCAGGAGGCATGACGGACTACATCTTCGGCGGGCGTCGCGAAGGGGAGGTGCCACGGACGCACGAGGGCCGCAACCCTCGCGACGTGTCGCACCTCGCGTCGCAGCGCCTCGGCGTGCCCGTCGCGTGGTGGGGGATCGCAATGCTCGTCGCGAGCGAGGCGACGCTGATGTTCACGTTCATCGGCACCTACTACTACCTGCGGTCGAAGACGCCCGTCTGGCCGCCGGTCGGCGACCCGGAGCCGCACGTCGTCGTGCCGCTCATCCTCGCGGGCGTTCTTGCCACGACGAGCCTGCCGATGCAACTGGCATCGATGGCCGCGCGCGCCGGACGGCTCGTCGCGACGCGGCGGCTGATCGTGCTCGCGCTGATCGTGCAGTGCGGCTACATCTCGTACGAGATGTGGGACTACCAGCACGAGCTGCAGACGACGACGCCGTCGCACGACGCATACGAGTCGATCTACTACGTCCTGCTGGGCGCCGACCACGGCCACGTGTGGATCGGCATCCTCCTCAACGTCTGGCTGCTCGCAAAGCTCGGACGCGGCCTGACCATGTACCGCCTGAACGCGACGATCGCGGTCACGTGGTACTGGCACTTCGTCAACCTGCTGACGCTGTTCGTGATCGGCACCCTCACCTCGGCGACGCTGCTGTGACCCGGCTTCGCAAGCTCTCCCTGCTGCAGTGGTTCGGGCTCTTCGCCGCCGCCGGCATCTGGCTCGCCCAGCACGGCATCGGCCAGGGGATGGCCGAGGCGCGCTGCAGCGCGGCAGGGGGCGGCATCTCGAACGACGCCGTGCAGATCGTCCTGATGATCGTGGCCGGCGTCGTCATCCTCGCCGCCGAAGCCGCATCGGTGGTCGTGTTCCGCGCGACGAGCGACGCGAGCTACCACAGCCCGCCGCCGGTCGGCCGCATGCGCATGATCGCGATCGCGACGATGTCGACGAACCTCATCTTCCTCGTCATCATCCTGCTCGACGGGATCGCATCCATCCTCGACGTGGCGTGCCGGAACTCGTGAGCGCGCGGACCGTCACGTCACTCGCGGCGCTCGGCGCTGCGGCGCTGCTCGCCGCGGGCTGCGGCGGCGGCTCGCACCGGTCGGTGCCGGGCGCCTCGGCCTCGCACGGGAAGCAGCTGATCGAGTACTACGGCTGCGGCGCCTGCCACGCGATCTCGAACGTCACGCCCCACGGCACCGTCGGGCCGTCGCTCGTCGGCTACAGCTCGAACCGGCAGATCGCCGGGACGCTGCCGAACACGACCGACAACCTCATCCACTGGATCGAACGGCCGCAGCAGATCGCGCCGCACACGACGATGCCGAACCTCGGCATCGGCCCGAAGGGCGCCCGGGACATCGCCGCCTACCTCTACGCCCACTGACGATGCGCGCCTCGAGACTCATCGCGCTCGTCCTCGCGCTCGCGGCGGCGGCGGGGCCGGCCGCCGCAGCCCCGGGCGGAGGGAGCGGCAAGGCGCTCTACGGGCAGTACTGCATCGCGTGCCACGGACCGAACGGCTCCGGCGTGCCGCAGGGTCGGCTCTCCGGTGGAGCGGCGCTGCGGCAGCAGCAGGTGCAGCGCGCGCTCGCGCCGTCGCTCCAGGGCGTCGGCGCGCTCGCCGCGGACTTCTACCTTCGCACCGGCTACATGCCGTTGCAGCGGGTCGGGATCCAGCCGAGGCGCAGCCGCGTGCTCTTCTCCGAGCCGCAGCTGCAGGCGCTGATCGGCTACGTCGCGTCACTCGGGAAGGGGCCCGCGATCCCGAAGCCTCAGCCGCAGCGGGGAGACATCTCGCAGGGCATGAGCCTCTTCACCGAGCACTGCGCAGGCTGCCATCAGGTCGTCGCCGAGGGCGGCGTCGTCACCGGTGCGCTGCCGCCCGCGCTCGAGGACGCGACCTCGACGCAGATCGCCGAGGCGGTTCGCATCGGGCCGTACGTCATGCCGACGTTCACGAAGAAGTCGATCAGCGACAGCCAGCTGAACTCGATCATCCGCTACGTGCAGTACGCGAAGCACCCGGACGACCGCGGCGGCTGGGCGCTCGGGCACATCGGGCCGGTGCCGGAAGGGCTCGTGACGTGGTTCCTCGCCGCCGTCGCCCTTGTCGGGATGTGCATGGTGATCGGAAAGAGGCTCTCCAGTTGAGCAAGGTGCGCGATTCGATCGTCGCCGGGCTCGTGCTGCTCGCCGGCCGCGGCCGGCGCAAGCCGCGCAAGGACGCGCTGCGCACCGTGCCGAAGCTCGACCCGAACCCGGGCGCAGAGACGTGGGCGATCCTCCTCTTCTTCTTCGCTGCCCTCTGTGCCGTGGCGTTCATCGTCGTCTACGCGATCGACTCGCTGCCCCGCCACACCCAGCTGCTCGGGCTGTCGCTCGGCCTCTGCCTGCTCTCGATCGCCGCCGCACTGATCATCACGGCGCACAAGCTGATCGTCACGGAGGAGCTCGTCGAGCCCTACTCGCCGGAGGAGCATCCGAACGAGCAGGAGCTGATCGCGCAGGTCGTCGAGGAGTCGGGCGACCGGCTGACCCGCAAACGCCTGTTCAAGCTTGGCATCGCAGCGGCCGGCGGGACGCTGGGGCTCGCCGCGATCACGCCCGCGCTGTCGTTCGGGCCCTTCCTCGAGACGAGGTACTTCCTCGGCACGCCGTGGCGCAAGGGCCGCCGGCTCGTCGACGACAAGGGGAAGCCGTACAAAGCGACCGACATCGAGGCCGACAACTTCTACACCGCGTTCCCGGAGCGGATCCCCGACCAGGACAAGGAGGAGCTCGGCGCCGCACTCGTGCTCGTCCGGCTGCCGGTCGACTCGCTGCGGCTGCCGCCCGAGCTGAAGGGCTACGACGCCGGCGGCATCGTCGCGTACTCGAAGATCTGCACGCACGCCGGCTGCGCGATCTCGCTCTACCGCGCGCCGCTCTTCCAGCCGGACGAGCCGCGTCCGGCGCTCGTCTGCCCGTGCCACTACTCGACGTTCAATCCGGCAGACGGCGGCAGCGTCATGTTCGGCCCGGCGGGACGCAAGCTGCCGATGCTGCCGCTCAGCGTCGACGCGAAGGGCTTCCTGCGCGCGAAGGGCAACTTCGACGGCGAGGTCGGTCCGTCATGGTGGGGATCCCGGATCTGGAAGCCGAACCCGTGATCAGACGCACGGTCAGATTCCTCGACGAGCGCACGGCGACCGCGCCCCTGCTGCGCAAGACGCTGCGCTACCTCTTCCCCGACCACTGGTCGTTCCTGCTCGGCGAGGTGGCGCTCTACGCGTTCATGGTGCTCGTCGCGACGGGGACGTATCTGACGTTCTTCTTCGTCGACTCGACGAAGCAGGTCGTCTACCACGGGCCGTACGCGCCGCTGCGCGACCAGCACATGTCGGAGGCCTACCAGTCCGTCGTCAACATCTCGACGACCGTCAAGGCGGGGCTGCTGATCCGGCAGACGCACCACTGGGCCGCGAACATCTTCCTCGCGGCGATCGTGCTGCACCTGTTCCGCGTCTTCTTCAGCGGCGCGTACCGCAAGCCGCGCGAGCTGACGTACATCCTCGGCGTGACGATGCTGATGCTGTCGCTGCTCGAGGCCTACATGGGCTACTCGCTCGTCGACGACCTGCTCTCCGGGATGGGCCTCGTGATCGGCTACTCCGTCGGCCTGTCGCTGCCGTTCGTCGGGGGCAACCTGATGGAGTGGCTCTTCCACGGGCCCTATCCGGGACAGGCGTCGTTGTGGCCGCGGATGTACATCGCGCACGTGCTGATCTTCCCGATCCTGATCGGGATGCTGCTCGGCGGCCACCTGCTGCTCGTCGCGATGAAGCACCACACGCAGTTCAAGAAGAAGCGGTCGCAGAGCGAGAACGCGATCCTGGGAGTGCCCGCGTTCCCGGGGCAGGCGCCGCGGTCGCTCGGCCTCCTGTTCGGGACCGCGGGGATCCTGTTCCTGCTCGGCGGCCTCGTCCAGATCAACCCGATCTGGCTGTGGGGCCCGTACCACACGTACTCGTCGACGAACGGCGCGCAGCCGGACTGGTATCTCGGCTGGCTGATCGGCGGGCTGCGGCTCGTGCCGAGCTTCGACCTCGTGATCGACGGCTACACGCTCGTCCCGAACCCGTTCTGGGGCGGCGCCGCGTTCCCACTGCTCGTGTTCGGCTTCCTCTACTTCTGGCCGTGGATCGAACGCCGGCTGACCGGTGACCAGTCGTTCCACAACGTGCTCGAGCGTCCGCGCGACAATCCGCGCCGCACCGCGATCGGGCTCTGGGTCGTCAGCTGGGTGTTCCTCGTCTTCGTCGCCGGTGCGTCGGATCGCGTCAACGTCATGTTCGACCTGTCGTACACGTCGCAGATCTGGTTCTACCGCGTGTTCATCTGGGTCGGGCCGACGATCATCGCCTTCGTGGCCTACCGCGTCTGCAAGGAACTGCAGGCGAGCGAGAAGACGAAACACGAGCAGCACAAGGCCGAGGCGCGAGCCCGGCTCGCTGCGATCCAGCGAACGGAGGCGTGATGGCGACCCCGATCCAGGATCCACGCGAGCTCTTCGTGCACCAGCTGCGGACGATGCTCTGGGTGGAGCTGACGCTCGCCGACGACGTGCTGCCGGAGCTGTTCGAGCTCGTCCACTCGACGCATCTGAAGTGGGCGGTCGAGCGGCACCTCCTCGAGACGCGGGATCACGTCAAGAACCTCCGGCGCGTGCTCGTGCACCTCGAGGAGCCCGCGAATCCCGAGCAGACGCCGGCGCTCGTCGCCCTGAAGCAGGAGCACGACACGTTGCTGAAGTCCGTCCCCGAGCACGACCTGGCGCTGCGGGACATCGTCCACTGCGACGCGATCGCGCGCACCGAGCACTATGAGCTGGCGGCGTACAGCGGCCTCGTGCACCTCGGCAAGGCGCTCGGGATCGACCACGAGCTCGTGACGGCGCTCCGCGAGAACATGGAGCAGGAGTCGCACGCGCTCGAGCAGGTCGAGCACGGGCTCGCAGAGCTCCTCGCCGAGCAGGTCGAGAACGTCGATCGCTAAGCTGGCGCCGTAGCACCGGGGTGCCGCGCCGACGCGGCTGAGATCACACCCGTCGAACCTGATCCGGCTCGTACCGGCGAAGGGAGGCAGCTTCGAATGTCCGACAGAACGCCGTCCTGGGGCATCGACCCCGTCCCCGAACGGCTGCGCACGCTCGGCGGCCTCGACAACGCAATGCTCTGGAGCAGCCTCGGCCTGAGCCTGCTCGTGCTCGTCGCCGGCACGGTGCTCGTGCCGGCGCTGTCGCTGCGGCAGGCCCTGCTCGCGATCCTCGTGGGCGGCATGTTCGGAAACGCGCTGCTCGGGGCCGCTGCGCTGCTCGGAGCCGAGGCGCGGGTGCCGGCGATGGTGCTGCTGCGGGCGCCCCTCGGCCGCGCCGGCTCGTGGCTGCCGACCGTGCTCAATGTGATCCAGAACGTCGGCTGGACGATCTTCGAGGTGCTCGTGATCGCCGCCGCGGCGCGGGCGCTCGTCGGCGGGCCTCTGTGGGTCTGGAAGCTCGTCGCCGCCGCCGTCGCCACCGCGCTCGCGTTCGTCGGGCCGGTCGGCTTCGTGCGCGAGTGGGTGAAGCGGTTCGCGCTGTGGGTGGTGCTCGCGTCGCTCGGCTATCTGACGTGGTGGGCGCTGCACGACGCGAACCTGGCGGCTCTCTGGGCACGGCCGGGCAAGGGCGGCTTCCCGTCGTTCTGGCAGGGCGTCGACCTGATGGTCGCGATGCCGGTCTCGTGGCTGCCGCTCGCCGCCGACTACACGCGCTTCTCGCGCGACGGCCGCGGCGCCTTCTGGGGAACGGCGGTCGGCTATCTCGTGCCGAACATGTGGCTGTACGCGCTCGGCGCGATCCTGCTGCTGACGCGCGGCCTGACGGACGCGCCGTCCCTTCTCACGGCGATCGCCGCGGGCGGTGCAGGCGCAGCGATCGCGCTCGTCGCGCTCGTCGTCGACGAGACCAAGGTGCCGTTCGCGAACGTCTACTCGTCGGCGGTGTCGCTGCAGAACGTGCTGCCGCGGGTGCCGCAACGGCTGCTGATCGCCCTCGTCGGCGTCGTCGCGACGGCGGGCGCGTTCGCGATCGACCTCGTCCAGTACGCGAGCTTCCTGCTGCTGCTCGGCTCGTTCTTCGTGCCGCTGTTCGGGGTTCTGCTCGCCCAGTGGATCCTCGGCAGGCGCGAGTCGTCGGCCGAGGTGCGGCCGGGGCAGCTGGCGGCCTGGCTGGCCGGCTTCGTGCTGTACCAGTGGCTTTCTCCGGCCGGGCCGAGCTGGTGGACGAGCCTCGTCTCGCACACGCACCCGGGCGTCGGCGCGATCGGCGGCTCGCTGCCGAGCTTCGCTCTCGCGTTCGTCATCAGCATTTCTCTTACGCTTCCCCGCCATGCCCTCGCTCTGCGTGATCGGACATCTGGCGCGTGACGTCGTAGCCGGCGCACCGCCGCAGATCGGCGGCGGCCCCTGGCACGCGGCGCGCGCGCTGCGGGCGATGAACTACGAGTCGAGGATCGTCGCGAAATGCGGCGAGGAGGACCGGCAGCGGTTCGGGTCGCAGCTGGCGACGCTCGGACTGCCGTCGACCGTCGTCGGCGGCGGTGAGACGACGGCGTTCTCGTTCTCGTACGACGAGCGCGGCGCCCGGACGATGTTCGTCGACGCAGTCGGCGATCCCTGGCACACGGACGACCTGCCGCAGGATCTCCTGCGCGGCACGAACTGGCTCCACGTGCCGGCCTTGCTGCACGGCGACTTCGATGCCGACGCATTCGCCTGGCTCGCGCGCGACCGGCGGATCCTCCTCGACGGCCAGGGTCTCGTCCGCGCGCGCCGCGAGGGGCCGCTCGAGCTGAGCGGCTCGCTCGACCTCGACGTCCTGAGGCACGTCACCGTGCTCAAGCTGGCCGAGGAGGAGGCGGCGGTGTTCGACGACGTCCGGGAGCTGGGCGTGCCGGAGGTGCTCGTGACCCGCGGCCCGGTCGGGTCGACGATCGTCACGGCGGAGAGAGCGGTCGACGTGCCGGCGAACGCGGTCGACGCCGACCCGACCGGCGCGGGCGACGCGTTCTCGGCGGCCTATCTCGCGTCGCGCGCCGACGGGCAGGACCCGCTGTCGGCCGCGCGTCGTGCGACGGCGGTGGTGGAGGCGCTGCTCGCGGGAGTCGCGCTGTGATCGCGGCCGTCGCGACGGTCGACGGAGTGCTGCTCGTCGACGCGGAGAGCGAGTCGCTGCTCGGGCCCGGGATCGAGCTGCCGCCGGGCGAGGCGCCGCACGTCGACCTGCCTCGCGTCGTCGCCGCCGCACGGGCAGGCGCGACCATCGTCTGCGTCGTCGAGCGCCGCCCGCCGCTCGCGATCTCGCGCGACGGCGGCTCGACGTGGAGCGAGGCGGGGGGCGGCTTGCCCGCCGGATTCGCGATCGCGGTGGCCGAGGACGACCCCGACCGGATGCTCTACGCCGGCCGCAACCGGCTCTTCCTGTCGGTGAACGGCGGCGTCTTCTGGCGGTCCCTGCCGTTCGAACTGCCGGACGTCGAAGGAGTCGCCTGGCTCGACTAGAAGAACGCGGTCAGTGCGAGAGTCCCGGCGAGCGTGGGATCGGGCGGCCTGAGCGCCGTCGCGACGCTGCGCTTCGAGCCCGCCGTGCGCGTGAGGCGTCTTGCCCGCGCAGAAGAAGGAGACAGCGCCGCCCTCGCCCTCTCCGCGTCGTATCGCGGCGAGCGGACGATCTCGATCTCGTTCGGCGCCCTGGAGTCCGTTCGCCAGGGCCCGGCGACGCGGGTCGTGCGCGAGGCGTGCTGGCTGCTGAAGCCTTGGGGACGCGAGGGCCGGATCGAGCTCCGCGCGCTGCGACGGCCGACGCGGCGGACGCTGCTCGAATGGCTCGAGGACGTGGACGACGTGACGGTGATGGCGGCGGCGAGGCGCAAGCTCGTCCTGTTGCCGGCGCCCGACGACCGTGAGCGCGCCGAGTCGACGCTGTCGCCGACGCGGCGCAAGATGCTCCGCCTCGCCGACCGTGACGGCGAGCACTGCGTCTGGTGCAGCACGTATCTGACCTACGAGAGCATCCACTGCACGCTCGACCACATCCGCTGTCGTTCGCACGGCGGCGCGGATGCACTCGACAACCTCGTCCTCGCATGCGCGGCCTGCAACCACGGCCGCGCAGATGCCCCCGCCTCGTCCTGGCTCGACGCGTGCCTGACCGCGGGACAAGACGTCGACGTCGACTCCGTCCTGCGGGCGATCGCCCGCTCGCATGCGCATCACGGCAGAGCGTTGCGCCGCGCCGCCTGATTCCCAGGCTCAGAGCTGGAACTCGCCGCGCGCGACGATGACGGCGGAGCCGCCGACTTCGATCCGGTCGGCCGAGTGCGCCGTGGCATAGAGGACCGACCGGCGGAGGATCTCCTCGCCCTGAACGAGCTCGATCTCGTCGCCGAACGCAATCCGCCCGTGCTTCGCGAGATGAAGCGCGATCGGGCCCGCGGCCGAGCCGGTCGCCGGATCCTCGGCGACGCCGAGCCCGGGCCCGAACATCCGGGTCTTCCAGCTCCGGCCGTCGCCGGCGAAGCAGTTGAAGCCGAAGCGGCCGAGCTCGAGCAGCCGGCCCTGGTCGGGCGTCAGCGCCGCGACGGCCTCCTTCGACTCGAGGGCGACGAGCACGTGCGGCACGCCGTTGTCGTACAGCTCGACCGGGAGGACCGGCTCGACGCCGCCGAGCGCGGCGAGCGCCTCGTCGGCGCGATCGAACGGGGCGATCGACGGCTCAGGCTGTCGCATCCGCCCGAAGACGATGCGGGCGCCCTCCCGCTCGAGCTCGACCGCGACGGTGCCGTTGCCCGTCTCGATCTTGAGCTCGATCAGCTGCAGTGGGCCGGCGAGCACGAACGCCGTCCCGAGCGTCGGATGTCCGGCGAACGGCAGCTCGGTCGCGGGCGTGAAGATCCGCATCCGCACGTGGCCGTCGGCCTGCGGCGGGTAGACGAATGTCGTCTCGCTGAAGTTGACCTCGCGGGCGATCTTCTGGAGCAGGTCCTCCGGGATCTCTCTCGCGTCCGTGAAGACCGCCACCTGGTTGCCCTGCAGCGGTGTGTCGGTGAAGACGTCTGCGACGACGTAGCGGTAGCGGGCCATCGCGCGACTGTAGCGCCGTGCTCCAGACTGTGACGATCGTGAGTCGCGACTGGATTGCAGTTGCGGCCGTCGTCGCCATCGCGGCGATTTCGGCCGCGCCGGCCTGGACCGGTCCGGTCGACTGGACACCCGACGGCTACTTCTACGAGGCGCAGACCCTGGAGCTGCGCGGCGCGAGCGCGGACGCGGCGCTCGCGTCGGTCTTCACGGGGCCACTGACCGCAGACCGGCGCGCCCGGGAACGCGCGCAACTGGCTCCGCGCGACCGCCGCGTGGCGAACCGCGCCTGGGTGCGCTACAGCGCGCGCTTCTACCGCCGGCGCTGGACCGTGCCGCTCGCCGCGGCGGCCGTGTACCCGCTCTTCGGAACCCGCAGCCTGGACATCGTCAGCCTCGTCGGCTACCTCGCCGCAGCGGCTGCGCTGTACGCGCTGGCGCGCCTCCGCTTCGGACCGATCGCCGCCGCCGCCGCCGCGGTTGTGGTCTCGCTGCTCCCGCAGTACCGGGCGACCGCACTGTCACCGTTGACCGACACCTGGGGCGTCGCGCTCGAAGCGCTGTGCCTCGTGCTCGCGATTCAGTACTGCCGGACCGGCCGTCGCGCGCTCGCCGCCGCCTGGCCGGTCGCGATGCTCGCGCTCGCCTTCACGCGCGACAACGCAGCCGCAGTCGCACTCGCGTTGCTCGTCGTCGGCATCCGGTCGAAGCGTGCGCTCGCGCTTGGCGTCGTCGGCGCGATCGCCGCCGCGGTGCCGTCGCTGTGGTTCGGGACGCACTATCCGGTGCTGCTCGCATACACGCTCGCGGACTCGCACATCCCGCCGTCGACGAGCCTGAGCTGGAGCGCGCACCACTACTGGAACGGGGTCGACACGATGCTGCGCGGCCTCGCAACACCGCTGCGACGCGGAATCCCACCCGTGACAGGAGTTGGGCTGCTCGTCGGGCTCGTTGCGCTGATCGCCGTGCCGCGGGGACTCTTTCGCACGATTCTCGTGGCGTCCGTCGGCGCGTCGGTCGTGTTCATGCTGTCGCTGCCGCAGGACGGCTACCGGATCGCGCTCGTCCTACTGCCCGCCGCAGCCGCGGGTTATGCAGCGCTCGTAACACGCGTAAGCAATCGGTAAAGCGGGTTCCGAAGCACTTTCTCCTGGGTAGCCGTGTAGGTGTTGAACCCTGAAATGGAGGAGGCTCGATGACCCCGAAAAGCATTCCGCGTCTACTTGGCGCGGCGGCGACTGTCGTGCTGCTCGTCGTGGCGCTGACGGCGATCGCAGGCACAGGGCTTGCCGGAACGTCGGCGGCGCAGGCGAACTACGCCCCGACGAACACGGCAGCGCCCACGATCAGCGGCACGCCGCAAGTCGGCCAGACGCTGACCGCGAACCCCGGCACGTGGAACAGCTCCGCGACGCCGACGTACACCTACCAGTGGCAGCGGTGCGACACGGCCGGCAACAACTGCGCGGCGATCGCCGGCGCCAACGCGCAGACCTACACGGTCACAAGCGGCGACGCGAACTCGGCGTTGCGCGTCGTGGTGACCGCAACGAGCTCGAGCGGCACCGGCTCCGCGACCTCCGCAGCGGTGAGGGTCGGAGCGCCGGAGCCTGCCGGCCCCGCCGGAGCGATCAAGACCACCCAGGGCGCGACGTCGATCCCGGCGTCGAGCGTCACCCTCCCGGCGCGCCTGATCATCAACTCGGTGAAGTTCACCCCGGGCGTCCTGACGACGCGCAACCCGTTCACCGCCCGGTTCCACGTCGTCGACACGCGCGGCTATCTCGTGCGTGACGCTCTCGTCAAGGTGACGGGCCTGCCGTACGCGTGGGCGCACAGCCGCTCCGAGGTCCGCACGGGCCTCGACGGTTGGGCGACGATGACGATCGTCCCGACGCGGAACATGCCGCTGTCGCGCAGCGCGCTCGTCATGTTCGTTCGTGCCCGCATCGAGGGCCAGAGCCTGCTCGCCGGTAGCTCCAGCCGCCGGCTCGTGCAGGTCACGATCCGCTAGCGAAGTGGATTGAGCTGCGCCGCCTTCGCCTGCGCGAGGCGGCGCAGCTTTCCCTTCGAGACGTTCGCGAGTCGCTGCCACAGGCTCCAGTCGACGGGATCGAGGTCGACGGCATGCCGGTAGGCCGCGACCCGGTCGCTTCGCGAGCTCGCGACGTCGCCGATCACGACCCACGGCTGCGGCGAATACGGCTGCCATCGCGTGGCCGCTTCGGCCGCTGACCGTGCTCGGGCGAAATCGCCGCGCTGCGCGGCGTCCTGCGCGGTCGCCAGGCGCGCGTTGCCGGCATAGGCGAGCAGCGCCGCGACCGCGAGCACGGCTGCGGCGGGAACGACGGCCCGCACGGGCGCGGGGTCGGCGGACTCGTGTCGCACCACGGCGAGGGCGGCGATCACGACCGCCGGCACGGTGACGCCGGCGAGCTCCCAGTGGAAGTCGACGGCTGCGCCGGCCGCGTATGCGGCGACGCCGGCGGCAAGCTCGGGTCGACGCGCCGTCGCGAGTGGGATCGCGAACACCGCCAGCACGAGGGCGAGGCCGAACGGCCCGAGCTCCGCCAGCGTCTCGACGTACAGCGAGTGGGCCTCCTGCGTCTGAGCCGGGGTCGTACGCTCCCGCACCCACCAGTTCGCGAACGTGCCCGCGCCCGAGCCGAGCCAGGGATGCGCGTGCGCCTCACGCGCCGCGACGCGCCAGTAGGAGGGCCGCTCGTTGCCGCCGGCGAGAAACGACGCGCCGAGCAACGCGCCGATCGCCGCGGCGACGAGCGCGACCCGCAAACCCGGGCTCCGCACGACGTAGGCGACGGCCGCCACGACGAGCGCGGCGTAGGCGCCGTTGCTCTGCTGCAGCACGAGCACGGCGCCGAGCGGCAATGCGGCGAGCCACGCGAGCCGCGGCAGCGCCGGCAGAAGCACGAGGCCGAGCACACACAGCAGCGCGAGCCCGTTCGCGTACCCGACCGGCTCCGACCCGGCGCCGGTCGTGTGGCCGACGCCGTTCACACGCGTCGCGAGGTTCCAGCACGCGACCACGGTCGCAGCGGCGCAAAGCGCCGCCACCGGCAGCCGGCGCGCGCACGTCAGAACCGCCGCAGCGACGGCCGCGTAGAGCGCGACGCGCTGGGCCTCCTCGAGCGCCGAGGCGGGCGACTCCGACCACAAGTACGACGCCGCGGTCCAGGCGACGAGCGCACCGAGCGCCAAGAGCAAGGCGCCGCCGTTCCGTCCCGGCCGCGTCACGCCCGCGAGCAGCGCGACCAGCAGCACGACGACCGCGAGCCCGAGCAGCGCGCGGTCCCACGAGGGCGCGTCGAAGCCGCCGTTGTCGACGGCGAGACCCGCGACGAGCGCGAAGGCGGCTAGGCCGCCGACAAATCGCTCGTCGAAAGCTGCTCGGTGAGCAACCGCCGGAACCGCTGCACGTCTCCCGCGACCCATCGCTTGCACAACTCGTACCCCGACTCGTAGCAGCTGATGTACGCGCGCCAGGTCGGATGCGTGATGAACTCGACTCGCTTCTCTGCATGCTCGCGCGGCATGAGGCTCCGGCGCGCGAGATAGTCGACGACCTCGTCGCGCGAGCGGCCGTCGACGTGCAGCATCAGCGCGGCATTGACTCCGACCCCGCCGAGATCGGCCCGAGCCGCGACGACCGAGTCGGCAGTCGCCGCGTCGTACGCGACGCCGAGACCGTCGTAGATCTCCTGCGCAGACGAGCTCGCCTCGATCACCTCGGGCGCGAGCGACGCGATACCTTCGCTGATCGTCGACTGCGGGGTGCCGACGAGGAAGATCGTCTCGCCGAAGTTCCCCTGGCCGTCGACGAGCAGCGCTTCCTTCCACGCATGCTCGGTGTGGTGGCCCGGGTAGATCTCGTGTGCGACGAGCTCGGGCAGCCGAAACGAGTAGACCGGCAGGTCGGTGTTGATCGCGACCCTGCTGCGCCGCCTGCCGAGGTAGTAGTTGAAGGCCGACCAGGGCTCGTCGCGGACGAGCTCGATCTCGGCGCTCTCGTCGTCTGGCAGGCCGAAGAGCTCGGCCGTGCGGGCCTGGAGGGACACCGTGAACTGCGTCGTTGCCTGCAGCAGCACGCCGGCCGGCAGCTCCTGGGTCGCCGTCCAGTCGCGGTACCGCTCGCCGAGGTCGCCGTCACCCGGCAGGACGGAGGCGAGCCGATCGTGCGCGGCCTCGAACACCGCCTCGTCGGTCCGCTGCGGCGGCACGCCGTAACACCGCTCGACCTCGTCGATCCAGCCGATCTCCTCGCCCGCAAGCCGGCGGGCGGTCGTCTCGCAGCCGACGAGCTGCGCGCGGAGCCACACGTCGGTCGTCGCGGCCGCGAGGTCAGCAGCCTCGCCGGCGAGCTCCTCGGGTGCGACGAGAGCTTCGGCCTCGGCCTGCGCCGCGAGCTCGGGCGGACCGAAGTACGCGTCGACGAGGCCGTCGATGTGACGGCCGAGCCGCAGCCCGAGCAACAGGTACCGCTCACCGAGTCCGGCCATCGGCCCGAGACTATCCTGGCCTGGATGCGCGTCGTCATCGTTCGACACGCGGAGGCGGCACCCGGCGACCCCGACGAGCTCCGGCCGCTGACGCCCGAGGGCCGCGCCCAGGCGCGGCAGCTCGGCGACCGGTTGCGCGACGAAGGCATCGTCCCGGACGCGGTGGTGTCGAGCCCGCTTCTGCGCGCGCGGGAGACGGCGACGGCGCTCGGCTTCGACGGTGCCACGGTCGACGACCGTCTGGCCCCTGGTGCTGCGCCCGAGGACGTGCGGGCCGTCGCAGCCGATCACGGCGAAACGGTCGTGGTCGTCGGTCACCAGCCGGACTGCGGCCGGGCGGTGGCCGCGCTCGGCGGCGGCGGCGAGCCGGCGTTCCCGCCGTGCGCGCACGCGACGCTGGTGCTCGAGTGACCGCAATCTCCGTCCGCGGTCTCCAGAAGCGGTACGGGTCGCTCGAAGCAGTCCGAGGCGTCGACTTCGACATCGAGGAGGGCGAGGTCTTCGGCCTGCTCGGCCCGAACGGCGCCGGAAAGACGACGACGGTCGAGATCCTCGAGGGCTACCGCGATCGCGACGGTGGCGACGTCACCGTGCTCGGCCACGACCCGCAGCGGCCCGGCCCGGAGTTCCGGCAGCGGATCGGAGTCGTGCTGCAGCAGTCCGACCTGTGGCCGAACCTGACCGTGTACGAGGTGCACCGTGGCTTCGCGGGCTATTACGAGCGGGCGCGCGACATCGACGAGGTGATCGAGCTGGTCGGGCTCGCGGAGAAGCGGGACGCACGCGTCAAGTCGCTGTCGGGTGGGCAGAAGCGCCGCCTCGACCTCGGCGTCGCGCTCGTCGGCGACCCCGACCTCGTGTTCCTCGACGAGCCGACGACGGGCTTCGACCCGGCAGCGCGCCGCGCGGCGTGGGAGATGATCCGCTCGCTCCGCTCCCTCGGCAAGACCGTGCTGCTCACGACGCACTACCTCGACGAGGCGGAGCAGCTTGCCGACCGCGTCGCCGTCATGCGCGAGGGGCGCATCGTCCGGATCGGCACGCCGCGGGAGCTGACGAGCGATGAGCTCGACGTCGAGATCCGCTACCGCCGCGACGGCGAGGAGGTGCTCGTGCGCACCGCCGAGCCGACGCGCGTCCTGTACGAGCTGACAGCCGCCGCGCTCGGGCGGGGCGAGGAGCTCGAGCGGCTCGAGGTGCGCAGACCGACGCTCGAAGAGGTCTACCTGACCCTGATGGACGATCAGGAGGTCGAGAGTTGAGGCTGCTCCTCCATCAGCTGCGCACGGAGCAGCTCCTCTACTGGCGCTCGCGCGAGTCGGCGGTGTTCACGTTCATCTTCCCGTTGCTGCTTTTCGTGCTGCTCGGCTCCGTGTACTCGGGACGGATCTACGGCGTCTCGGCGTCGCAGGCGCTGCTCGCGGCGCTCCTCGCGTACGGCTGCGCGATGGTTGCGTTCGCCGGGCTCGCGATCACGCTCGTCATCCGCCGGGAGCAGTCGCTGCTGAAGCGGCTGCGTGCGACGCCCCTGCC
>JAICLU010000014.1 GCA_025925195.1 Thermoleophilia bacterium
CGGCGCGTGCGCCGTCGTCCCGGCTGCGCTCATTCTCGCCTTCGGCGAGGTGCAGGTGATGCCGCCGATGTGGGTCCACTTCTACGGCGTCGGCGTCAGCGCGCTCGTCGCGACCGTGGCCGCAGTCGTCCTGACGACCGTCGGCGCCCGCGAAAACGACTCCCGCACGGTGATCGTCGGCGGCGGCTTCGCGCTGATGGCGTCGCTCCTCGCCGTGCACGGGCTCGTGACGCCCGGCGTGATCGTCGGGCCGAACGGGCTGATCGCGCTGACCGGCGCGATGACGCTTCCCGTCGGCGGGATCGTTCTCGCCTTCGCCGCGTTGCCGCCGTTCACCGGACGGCACGCGATCCCGCGCGTGCTCGCGCTGGAAGGGATCGTCGGGGCGGCGATCGTCGTCTTGAGCGTGCTCGGCGCAGCGATTCCGCGGCTCGTGCCGACACTGCCGGCGCCGAAGTCGCCCGCGGCGATCGCGTTGTTCGTCGTCGGCCTCGCGATCTTCGCGGCGCTCGCCGTGCGCGCTATGCACACGTTCCTCTTGACCCGCCGCTTCGCCGACCTCGCCGTCGTCGCCGGCATCGTGCTCCTCGCGACCGCGCTCTACAGCGCGCTCTTCCTCTATTTCAGCGACCTCGGCTGGTGGATCGGCCACATCTACGAGCTGCTCGGCGTCGTCGTGGTCGGCTCGTCGCTCGTCTACGACCTGCGGCGCGGCCGCCGCTCCCGCGCGCTCGTGGGCGACCTGCGGGCGTCGGAGCTCGTCGCGTCGGAGGAGGCGTTCCTCGGGGCGCGCGTGCGGGCGCTCATGGTCCGGCTCGCAGAGAAGGACACCTCGACGGAGGCGCACACGCGCCGCGTCGCGACGCTCGCGGTCGAGCTCGGCGAACAGCTCGGCCTCTCGCCGGCGCGGCTTCGCGACCTCGCAACCGGCGGCCTGCTGCACGACATCGGCAAGCTGTCGGTCCCGACCGCGATCCTGCAGAAGCCGGCGGCACTCGACGACGACGAATACGAGATCGTCAAGCAGCACGCCGAGCGCGGACGCGACCTGCTGGTCGAGCTCGGGGGCTTCCCCGAAAGCGTCACGCGCCTCGTGCTCGACCATCACGAGCGCCTCGACGGCAGCGGCTACCCGCGCGGCGTGGGCGGTGACGAGCTCGACCTCACCACCCGAATCCTCTCGGTCTGCGACGTCTACGACGCCCTGGTCTCCGACCGCGTGTACCGCCGCGCCTGGTCGGGCGAGGAGGCGCTCGGGCTCCTGCGACGGGAGTCCGGGTCGGCCTTCGACCCGCGCTGCGTCGCGGCTCTCGAGCGCGTCGTCGGGGCCGTGAAGACCGCCCCGCAGGGGCGGCTCGAGTCGACGTTCGCATAACCTCCCGGCGTGGACCACAACGCGGGCTCCACTGAGCAGCGCAACCTCCGCGCCGTCACCGATCCGGCGCTCGCCGACCTGCCGCTCGACGAGCTGCTCGAGGTCCTGGCAGCACGGATCTGCGAGATGCTCGGCACGCAGCACTGCTCGGTCGTGCTCGCGTCGGGGCCGAGCTACGGCAGCGGCGGCGTCGAGCTCGCCGAGGTCGGGCGGCAGTGCATCGAGACGGGCGCGGTCGTGACCGACGCCGCCGGAGCCGCCGTGCCGCTGGCGACGCGCGGCATCGTCCACGGCGCGATCGCCGTGCAAGCGCGTCATCTGGCCGACGACGACCTCGACGCGCTTCACCTCGCCGCGAACCGGGCGACGGTCGCCATCGAGCACACGCTCGCGCTGGACGCCGAACGGCTCGCGCGCCGGCGCATCGAGGATTTGCAGTCGGTCACGGACGCCGCGCTGGCGCACCTCGACCTCGACGAGCTGCTGGACGAGCTTCTCGTCCGGATCCGTTCGATCCTGGGCGCCGACACGGCCGCAATCCTCCTGCTCGACGAGGAGACGGACGAGCTCGTCGCCCGCGCGGCCCGCGGCCTCGAAGAGGAGGTCGAGGCCGGCGTCCGGGTTCCCGTCGGTCTCGGGTTCGCCGGCCGAGTGGCTGCGGAACGGCGGGCGATCATCCTGCCCGACGTCGACCACGCTGACGTCATGAACCCGATCCTGCGCGAGAAGGGGATCAAGACACTGCTCGGAGTCCCGCTGCTGATCGAAGGGACGCCGATCGGCGTCCTGCACGTGGGGACGCTGACCCCACGCGAGTTCACCGAGACGGATGTCGGCATCCTGCAGCTCGTTGCCGACCGGGCAGCCCTCGCGATCGAGCATGCCCGGGCCTTCGATGCCGAGCGCCGCGCCCGCCGGCGGCTCGAGGACGTGCAGTCGGTGACGGACACGGCTCTCGCGCACCTCGAGCTCGAGGATCTGCTGCAGGAGCTCCTGCTGCGCATTCGCACGATTCTCAAGGCCGACACCGCGGCGATCCTCCTGCTCGACACCGATACCAACGAGCTCGTCGCGCGGGCCGCGAAGGGCATCGAGGAAGAGGTCGAGGCGGGAGTGCGAATCCCGGTCGGCGGCGGCTTCGCCGGCCGCGTCGCCGCCGAGCGGGCCCCGGTCATCCTGCCGGACGTCAACCACTCGGTCGTCCTGAATCCGATCCTGCTGGACAAGGGGATCAAGACGCTGCTCGGCGTGCCGCTCCTCCTCCGCGGCGACGTGATCGGCGTGCTGCACGTCGGAACGCTCCGGCACTACGAGTTCGACGAAGAGGCCGTCCACCTGCTGCAGCTCGTCGCCGAACGGGTCGCCGTCGCGATCGAGCGCGCGCGGCTGCACGAAGAGATGCTGCAGCTCGACTACCTGCAGCGCAATTTCGTCGCGATCGCGTCGCACGAGCTCCGCACGCCGGCGGCCTCCGTATACGGCGCGCTCACGACGTTGCGCGCGCGGGAGCTGCCGGCGGAGACCCGCGAGCAGCTGTCGGAGGTCGCATGGCAAGAGGCGGACCGGCTGCGCCGCCTGATCGAGCAGCTGCTCGACCTCTCGCGCCTCGACTCGGGCCGCGTCCGCATCGACGCGACGGAGATCGACCTCGCCGAGCTCCTCGAGGGTCTGGCGGGCGAATACGCGGACGTCGCGGTCGAGCACGGCCACAGGACGCTCGCCCGCGTCGACGGACTGATCGTCGAGCGCATCGTCTCGAACCTGCTCGCGAATGCGCGGGCCTACGGCAAGCCGCCGATCACGATCACGCTCGACGGATCGGCGACCGGCGTCCGGTTCGTCGTCGAGGATGCCGGCCCGGGTGTGCCGCTCGACCTCGTCCCGCGTCTGTTCGACCGGTTCATCCGCGGCGGCGAGGGCCACGGCTCGGGCCTCGGCCTCGCGATCGCGCGCGCCTACGCGCGCGCGCACGGCGGCGACGTCCGCTACGCCCGCGCGAAGCGGGGCGCCCGCTTCGAGGTTCTCCTGTCCGACCGCTAGCCGGCCGCGTTGGCGAGCGTCAGGATCGACAAGTGGCTGTGGGCGGCGCGATTCTTCAAGACGCGGAGCGCAGCCACCGACGCCGTCGCCGGCGGCCGGGTGCACGTCGCGGGCGCGCGCGTGAAGCCGTCGCGCGAGGTCAGGGTCGGCGAGACGGTCGAGATCACGCACGGGGACCGGCGCCGGACGGTCGTCGTCCGCGACCTGGCCGAGCGGCGCGGGCCGGCGAGCGTCGCCGCGACGCTCTACGAGGAGACCCCGGACTCCGTGGCAGCGCGCGAGCGGGCCGCGGCCGAGCGACGGCTGACGCAGCCCGTGTTCGACACGCGTCCGACGAAGCAGGACCGGCGGCGCCTCGAGGCGCTGCGCAAGAGTCAGCTTCGCGGCGGCCCGCGCCGCCCGTGAAGCGCTGGGCGCGCCGGCTCGGCAGCGCGGCGCTCGCCCTGGCTCTCCTGCTGACCGCGGTGTCGCTCGCGTTCAATCTCGCGACGCGCGACCGCGACACCGTCGTCTACCACGGCCGTTCGGTCTCGGTCGACGGCACGCGGCTCGCATACATGCGCTGGGGGACTCGAGGCACGCCGATCGTGCTGATCGGCGGGTTCGTGGAACCGGCGTGGGTGTGGCAGCGCACGGCTCCGCTGCTGGCGCGCGACCACCGCGTGTACGCCGTCGATCTGCCGCCGTTCGGCTACTCGCAGCGGCGCGGTCCGTACACGCTCGCGCACTGGACCGGACTCCTTCGCGACGCGATCGCCCGTCTGCACCTCGTCCGGCCGGTCGTCGTCGGGCACTCGCTCGGCGCGGCGGTCGCGGTCTCGCTCGCGCGCGACGCCTCGGGAATCGTGCTGCTGGACGGCGACGCACGACCGGTCGGCGGCGGCGCCGGCGTGCTCGCGCGTCTGCTCGTGCCGCCGTGGTACACGAGCGCCTACCGCCTCGTCACCGGGTCGGACTGGGTGTTCCGGCGGACGCTGCGGAATGCCTGGGGCCCGCATCCGCCGCCGTTTCGCGACGCCGTCCTCGACGCGTGGCAGCGGCCGTTCCGGGTCGCGGGCACCGCGGCTGCGTTCGCCTCGATGCTCGGCAGTGGGATACAGGGCGTGTCGACCGGAACGCTGCGCAACGTCCGCGCCCCGCGCCTCGTCCTCTGGGGCGCGGACGACGCCGTCGACTCCCCCGCGGCGGGTCGCGCGACCGCGCGGCTTCTTCGCACGCCGTTCGTCATCGTCCCCGGCGCCGGGCACCTGTCGATGCTCGCCGCCCCGCGCACGGTCGCAGCCCGCATCGATGAGTTCGCGCGCCGCGTGGAGTCGTGAACCGTGTGGATCTCGCCGCCGTCGACCTGCTGGCACGGCTGGCGCTCGCAGCGAGACGGCGCGGGCGCGTGCTGCGCGTGCGCCGCGCGCCCGACGAGCTCTGCGAGCTGATCGAACTCTGCGGCCTAGGCGACGCGCTCGGGAAGCCCGAACAGCGGGAAGAGCGTCTTCGTGTCGAGGAAGAACGTCAGCTCGGAGATCCGGCCGCCTGAGACCTCGACGACCTGCAACGCCCACGGCTCGTAGCCGCCCTCGGGCGAGGGCTTGTACTGGCCCCACGCGGGCATCCCGTTCGCCGAGGTCGCCGGCACGAGCTTCGACCCGCTGCAGCCGATCCCGGGACCGAACCACCACGTGAAGATGTCCTCGCGCCCGCGCAGCCACAGGTCGTACGGCGGCATCGACTGCACCGCGTCCTCGTGGAGCAGGTCGGTGAGCGCCTCGATGTCGTAGCGCTCGAATGCGCCCACGTACCGGTCGAGCAGCGCACGCGCCTCGGGGTCGAGCTGCGCCGGGTCGAGCTGCGCCGGTGCCCCGACGTCGGCCGTCGCGAGCGTGGCGCGTGCACGTTGCAGCGCACTGTTTATCGACGCGACGCTCGTCTCGAGCAGCTCTGCCGCCTCGGCCGCCTGCCAGCGCAGCACCTCGCAGAGGATGAGCGCCGCGCGCTGCTTCGGCGGTAGGTGCTGCAGTGCCGCGACGAACGCGAGGCGCAGCGTGTCGCGCTGTTCGACCTCTTCGTCCGGAGTCGGGAGGGGCGTGATCCAGGTCACCTCCGGCAGCTCGCGAAGGTTCTCGACGACCGGCTCCCCGGCCGGACCGAGATCCATCGGGCGCGCGCGACGCTCGCGGCCCCCGATCGCGTCGAGGCAGACGTTCGTCGCGATCCGGTAGAGCCAGGAGCGCAGCGCCGACCGGCCCTCGAAGCGATCGAGCGACCGCCACGCGCGCAGCATCGTCTCCTGCACGGCGTCCTCCGCGTCGAACGCGGAGCCGAGCATCCGGTAGCAGTAGGCGGTGAGCTCGCGCCGGTACTCGTCCAGCTCGAGCGCGCCCGCGTCGACGGTCGCTTCGGTCACGCCGACGATCGTAGACCTAGATGGAGGTGCCGCCGCGGGGATGCCGCAGCCGCGCCCGGGGCGAGTCCTTCGTCATCACGAAGTGCACCCCGACGGCGCGGGAGTCGCCCTCGGCCACCTCGCGCTCGAAGGCGACCGTCATGCCCTTGCACCGGCCGGAGGGCAGCTCGCCGTCGCGGAAGCCGCTCGCCGCCACGTACAGGCGCTCGTCGTCTTGGGTCTGGATGAACCCGTACCCCTTCTCGACGTTGAACCACAGCATTTCCCCCTGCACTGCCATCACCCGACCTTTACGACGAAGAATGCGATTGCGACGTACTGGCACGCGAGCGCGACGATCGTGAGCGCGTGGAACAGCTCGTGGTACCCGAAGACGGCGGGCACCGGGTCGGGCTTGCGACGCGCGTAGACGAACGCGCCGAGCGTATATGCGAGACCGCCGGCGGCGAGCAGGACGACGCAGGCGATGCCGGCGTTGTGCTCTACCTGCGGCATCGCCGCGACGCCCGCCCAGCCGAGCGCGATTCCGAACAGGGCCGAGAGCCATTTCGGCGCGTCGACCCAGCAGAACTTCAGCAGCGTCGCCGCCGCCGCGCCGCTCCACACGAGACCGAGCACGACGTGCTGCATCGCGCCGTGCAGGCTCAGCAGCCCGACCGGCGTGTACGTCCCCGCGATGAGGATGTAGATCCCGGCGTGGTCGACGCGGCGCATCCAGGGTCGGACGCGCGGGCTCCACGTGACGCGGTGGTACAGCGTGCTCGCGCCGAGCATCAATGCCACCGCGCCGGCGAAGACTGCTGCGCCGACGACCTGGCGCCCGTTGTCTGCGGCGGCGACGAAGAGCGCCCCGACGACGAGCGCCACCCCGAAGGCTCCACCGTGGAGGACGCCCCGAAGACGCGGACGCACCGGCAACGAATGGACCAGCTGATTCAAGCTCTCTCTCCTGTCGGAAGCCGGAACGGCGAGTCGAAGAGGAGAATGAAGGCGCCTCGACGGACTTGAGCCATTATGCCACATCGCTGCTAGGGTGGCCGGCAACGAGAGCGAGTTCCGGTCAGCGCGTTGCGCCTTCCCTACTTGTTCGTGATCCAAAGTAGGGAGGTGTTTTTTACATGGCCAACGGAATCGTCAAGTGGTTCGACGATGCAAAGGGGTACGGGTTCATCACCCCGGACGAGGGATCGAAGGATCTCTTCGTGCACCACTCCAACATCGCCGGCGACGGCTTCAAGTCCCTCAGCGAGGGCGCGCGCGTGCAGTTCGAGCAGCGCGAAGGTACGAAGGGCCCGGAAGCGACGAACGTCGCACCGGTCTCGGCGTAACCAGATCAGACGACTCCCTCCCGCGTTCGCGCAGGAGGGAGTCTTTTCTTTAACCGCTACTGCGGTTGCGGGACGACGCGGATGTACGGCTTCGGCGCCTTGAAGTCGCCGAAGAGCTCCTTCGCCTCCTCGTCGGAGACCGAGCCGGAGACGATCACGTCGTCACCCTGCTGCCACTGCGCCGGCGTCGAGACCTTGTGCTTCGCGGTCAGCTGGAGCGAGTCGATGACACGCAGCACCTCGTCGAAGTTGCGGCCCGTCGACATCGGGTAGACGAGGATGAGCTTCACCGTCTTGTCGGGCGCGATCACGAAGACGTTGCGGACCGTCTGGTTGTGCGTCGCGGTGCGCGCGGCGACATCGCCCTCGACGTCGGCCGGAAGCATTCCGTACAGCTTCGCGACGTTGTAGTCGGAGTCGCCGATGATCGGATAGTTCGGGCGGGTGCCCTGGGTCTCCTCGATGTCGTCGGCCCAGCGCTCGTGCTGGTCGGTCGGATCGACCGAGAGGCCGATGATCTTGACGCCGCGCTTGTCGAACTCGGGCTTGATGCGCGCCATGTAGCCGAGCTCCGTCGTGCAGACCGGCGTGAAGTCCTTGGGGTGCGAGAAGAGCACCGCCCACGAGTCGCCGATCCAGTCGTGGAACGTGATCGGGCCTTCCGTCGTCTGCGCCTCGAAATCGGGCGCCGTGTCGCCGAGCTGCAGAGCCATTCGATCCTCCCTAAGCCGCTTTCCTTTTTGAAGTGTCATTCTCGCGGCTGCGGCCGACTCTGTGCAACTCGGAACCGAACGATGACTTTTCGGCGCGAGTGCGGTCAAATAGGCGTACCCACAACCGGAGGTGGCACGAGATGGCGAAGCCCGTCCTGCTGGTCGGCACACGCAAGGGACTGTTCCTGCTCGAGAGTGACGGCGATCGTCGCGACTGGACGATGCGCGGCCCGCTCTGCGACGGGTGGCCGATCTACAACGCGATCCTCGACGAGGACGGGACGCTCTTCGCGACCGCGGCGTCCGAGTGGCACGGCGCGGGCGTGTGGCGGAGCCGCGACCTCGGCGAGACCTGGGAGTTCTCGAGCGAGGGCATCGCCTATCCCGAGGGCAGCGACCTGAAGGTGAACAAGGTCTCCGGGCTCGCCGCCGCGGACGGGCGGCTGCTCGTCGGGGCCGAGAACATCGGCCTGTTCGAGAGCCGGGACGGCGGACAGACGTTCTCGCTCGTCTCGACGCTCGACGGCGCATCGGGCCGCGACACCTGGAACGACCCGAGCATGCAGGCGCCGGGCCACCTCGGCCTCTCCGCGATCTTCCCCGACCCCGGCGACGAGCAGAAAATCCGCGTGATCGTCCAGGGCAACTCGATCTTCGACACCGACGACGGCGGCAAGACGTGGACGCCCCGGAACAGGGGCCTGCGCCGCGAATGGCCGGCGCCGCCGGACCCGGAGGTCGGCTTTTGCGTCCACAAGCTCGCTCCGTCGCCCGTCGACGAGCAGCGCTGGTTCCAGCAGAACCACGTCGGCACGTGGCGCAGCGACGACGGCGGCGCCAACTGGATCGAGATCACGGAAGGGCTGCCGAGCCAGTTCGGCTTCGCCTGCGCGGCGCACGCGCACGACCGCGACACCTTCTACACGACCGTGCTCGACCCGCTGCACACCCGGACGATGCCGAACGGCGAGTGCGCCGTCTGGCGCACGCGCGACGCCGGCGGGTCGTGGCAGAAGCTGACGAAGGGGCTGCCGCAGCGCGACGCGCACCTCGGCGTGCTGCGCGAGGGGATGGTCGCCGACCGCGAGGACGATTTCGGCCTCTACTTCGGCACCTCGACCGGGCAGATCTTCGCGAGCATCGACGAGGGCGACTCGTGGTCGCAGATCGCCGACTTCCTGCCGTCGATCTCGTCCGTGCGGGTGGCAACGGTCGCCTAGCCGTGGCCGACGTCCACCTCCCGAGCACGCTGAAGCCGCTGTTCGACGGCCTGCCGCGCCGTGTCGACGTCGACGCGGCCACGGTCGCCGACGCGCTGGCCGAGCTCGACCGCCGCTGGCCGGGGTTGCAGGATCGTCTCTGCCACCCCGGCCCGCAGCTCCGCACGCACATCCACGTGTACGTCGACGGCGAGCGAGGCGACCTCGCGACACCGGTCGGCGAGCGCTCGCGGCTGGACGTGATCGCCGCGATCAGCGGCGGGTAGCCGCACGGGCTTTACGACGTTCTTACGATCTGAAGCGATAGATCCCGGCCGATCGGGAACTCCAGTGGTGCGCCCCTCCAGGTTCTGTCCGCAATTCGGAAGGAGCACCACCTTGACGAAGACACTTCTCTTGTTTGCCGTTGCCGCGCTCTGCCTGCCCCTCGCGGCCTCGGCGCACGGCAAGCCGCCGATCAAGCCTCACAACGCCCATACGGTGGCGGTCGCGAAGAACTCCGCCTGGCTGTGCAAGTCGCTCCGCGCCCAGGACACGAAGGCGTTCGCCACTGCCTACGGCAAGAACCACAACCTCAAGAACGCCTACGGCAAGTGCGTCGCGTCGCATGCGCGCGCGAAGAGCCTGCACGGCAAGACGCTGACGTTCAAGAACATCACGGTCAACTCGACCGGCACGGTGACGAGCGGCGGCGCGAGCGGCTGCCAGTTCACGGACGCCGGCTGCACGCTGACGTCGACCGGCACCCTGAACGGGATCGCCGGCGGCACGTACTCGTCGACGTGGACGATCCTCTGGAAGCAGGCGACGTCGAACGGGACCGGCGGCTACTGCGCGCCGGCGACCGGCACGACGACGCTGACGCTCCCGATCGTCGGCACGCTCACGAAGACCGAGCAGGGCACGGTCTGCGAGGTCGGCGCGACGGGCACGAACGTCGAGCACACGCTCACGAACGGCACGTTCACCGTCTCGAGCGGCACCGGCATGCTGACGAACTCGACCGGTAACGGCACGGTCTCGTTCGACCAGAAGCCGGGCGCGACCGACGCCACCGGCGGCGTCGTCACCGGCTCGGAGACGTTCCAGAACCTGACGGTTCAGCTGTAACGCGAATCGCGGGAGGCCGCCCCCTCGCGGGCGGCCTCCCCGATCTCGTCCTCGGAGAGCAGTACGAGGTTCGCGGCGTCGCCGAGCGGGACGAACGAGTCCTTGCTCGCAACGCGGCGGATCCGTCCGTCGTAGCCGGCGTCGACGAGCGCCGTGACGATCCCCTCCGATACGCCGCCGCTGCGCCGGGTCTCGTCGACGATCAGCACGTTTCCGGTCGCCTCGGCCTCGCGCAGGATGTCGTCGACCGGCAGCGGCGCAAGCCACCGAAGGTCGACGACGCGCGCGTCGAGGTCGCGCGCGGCGCGCAAGGACATGCGCAAACCGTTCGCCCACGTGAGGATCGTCAGCTCCTTGCCGTCGCCGTACGTGCGCGCGGCGCCGAGCGGCGCGTCGCCCGTCGGCGGCGCGAGCCACCGGTCGTCTCCCTCTTCGTAGAGGTCGCGGGTGTGGTAGAGGGCGATGGGCTCGAGGAAGACGCAGACGCTGCCGTCGACCTTCGCCGCCTCGACACACGTCCGGAGCATCGCGGCGGCGTCGTCGGGCCGGCCCGGCGACGCGACCACGAGGCCCGGGATGTCACGCAGCACGCCCACGGCGTTGTCGTTGTGGAAGTGCCCGCCGAATCCCTTCTGGTAGCCGTAGCCGGCGACCCGCACGACCATCCCGTTGCGGTATCTCCCCTGCGAGAAGAACTGCAGCGTCGACGCCTCTCCGCGCAGCTGATCCTCGGCGTTGTGGAGGTACGCGAGGTACTGGATCTCGGGGATCGGGAGCGAGCCGCTCGTCGCGGTGCCGAGCGCGAGCCCGAGGATCGACGTCTCGTCGAGCAACGTGTCGAAGACGCGCTCCTCGCCGAACCGCCGCTGCAGGCCGCGCGTGACGCCGTACACCCCGCCCTTTGCGCCGACGTCCTCGCCGAAGACCAGGGCCGCAGGCTCCCGCTCGAGCACGTCCGAGAGCGCGGCGTTGATCGCGAGCGCGAGCGTCGTCGGGTCGCCGTCCTGCGGCTCGACCGCACGCAGCCGCTGCGCGGTTCGCGGCGCGAGCGGTCGCATCACGTTCTCGGCGCTCTGCAACTGCGGCAGTCTCGCCGCCTCGTCCGCGAGCGCGAACACGCGCTCGCGCTCCGCGAGATACTCGTCGGCGAGCGCCTCGCCCGTACGCAGGCCGGCGTCGACGAGCCACCGCCCGGTCGCGAGCAGCGGGTCGGCGTCCCAGTCGGCGCGGATCTCCTGCGGCGTCCGGTACGCCGTCTCGACGTCCGCACCCGCATGGCTGAGATAGCGAACGGTGCGCAGGTGCAACACGGCCGGCTTGCGCTCCTCGCGCACCCACTCGGCCAGATCCTCTGCGATCTCGAGCGCGAGCTCCGGGTCGTCGCCGGCCGCGTGCTCGTAGCGCAGCGACGGTCGCGCGCGGAGTGCCGACTCGACCCAGCCCTGCGGCGAGCGGACGCTGATTCCGATCCCGTTGTCCTCGCACACGAAGAGCAGCGGCAGCGGCACGTCGCGATACGCGAAGTGCGCGGCCGTGTTCAGGCCGGCCTGCGCGGTCGCGTGGTTGACCGACGCGTCGCCGAAGCTGCAGACGGCGACCGCGTCGTCGCCCCAGGTCGAGCCGCCGCGGCCGATCGCGAACGCGACTCCGACGGCGCGCGGCAGGTGCGACGCGATCGTCGAGGTCTGCGGCATGACCGCCAGCGCATGGTTGCCGAAGACCTTGTGCCGCCCGCCGGCGATCGGCTCGACGCTTGCGGCCGTGACGCCGTGCAGGATGTCCGGCACGCCGTCGTGGCCGGCCTGCGCCGCGCGGGCGAGGTAGAAGCCGCCGCTCCGGTAGTGGAGCAGGGCCGGGTCGGTCGGCCGCAACGCCAGCGCGACGACGGCGTCCGACTCGTGACCCGCCGACGCGATCGAGTAGAAGCTGCGGCCCGCGTGCTGGAGATAGCGGGCTGCGAAGTCGCAGAGGCGGCTCCGCAGCTGGGCGCGCCAGAGCTCCTCGGCGAGCTCGGCAGCGCCGCCGGCACCGGGGCGCAGGGCGCGCAGCTCTCCGAGCAGGTGCTGTTCGAGCGGGTGCAGATCCACGCTGCAAACGTAGTCTCTGCGGGATGGATGCGGATCCTGTCGAGCTGCGCGTGCTCGGCTGCCTCATCGAGAAGCAGCGGACGACGCCCGACCAGTACCCGCTGTCGCTGAACGCGCTGCGCCTTGCAGCGAACCAGTCGACGAACCGCGACCCGGTGGTCGACTACGACGAGGCGACGATCCGCGCGGCGCTCGACAAGCTCGCCCGGCGCGGCTGGACGCGCCTCGCGAGCGGCCCGGGCTCGCGGGTCGCCAAGTTCAGGCACCTCCTCGACGAGGCCCTGCAGCTGACGCCGTCCCAGCTCGCGCTGCTCGGAGTGCTCATGCTCCGCGGGCCGCAGACGGTCGCCGAGCTGCGCACGAGGAGCGAGCGGCTCTACCCCTTCGCGTCGGCAGAGGACGTCGAGGCCGCGCTGCACGCGCTCGCGGAGCGGGAGCTCGTGGCCGAGGGCGCGCGCCACCGCTGGTCGCAGCTGCTCGGCGAGACCGGCGCAACCGCTCCCCCGCCTGCCCCCGCCTCCGATCTGGAGGCCCGGGTCGAGGCGCTCGAGCGGACGCTGGCGGAGATCCTCGAGCGGCTGGGGAATTGATGCGTACGACGAGGTGAATAACGCGAGGGCCCCGTCGCCGGGGCCCTCGTCACTTCGCCTTCTTCGCCGCGCGCTTCTCCTTCAGCGACTTCTGCGGCGCTTTCTTCGCGAGCTGCTTCGGCTTCTGCTGACCCTTCATGGCTGCCTCCGATCGGTCGTGCCAAGCGTAACCGCTCGTGCGGCTGCTGTCGTTTGGGAGTCTCGGGCGCCGGAGACACACCCGTCCACCAGCAACCGAGGAGGGGCACCGATGGCGGATCTGACGAACCTGGAGAGCAAGCTCGGCGAGGTCGCGGGCCTTGCGATGGCCGCGAAGACGGCGACGCAGAAGGTGATGAAGCTCGCGCGCGAGGACGACAACGACATGCTCGTCGCGCTGCTCGAGCGGATGCAGGAGGAGGCGGCCGAGACCGAGCAGCGCTGCACCGACCTCGCGGGCGACTTCGAGGGGAAGAAGACGGCGATCCTCGAGGAGGCGCGCGAGACGAAGGAGAAGGCGTCCCGGATGCTCGAGATCTATCTGGACGAGGAATCGGACGTCCTCGACGGCTTCGAGTTCCTGACGATGGCCGAGGCCGGCGAGGCCGGGCACTGGGAGGTGCTCGAACAGATGGCGCGCAGCGCGAAGGCGTCGCAGGTGGAGCAGCTCGTCTCGTGGGCGCTGCCGATCCAGCAGCGGCATTTCGAGACGGCGCGCGAGACGAGCGCGAAGCTCGCGTCCGACGAGGATCCGAACGAGGAGAGCTAGAGGCTTGATGCGGGATAGGCGCCGCTGCGGGGCCGTTCCAGGCCAAGCATGGGCGGGTTGGCGGCCGTAGCGCAGGCTGGTTGCCTGCGCGAGGACGACGAGCCGGCCAGGCGCAGCGCCTGGGGCGGCATCCGAAGCATCCGGATATCCCGCATCAAGCCTCTAGAGCAACTCTGCGATCGAGGCGGCCGCGCGTGCGGCGCCCTGCGAGTCGACCGGTAGGTACTCGACCTGCCGCCCGATCTCCTCCGAGATTGCACGCGCGATCTCCGCCGGCCCGTCGGTCTCGAAGTCCATCACTCGTCCTGCGCCGTAGCGCTCCAGCCGGTGCCGGACGTGGAAGTTCTGCTCGAAGTGATGGCGCAGCGGGAAGCTGAGGAACGGTCGCCGGTTCGCCGTCAGCTCCATCCCGGTCGTCAGCCCGCCCTGCACGACGGCGAGGTCGCACGCCGCGAGGTGCCGGTACAGCTCGTGTACGTAGGCGCGCACCTCGAGGCCCGGATGGTCGGGCAGGGACCGCGGGTCGATGCGCGGTCCTGCGACGACGATCATCCGCAGGTTCGGCACGAGTTGCTTCGCGTCGGGAAACGCGGCGACGACGCGGCGCAGCAGGTCGGCGCCGACGCCGGAGCCGCCGACGGTGACGATGCAGACGGCCTCGTTCTCGGCGTAGCCGAGCTCGGCCCGCAGCCGCTCGCGGTCGGCGAACTCGTCCGGGTCGAAGCCGGTGACGTAGCCCGGGAAGCGGTAGTTCTGCTCGGTCCACTCGCGGATCATCGGCAGCTCGGGCCCGAAGCTCCCCGGGAACACGTCCTCACGATCGCCGACGAACAGCGCCTGATCGCGCAACCGCGGATAGCGCGCGATCTGCTCGATCATCTCGGCGTTGTAGTCGGCCGTCAGATACGCCTCGCGCTCACCGCCGTCGGGCATGGGCAGCCAGCCGACGAAGTCGGTCAGCCATACGTACGGCGCAGTCTTCAGCTCGGGGTTCTCGTGGAGGAAGTAGTCGAGCTCCCACGCCTCGTCGCCGACCCACAGGTCGTACCGGTCGTCGCGCACGACGTCGTCGAAGAGCATGAAGTTCGAAACGAGGATCTCGTCCATCCGCCGCCACGCGTGGAAGCAGTGCAGGTCGTGCTCGGCCGATTCCGACTCGAAGTGGCCCGACTCGTTCGCCAGATGCGCGCTCGCCGGATGGATGCGCTCGCCGCGCGCCGCGAGCACCGACGTGACCGGGCTCTGCGCGAGCCAGTCGATCTCGAGATCGGGATGGAGCTGGCGCAGCTCGTCGGCGATCGCCACGTCACGCTGGGCGTGCCCGAGCCCGATCGGCGATGACACGAAGAGCGCGCGCTTGCGGCGACCACGGCCGCGCGTCCAGCGCGACGCCGGCGGCGCGGGCACGACGAAGTCCCGAAGCAGATGGTTGATCTTGACCGGGTCGCGCGTCATCGGCAGGTGCCCGCTGCCCTCGAGCGTGACGAAGGTCCCGCCGGTCGCCGCGGCGAGGCCGGCGCCCTGCGCGTGCGGCCGGATCGCGTCCGCATCGCCGTGGACCACGAGCACCGGGCACCGCACGCGCTTGCACGTCTGCTCGAACTGCTCCATCCGGCAGAGCGAGATCGCGCGAGTCGTGTTCGAGAGCGTCTCCGGGTCGGTCTCGAGCCCCCAGCCGACGGCGTCCTCGATCTGCTTCGTCGAGTGCGGCTCCGTGAAGCACTGGGCGAAGAAGAACTCGAGGAACGTGCGGTACTCGCGCGCCCAGTAATGGCTGTTGTACTTCGCCCAGCCCTCGTCGGTGTCGTACTCCTCGTCGAACTCGAAGAGCTGCCGGTCTGCGTGCCCCGGGGCGAACCCGACCGCGGGGCCGATGTAGACGATCGCGGTGACCCGCTCGGGATGGTCTGCAGCGACGATCGTCCCCCACAGTGCGCCGCAGGAGGCGGTGACGAGCGTCGCCTGCTCGACGCCGGTCGCGTCCATGACGGCGAGCGTGTCGAGGGCGAACTCCTGCTCGAGATAGGCCTCGACGCCGCCGGGCCGGTCGGAACGGCCGTTGCCGCGGCCGTCGAAGGTGACGACACGTGCGTGACGTGCCAGATACGGGATCTGCGCCTTCCACATCCGTGAATGGACGATCGACCACGTCGGCAGCAGCATGATCGTCTGCTCGCCGTCGCCGTAGACCTCGTAGAAGACGCGAACGCCGTCGCGCTCGACGTAGCCCTCGCTATCGGGGTAGCGGGCACGCGACTGCTCGCGCGCGTCCGTCAGGCTCGTTGCCACAGCGTGTTCACGATCCTCCACCCGTTCGTCGTCTCGACGAGATGGATGAATTCGGTGTAGCGCGTCGAGTGGACGACAACGCTCGCGTTCGGCGGGTCGACGTGCGTGATCTCGATCTCGATCCCGCGGTCCCCCACGTCGAGCTTCCGCCCCGTTCCAGCGGCCGTCGCCTCGATCATCTCAGTGGCGGTGGTCGTGTCGAGCCCGTCGTCACGAAGCGTCCGCTTCGCGAGCTCGGGATGCAGCGCGCGCTCCATGCGCGCTGCATCCCCGTCGAACCAGCCCTCGAAGTAATCGAGGACTGTTCGTTCGATCGCCTCGGTCAAGGCTTGGCCTCGAACACCATGTTGAACGGCGTCTCCGCGACGCGGCGGAAACTCGAGAAGCCCGCGCCGATCACGATCTCTCGGATTCGCGCCTCGCCCGCCTGCGCCCCGAGCGCCAGCCCGACCTCCTGCGACAGGGACGACGGCGTGCAGAGCAGCGTCGAGAAGCCGTAGTACGCGCGTCCGACCGGATTGAGGTTCTCCTCGACGCGGTCGCCGGCGCGCGGCTCGACGATCATCCAGCTGCCGTCCGGTGCGAGCGACGACCGCACATGACGCGCGGCGCCGAGGGGGTCGCCCATGTCGTGTAGGCAGTCGAACATCGTGACGAGGGTGTAGCCGTTCCCCGAGTATGACGCTGCCGGCTCGAGGGCGAACTCGACGCGATCCGCGACGCCCGCGGCCTGCGCGCGCTCCGTCGCCGTGGCGATGCTCTCGGCGTAGTAGTCGGAGCCGCGAAAGCGCGACTTCGGGAAGGCCTGCGCCATCAGCACGGTCGACGCGCCGTGTCCGCAACCGATGTCGGCGACGGTGCCGCCCGCTTCCAGCCTCGCGACGACGCCGTCGAGCGCGGGCAGCCACTCGGTCAGCAGATGCGCGTTGTAGCTCGGGCGGAAGAAGCGCTCGCAGCCCTCGTGGACGTGGTCGACGTGGTCGTGCCACCCGATGCCGACGCCGCTCTTCGCGGCCTCCGTGATCCGCGGCGAGTCGATCACCGACCCGAGAGCGAGCTGGAAGAACCCCGGCAAATACGCCGGGCTCGACTCGTCTGTGAGCGCGGCCGTCTGCTCCGGCGGAAGCGAGTAACGGCCGCTGTCGGCCTCGTAGGAGACGTATCCGCCGGCGGCCTGCGCGTTCAGCCACTCGCGGACGTAGCGCTCGGCGGTGCTCGTCCGCTCGGCGAGCTCGGCCGGAGTCAACGGTCCCGCACCGGCGAGCGCCTTGTAGAGGCCGAGCCGGTCGCCCATGACGACGAGCGCCGCATTGAGCGTGGCGCCGACCTCGTCGACGGCCTTGAAGACGAACGCGTGCAGCTTCTCGAGATCCAGCTCTGCTTCGACGGTTGCCATGTGACTCCGCTCCTCTGTCGTTGACGCCGCCGACGCTACGCCGGACGGTCGCCACTCGCCTCGGGGCCCCCACCTGGTCAGGCACCCGGCACGTCGTACTATCGATCGATGCTTCTCGGGCGCGAACCGGAGCGGCAGGCGCTCGCGCGCGTCCTGGAGCAGGCGCGCGGCGGGCAGAGCGCTGTGCTCACGCTCGTCGGTGAGCCTGGCATCGGCAAGTCCGCGCTCCTCGACCATGCCGCAGGAAGCGCCGACGGAATGCGCGTGCTGCGCGCACGCGGCGTCGCGGCCGAGGCGCAGATCCCGTTCGCTGCGCTCTACGAGCTCGTACGGCCGGTCCTCGGCCTGCTCGGCGCGATCCCGGCGCCGCAGGCCGCGGCGCTCGAGAGCGCGCTCGCCCTTCGGCCGGCACAGGCGGAGGATCGGTTCGCGGTCGGTGCCGCGACCCTGAGCCTGCTCGCCGCGTGCGCGGACGAGCAGCCGGTGCTGGTGCTGATCGACGACGCGCACTGGCTCGACGGGTCGAGCGCCGACGCCCTGCTCTTCGCCGTGCGTCGCCTGCTCGCCGAGCCGATCGCCGTCGTGCTCGCGACGCGTGAGGACGAGCCGTCGCTACTCGACGGCTCGGGCCTGCCCACCCTCGAGCTGGCCGGGCTCGACGCGGAGGAGACGGCCTCCCTTCTCGAAGGCATCAGCCGCGACGTCGCCGAACGACTCCACCGCGAGACGCGCGGAAATCCGCTTGCGCTGCTCGAGCTCGCTCACGAGGGCCTGACGGCGGCGCTCGCGCCGAACGCTCCGGTGCCGGCCGTGACGAGCGTCGCGGAGGCGTACCTGAAACGCGCCGGCAGCCTGCCGGACCGGACACGCGAGGTGCTCGTGCTCGCAGCGGCAACCGATCGCGGCGACCTCGGGCTGCTCGCACGCACGGCCGCGCGGCTCGGACTCGAGGTGACCGACCTCGATCCGGCGCTCGAGTCGGGGCTCGTGACGGTGACGGCCGGCACGCTCGAGTTTCGCCATCCCCTCGCGCGCTCGGCGCTGTACGGTGCGGCGACGGCGGAGCGCCGGCGCGACGTCCATCGCGCGCTCGCGGGCGAGCTTCCCGACGCCGACGCAGACCGACGCGCCTGGCACCTCGCGCTCGCGGCAGCGGGGCTCGACGATACGGCGTCGTCGGCACTCGCGCAGGCGGCCGAGCGCGCCCGGGACCGCAGCGCGTACGACGTGGCGGCTTCGGCGTTCGAGCGGGCCGCACGGCTTGCGACGTCGGACGAGCGGCGCGGCGTCCTCCTCTACGCCGCTGCCGACGCGGCGTGGCTCGGCGGTCTCGTCGATCGGACGGTCGCGCTCGTCGAGGAGTCGGCGCGGCTCGTCGGAGACGGTCCGTTGTCGGTCGAGATCGATCACCTGCGCGGCTACGTGGCGCTGCGGCGCGGCCCGCTACGGCGCGCGATCGAGATTCTGAGCGCCGCGGCCGAGCGCGCCGAGCCGGCGACGGCGGTCGTGATGCTCGCGGAGGCGGCGGAGGGTGCGTTCTATTCCGCCGACGCGGCGGCGATGAGGCAGTGCGGCGAGCGGGCGCACACGCTCGCAGCCGAGGACGGATCGACGCGGTCTGCCTTCTTCGGCGCGATCGCGAACGGCACGTCGCTCGTTCTCGCCGGCGAGGGCGTGCGCGGCGCCGCGTCGATCCGCGAGGCGATGCAACTCCTCGAGCGATCGGACGAGCTGCGCGCCGACCCTCGCCTGCTCGTCTGGATGGCGATCGGCCCGCTCTGGCTCCGCGAGGGGAGCGGCGACGACCTGATCGACCGGGCCGTCGCGACGGCCCGGTCGAGGTCGGCGGTCGGTGTGCTGCCGCACCTGCTCGCGCACGCATCCATCCAACTCGCGGCCACCGACCGGTGGCCCGAGGCGGAAGCGGGGTTCGACGAGGCGATCCGGCTCGCGCGCGAGACGGGTCAAGAGGTCGTGCTCGCCGGCGCACTCGCGCGCCTCGCGTGGCTCGAGGCGAGGCTCGGCCGTGAAGAGGCGTCGCGCGCGCACGCCGACGAGGCGCTCGCGCGCGCCCGCGACCGCGGCGTACTGCTGTGCGAGATGTGGGCGCTTGCCGGGCTCGTCGAGCTCGAGCTCGCACTCGGGAACCTCGACGCGGCGCGCGTGCGGGTCGACGAGTTGAAGAGCGCGATCGACCGGAACGACATCGCCGACGTGGATGTATTTCCGGGCCCCGAGCGAACCGAGATCCTGCTACGGCTCGGGCATGCCGACGAGGCAGCGATCGTGGCGGAGTCGTGTGCGGCGGCGGCCGCTGCGAAGGGCCAGCCGTGGGCGCTCGCGCGGGCAGCTCGCGGCCGCGCGCTCGTGGCAGACGACGCGGAGCTCGAGCGATGCTTCGGAGAGGCACTCGAGCTGCATGCGCAGACGGCAGACGTGTTCGAGACCGCACGGACGGAGCTCGCATACGGCGCCCGGCTGCGCCGTGCCGGCCGGCGCGTGCGCGCACGCGAGCAGCTGCGCGCCGCACACGAGACGTTCGAGCTGCTCGGTGCAGCGCCATGGGCAGAGCTCGCGCGCACCGAGCTCGCGGCGACCGGCGAGACCGCGCGACGGCGCGAGGCGAGCGGCCTCGACGAGCTGACGCCGCAGGAGCTGCAGATCTCGATGCTGCTCGCCGACGGCAAGACGACGCGCGAGACGGCGGCAGCGCTCTTCCTCAGCCCGAAGACGATCGAGTACCACCTGAGAAACGTCTACCGCAAGCTCGCAATCCACTCGCGCGACGAGCTGCGGAGCGCGCTGGCCTAGGTATCAGCCGGGTCGCGAGATTGACGACGACCTTGCCTCCCTCCCCACGCTGCACGCTTCGGTCTATCAGCTCATCGCCTCCTGGTAGAACTCCGCGATCGCGCCGGAGAACGCCTTCCGGCTCTCCTCCCACGCGTAGAACATGTGCCCGCCCCCGAAGTGGCGGACCGTGATGCGGTCCGCCATCGCCGGGTCGAGCCGCATCAGGTTCCTGAGCCGGTCGCTCGTGTAGTACGGCGTGACGAGATCGAAGCGCCCGTGCGTGATGAACGCCTTCATGTGCGGGTTGAGCGCCAACCCGTAGCGGAAGTCGTCGGTGGCGCCCTCGGGCGGCGCGAAGAAGTGCTGCGGCGCGTCGTTCTTCCAGTCGGCGTTGACCTCGTAGCTGAGGAGCGTGTACTCGCGGTCGGTCTCGACGCCGATCTCGGTCCGGAGCTGGCGGTTGACGGCGGTCGTGAACGCCGGCCCGAAGCCCGAGAGCGTCGGATCGGGGCCCGCGAAGGAGTCGCGGTCGGGGAACGGGTCGGTGACCGTGATCGTCGCGTCGTATAGGCCGAGAACCTTCCGCTCGTCGCGCAGCAGCTCGCGCACGAACACGGTGATCGGGATGCGCCCCTCGGCGCGCGTCACGAAGTCGACGGGCAGCCCGACGAGGTCGGCGAGGCGGGTGAGGACCCGTTCGCGCTCGTCGGCGGACATCGACGCGCCGCGCGTGAGGAACGCCGCGAAGTCGCCCGTCGCGAACTCCTCCGCCGCGCGCTGGACGTCCTCGAGCGGCGTACCCGGGTCGAACGCGCGCGAGCGGCCGTGGTGGGCGGCGGCGCCGGCCATCGTCGGCACCAGATCGACCCACGAGAGAACGTCGTAGTCGCCCGAGGCGAGGAGGCCGATCTCGAGCGCGGGCGAGATGAGGATGGCACCGCTCAGCCCGATGCCGGTCGATTCCTGGAGCATCCGCACGAGTCGGCCGACGCGGTAGCCGCCGTAGCTCTCCCCCGCGATGAAGACGGGCGAGCCCCAGCGCCCGTGGCTCGAGAGCCAGCGGCTCATGAACTCGCACAGCGACTCGAGGTCGCGCTTGTACCCGAAGTACTCCTTCGGATCCGGCTCCTCGCCCTTCTTCTTGTCGTCGCCTTCCTTCGGCTTGCCGTCGGGCTCGACGATGCGGCTGAAGCCGGTGCCCACCGGGTCGACGAAGACGACATCGGTGAACCCGAGCCACGATTCGTCGTTTCGGACGAGCCGCGGCGGCATCGGCGGCAGGGTCCCGTCGGACGGGAAATCGACGCGCTGCGGCCCGACGGCGCCGACGTGGAGAAACGCGGAGGATGCGCCCGGGCCGCCGTTGAAGACGAAGGTGACGGGGCGGTCGAGGTCGGCGCTGTCGGCGACGTACGAGACGGAGAAGATCTCCGCCGACGGCTTCTCCTTCTTTCGAAGGACGAGCCACTTCGCCGTCGCCGTGTACGCGAGGTCGTGCCAGGTCCCCGTCGTCGTCGCGCCGCGCGGCGGCTCGTGGTCGGGCTTCGTCTCGCCGGCCTCGTCGTTCATGACGAGACCCTAGTCGTCGGCGGTCTCTTCGGGTGCCGCGGATCCGTGGTGCTTGGCGGCACAGTGCGGGCAGATCGAGTGGCTCAGGGTCTGACGGCCGTCGATCGCTTCGAGGGCGCCGATCGGCGCGTATCCCCAGGCACCCTCGACGCAGATGCGATCGCACCAGGCGCACGCGACGATGACGCCGCCGCGTTCGAAGATGTCCCAGACGTGCCAGAACGGGGACGAGCTGTCTCGTTCGTCGGCCACCGCCGGCTGCCTCTAGCGCTCGTGTTCGTGTGGGCTGTCGGGGTGCGGCGGAAGGAGGAGCAGGTGGCTCTGGACGACCGCGTCGGCGAGGTCGCCCAGCTTGCGGCCGGTCTGCTGCGAGCGGCTGCGCATCATCTCGAACGCCGCGTCGGCGTCGATCGAGTTGCGGGCCATGAGAATCCCCTTCGCCTGCTCGATCGTCGCGCGGCGCCCGAATGCGCTTTGCAGATTCTGGTATTCGCCGAAGCGTTGCAGCGTGATGTCGATCGCGCTCGCAAGCTCCTCGGGATCGTCGTGGACGATGTAGGCGAAGATCCCGCGCTTCGCGGCCTCGTGGATGTATGCGGGGTCGCTCGCGTTGAGCAACGCGATCACGGGGCACGACGCCTCGCGCACGATCTCGCCGATCAGGTCCAGCGCATGGTCAGACGAAAGGCCGAGTCCGACGAGCGCGACGTCGGGCTGCTCGCGGGCGGTGGAGTCGGCGACCTCCTTGACGTAGATCTCGCGCGCCACGACATCGTGGCCGAGGCCGCCGACGACGCGGGCCAGGAGCTCGAGCCGGTCGCGCCGCTCGTTCGCGATCAGAACGCGCAGCCGCCGGGGAAGCGGCGGCGCGTCGCCGCTCGGCGTTGGCGAAATGGCAATCCCGTCCGTCTTTGACACGTAGCTCCCCCGTCGATTGTCAGCCCGGGTCAGCGCCTGTGCCCGTAATGCCGTCGCCCGCGTCTTGAGCGTCCGGCACGCCTCAGGGTATCACCACAAACGGCGTCCGCCCCGTCGCCTATCGTCCGGCGGCCTCCGAGGAACCGATGGCTCGTACCGTTCGTCTCAGACCGTGGCAGAAATCTGCCTTCGACCGCTTTGCCGCTTCCTCGGCGAAGGACTTCCTCGCGGTCGCGACCCCCGGCGCCGGCAAGACCACCTTCGCGCTGACGGCGGCGCGCCACGAGCTCGCGCAGCATCCGACGCGGCTCGTCGTCGTCGCGCCGACAGCGCACCTGAAGGTCCAGTGGGCGCGGGCGGCGGCGGCGTTCTCGCTCCACCTCGACCCCGCGTGGTCGGCGGCCGACGGGCGGCTTGCCGTCGACATGCACGGCATCGTCACCTCGTACCAGCAGGTCGCAGCGAGCCCGGAGCTCGTCGCGCGCATCGGCGCCGATGCGTTCGTCGTGTTCGACGAGCTGCACCATGCGGCCGACGACCGCGCGTGGGGCGCCGCGATCCAGGCGGCGTTCGCCGACGCGTCGCGCCGGCTTGCGCTGTCGGGCACGCCGTTCCGATCGGACACGCGCGCGATCCCGTTCGTGCGCTACGACGGCGACGAGGCTGTGCCCGACTACGAGTACTCGTACGGCGACGCGCTGACCGACCGGCGAGTGGTGCGTCCCGTCTACTTCCCGCGGACGAACGGCCACATGGAATGGGCGGCGCCGGACGGTTCGCTGCACGAGGCGAGCTTCGACGATCCGTTGAGCGCGGCACGCGCGAGCGAGCGGCTGCGAACGGCGCTTTCCCTCGAGGGCGAGTGGCTGCCGACGGTGCTGCAGTCGGCGGTCGAGCGGCTCGGGGCAATCCGCCGCGAGCAGCCGGACGCCGGCGGTCTGGTGATCGCGACCGACCAGGAGCACGCGCGCGGGATCGCGGCGATGCTGCGCGACCGCTTCCACACACGGGCGCGAGTCGTGACGTCGGACGACCCGGATGCCTCGGCGGGCATCGAGGCGTTCGCCGCAGGGCGCGAGCCGTGGCTCGTCGCCGTGCGGATGGTCTCCGAAGGCGTCGACATCCCGCGGCTGCGGGTCGGCGTGTACGCGACGACGACGGCGACCGAGCTGTTCTTCCGGCAGGCGGTCGGTCGTCTCGTGCGGTGGACGCAGGGTGTGCCGCGCCAGCGCGCGTGGCTCTTCATCCCGGACGACCCGCGGCTGCGCGTGCTGGCCGCGCGCATCGCCGAGCAGCGGCGGCATTCGCTGAAGCGCGCGGCGGAGGACGCGATCGAGCGGTCGCCGTTCGCCGCGCCGCTCGCGCGCGACGCCGAGCAGATGTCGCTCTTCGCCGTCATCTCGGCCGTCGCGACCGGCAGCGCAGCCGTGCCTGTCGAGCCCGACGACGACTTCGTCGACTTCGGCGACGAGGAAGACGATCTCGGCATCGAGCTGACGCTCGGGCCGCCTCCCCCGCTCGCGGGCGGCGCGAACGTCCTCGAGGGCGTGACGCGCCGCGAGGAGAAGCGCTGGCTGCGCGACGCGAACGCCGCGCTCGCGCGCGACCTCGCGAAGCGGACGAAGCTCACGCACGCCAAGGTGAACGCCGAGCTGAACAAGCTCGCGGGCGTCGAAAAGGTGTCGCAGGCGACGGCGCCGCAGCTCCAGAGAAGGCTGCGCGCGGCGGAGAGCTGGCTCGCGAAGGTCGCCTAACGGCTCGCGGCGGCAGCGCGGTCGAGGCTCGCGCGCGGCCACAGCTCCTGCATGTCGTAGATCGCCTCGAACGCCGGCACGCCGTCCGGCAGCGCGACCCACGGCAGCTTCGAGCGCGTGTAGATGTGCACGTCGGGTCGGACGGCCGACGGATCGTCAAGCGTCCCGGCCCGCACGAACTTCGCGTAGGGACGCCCGTACTCGCTGAAGACGGCGATCTGGCAGGTCGGGCAGCGGTAGACGCGCTGCACGCCGCCGCCGTCGCGCGGCAGGTCGACGACGGCCGGTTCGCCGGCGAGCAGCTCCACGCGGGAGGACTCGATGATCACGTTGACGACGAACGCGCTGCCGGTCTGCCGCTGGCAGTTCAGGCAATGGCAGCAGTGGACGAACAGCGGCTCCGATGCGAGCCGGTAGCGGATCTCGCCGCACGAGCAACCGCCGTCCATCAGTTGCCGATGTGCGTGTTCGTGAGCGTCGTGAACTGGCAGATCAGCGCAGCGGCGAGGAATACGAGCCCGAGCGCGATCTCGTTGAAATGGCGCAGCTCGCGACCGCTCGCGGCGAAGGCGAACATCACGAGCGCAGCGATCGTCAGGATCAGGGCGAGGACGTCCATTGCGACTCCTGTCAGCCCCAGAGGTCGGGGCGATAGCGGTTTTCGACCGTCTCCAGCTCGGCCACGCGCGTGTCGGCGTGCTCGCGCGGGAGCGATCCGTGCTCGGCGACGACGTCGACGAAGGCGCTGCGAACGGCGTCGCGCATCGGCTGCGATCCGCAGACGTACACATACGCGCCGGCCTCGAGCAGCCTCCAGACGAGCGGCCCCTCGGCGCGAATCCGGTCCTGGACGTGCTCGCGGCGCCCCGGCTCCTCGCGGGAGCACACGACGTGCACGTGGTCGAGGACGCCGGCTGCCGAGAGCTCCTCGATCTCGTCGCGGTAGATGTAGTCGAGCTCGCGCGAGCGGATGCCGTTGAAGAGCGCCGCCTCCCCGAGCGGCGTGCCGGCGCGCGCGAGGGCGAGCCGTTCCCACAGGAAGGCGCGCATCGGCGCGAAGCCGGTGCCGGCTGAGACGAAGACCATCGGCCGCCCGACGTCCTCCTGCAGGTGGAAGCCGTCGGCGCTGTCGAGGAAGACGTTGACGCGGTCGCCCTCGCGGAGGGCGTGAAGATACGACGAGCTGAGGCCCGGCGACGCGAGCCCGACGGTGATGTGCGCGGCCCCCTCGCCGTGGATGCGCGGGCTCGAGCTCGTCGAGTAGTAGCGGGGCCGGAGCGGCTGCACGACCTGCAGCAGCTCGAAGATGTTGAGCGAGCACGACGGGAACTCGTCCAGGAGTCGCAGCACGTCGTACTCGCCGGCCCGGATCGCCGCGCGCAACGGCGAGTCCGGGCCGTCGGGCGCCTCCAGCACCGCGCGGATCTCCTCGAGCCGCGCACGCTCGCCGGCATCGGTCGCCTTCGCGACCAGCAGGTCGAGGAGCGGCACGGTCGGCATCCCGCCGATGTCGACGAGGCTCGTCAGAACGTTGCGGACCTGCAGCACGACGCCCTTCGGCACGGCGGCGACGTTCATCGTCTTCGGCACCATGAAGAGCCCCTCGAGGACGGCGCCGAGCCGTTGGGCGAGCCGTTCGACCCGCCGCTCGCCGTTCTTCGGACAGACGCCGAGGTGGTCGCCGGCGGCGTACGCGACGCCGGGCGGCAGTTCGAGCTCGAGATGGCGTGTCCGCCTCGGCGACGCATCGGCTTGCAGCTCGCGGCACACCCGCGCCTCGACTTCGAACGTCTCGATCCCGGCGGTGTTCGTGAGGATCTCCGGGACGAGCACGACCCGGGGCGCGACGTCGCCGAGCGACCGCGTCATCGCCTCGTTCGACCCGGCGTCGGTCAGTGCGCGCTCCGCCGCGCGCTCGGCGGCGATGCGTGCGGCGGCCGCCTCGCTGCGCTGCGCACCCGACAGCTCGAGCAGGACCGGCCACACGCGCTCGTTCCAGGAGACGTGCTCGCGCTCCCAGAAGGGCGAGCCCACGTCGGCGAACGCGAAGTCCGCGACCGGGGTTGCGCCGAGCTCGGCGAGCTTCGCGTGCACGTAGCGCGGGAACGCGAGGAACGCGTTCCACTGGCTGTTGCCCAGCCCCCACACGAGGTAGCGGCAGCCGCGCCACGTCTCGGGATCCGGCTCCGCGCGCTCGACCCACGCCTTGAACGCGGCGGCGTTCCCGGGCGGGTTCGACGTGTACGTCGACGTCATGACGACGAGGAGCCACGGCTCGCCGCGGGGCGGCGCCGCAGCCAGCTCGTTCAGCGTCACCACCTCGCTGTCGTAGCCCTGGAACCTGCTGCGCTCGGCGAAGCGCTCGGCAAGCTCCTTGTTGGCGCCGAAGTTGCTGCCGTACGCGATCACGAGCCGGCGATACTCGCTCGTGTCGGGAATCTCGGTCGGGTCGCCCCAGTCGCCCGCGGCTGCCGGAACCGCGTCCACCGGCGGGCGGTCGCGGAGCGTGAACCGCTCGCGCTCCTCCTTCGTGCGGCGCGGCAGCCGCACGACGGGGACCGCGGTGGGCTTCGTCGTGACGACGGTGTTCTTCGCGACGACGGCGCCCGGCGCGAGCCGCAGCCGATACCGGCTGTAGATCTCGAACAGGACGACCCGCAGCATCATGAACGTCACTTCCTGCGCCATGCACTGCCGCTTGCCGACCGAGAACGGAATGAACGCGTGCCGCGGCCGGTCGACGACCCGGTCCATCGCGAACTGCTCGGGATCGAACACGTCGGCGTCCGGCCCCCAGTAGCGCGGGTCGCGCTGCGCGGCGAGCGCGCCGACGAGGATCACGTCGCCCTTCCGGATCCGGTAGCGGCCGAGCCTCCCGTCCTTGAGGCTGCGACGCAGCGTGACCGGCATCGGCGGATAGATCCGCAGCGTCTCCTTGATCACCTGCGTCATGTACGGCAGCGTCATCAGGTCCTCGTACGCGAGGTCGTAGTACGGGTCGCCGCCGGTGACCGCGTCGATCTCCGCGATCAGCTTCTCCTCGACCTCCGGATGCGTCGCGAGGACGTAGAGGAGCCACCCGCCGGTGATCGACGGCCCGTTGAAGCCGTTCGAGAGGTGCATGAGGATCTGGTCCCGGATCGTCTCGGTGTCGAGGCGCTCTCCCGTCTCGGGATCCGGCGTCGAGACGAGCCGGGTGAGCAGGTCGGTCTGCTCCCCGGCCGGGCAGGTGTGCTGCCTGCCGCGGACGAGCGCCTCGGCCGTCCGGAAGAGCTCCCTGTTCTGGCGGTGGTGGCGTCGCGTGCGGGCGCGCCGCGCGCGGCCGGCGAAGAGCGTGAAGTCGGGCCGCGGCTCGGCGACGCGGAGGATGCTCTCCTTCGTGCTCTCCGGGACCGCCGCGGCGAAGTCGTGCGGGTCGCGGGCGTCGCCGTCGAGCAGCCCGAAGTCGTAGTTGCACGCGCCGCGGCCGGAGACCTCCAGCGTGTAGCGCTCGAGCCACGCCTTCGCGTCGATCGGCTCGTCGTCGGGGATGCCGGCCCAGGCGGCGACGAGTCTCCGCGCCTGCTCCTTCATCCGCGTGAGCTGCGTCCGCTGGTGCGACGGCGCGTACCACGGCAGCATGACGCGCCGCACGCGTTCGTAGTGCTCGCCGTCCCCGATCACCGAGATCCCGCCGCCGCGGGTGTGGCTCAGCTGCTCGAAGAAGTTGAGCTCCTCGACGCGCTTGCCGAACTGCTCCTCGTCGGAGGCGACCTCGTCGAGCAGCTCGGGATCGGAGACGACGACGAGCCGCCACTTCTTCGTAGGGATGCCGACGGCGTAGATGTGGCCAAACCGGCGGTAGTAGTCGAGCTGCGTGTCGTTGTCGTTGAGGATGTCGAAGTTCGCGAAGCGCTCGCCCTTCGGCACGAGCCAGCGAATCGCGTACGGAATCTCGAGTGTGTCCTCCGCTTTCGCGCTCAGGAGAGCGACCGTATCGCCGTTCGTCCTCCGCTTCAAATCGGTCACACCCACCGGACGTGGGAGCGGCGGCGGATCTTCCGAGTTTAGGGCCGGCCGGCGTTCGCCTCGGCGAACGTGACGAGGCGGCCGCGCCGCTCGTCCCACAGCTTGAGGCGCGTCGCGCGGATGCCGTCGCGGAGCGAGAGCTTCGGCACCGACTGCAGCTGCTCGACCTGCTCGTGCGCGGCCGGCAGGTTGTAGTTCGGGATCCGGGCGCTCAGGTGGTGGACGTGATGGAAGCCGATGTTGCCGGTGAAGAAGCGGAGCACCGGGGGCAGCTTCAGGTACGAGCTGCCGCTCAGGGCAGCCTCGTCGTACCGCCACTCCTCGTGCGCCTGCCAGTAGGTGTCCTCGAACTGGTGCTGGACGTAGAAGAGCCAGATCCCGACGGCTCCGGTGATCAGGAGGATCGGCCCCTGGACGAGGAGCACGGCGCGCCAGCCGAGTGCGAGGCAGAGGCCGCTGACGGCAAGCGCGAGCACGAGGTCGGTGACGAGGATGCTGCGACGGATCCGCTTCGACGCGCCGCGGGGCACGAGCCGCGGCTTCAGCACGAGCACGAGCATCCAACCGAGCCCGAACATAACGAGCGGGTTGCGGAACAGGCGGTAGCCGACGCGTCCCCAGCGCGACAGCGCGCGGTACTCGTCGACGGTCAGCGTCGTGACGTCGCCGACGCCGCGCCGGTCGAGATCGCCGGCCGTCGCGTGGTGGACGGCGTGCTCGTGCTGCCAGCTGCGGAACGGCAGCCAGACGAGGATCCCGAGCGCGGCGCCGAGCAGCGAGTTCGCGCGCTTCGTGCGCAGGAACGAGCCGTGCGCGCAATCGTGGAAGACGATGAACGTGCGGGTCAGGAAGCCCGAGGCCGGCACGGCGAGCACGACGGCGAGCACGACCGAGACGCGGAGCGAGAAGTAGATCGCGACGAGCAGTCCGAGGTACGGCACGACCGA
>JAICLU010000088.1 GCA_025925195.1 Thermoleophilia bacterium
GAGTGATGACATGCCCATCCTCGACTTCTTCAAGAAGCGGCCCGACGGCCCCGCCGAGTACTGGGTCGCCCTCGCGCACGAGCGGTTCCAGCCCGACGACCTGCTGAAGCAGGCCCAGGAGGCCGAGCGCGCCGGCTTCGATGCCGTGTGCTGCTCCGACCACCTCGCGCCGTGGTGGACCGACGAGACGGCACCGACGAGCTCCGGCAACGCAGGGGTCTGGCTCGGCGCGGCCGCGCAGGCGACGACGCGCGCGAAGCTCGGCTCCGCGGTCACCGCGATCGTCCACCGCTACAACCCGGTCGTCGTCGCGCAGCAGATCGCGACGCTCGGGGTGCTCGCGCCGCACCGCGTCTTCCTCGGCGTCGGCAGCGGCGAGGCGATGAACGAGGTGCCTGCGGGCATGAGCTGGCCGTCGCCGGACGAGCAGCTCGCGCGCACCGAGGAAGCGCTGACGATCATCGTGAGGCTGCTCGAGGCACCGTCGTCGTGCAGTCGGTGTTCTCGTATGCGCCCGACGACGACCAGGCGCTCGAGGCGGCGCGCGAATGGAAGGGGACGATGGTCGACCGGCACTACACCGACGACATCGCCGACCCTGCGCAGATCCACCGCAACGGCGAGGACGAGGTCCCCGACGAGATGTTCACGAAGCAGGTGATCTGCTCGTCCGACGCCGGCACGCACGTCAAGCGGATCAGGGCGATCGAGAAGCTCGGCGCCGACGTGATGGTGCTGATGAACGTGTCGGGCGCCGATCCGCAGGCCGGGTTGCGCTTCTACGGGTCCGATGTTCTGCCTGCCTTGAGAAACGGTTGACGACGGTTGCGCGGGGTAGCAGAGAGGTCGACCGCATTTTTCTGAGGAGGATTCCGCATGTCCGAGCTCGTCGCCGACTACGTCCTGAAGCGCCTACGCGAGTGGGGTGTGGAGCGCATCTACGGCTTCCCGGGCGACGGGATCAACGCCTTCCTCGGCGCGCTCGACCGCGCGCAGGAGCAGGGCGGCCCTGAGTTCATCCAGGCCCGGCACGAGGAGATGGCCGCGTTCATGGCGTGCGGCCACGCGAAGTTCACCGGTCCCGACAGCATCGGCGTCTGCATGGCGACGTCGGGCCCGGGCGCCGTCCACTTGCTGAACGGTCTGTACGACGCGAAGCTCGACCATCAGCCCGTGCTCGCGATCGTCGGCCAGCAGAAGCGCACGTCGCTCGGCGCGCACTACCAGCAGGAGATTGCGCTCGAGACGCTGTTCGCGGACGTCTCCGAGTTCGTTCAGATGTGCACCGAGCCCGCGCAGATGCGCCACCTGATCGACCGCGCGATCCGCATCGCGCTCGACCGCAAGACGGTGTGCACGATCATCGTCCCGAACGACGTCGCGGAGATGAAGGCCGTCGAGTCGCCGCCGCGCGAGCACGGCTCGGTCTACTCGAGCATCGGCTACAACCGGCCGCGCGTCCTGCCACAGGAGTCCGACATCCAGCACGCAGCCGAGATCCTGAACGAGGGCGAGAAGGTTGCGATCCTGATCGGCCAGGGTGCGCGCGGCGCGGCCGACGAGATCGAGCAGGTCGCAGACCTGCTCGGGGCCGGCGTCGCGAAGGCGCTGCTCGGCAAGGACGTGCTGCCCGACGCGCTGCCGTGGGTGACGGGCTCGATCGGGCTGCTCGGGACGATCCCGAGCCACGACATGATGGGCGACTGCGACACGCTCCTGATGATCGGGACGAGCTTCCCGTACGCGGAGTTCCTGCCGAAGGAAGGCCAGGCGAAGTGCGTCGAGATCGACCTGCAGGCGTCGATGATCGCGATCCGCTACCCGGTGAACGCGCAGCTGATCGGCGACGCGAAGGAGACGCTGAAGGCGCTGATCCCGCACCTGATCCGCAAGGAGGACCGCGGCTGGCGCGAGGAGATCGAGCAGGGCGTCACGCGCTGGTGGGAGATCGTCGAGAAGCGCGCGCTCGAGGACGCGAACCCGATGAACCCGCAGCGCGTCGCGCACGAGTTGTCGAACGTGCTGCCCGACGACGCGATCATCACCGCCGACTCCGGCTCGTCGACGAACTGGTACGCCCGCCAGGTGAAGCTCAAGAAGGGCAATCTCGGCTCGCTCAGCGGCACACTCGCCACGATGGTCCCGGGCGTCCCGTACGCGATCGCGGCGAAGTTCGCGTTCCCGAACCGGCCGGTGATCTGCTTCGTCGGCGACGGCGCGTTCCAGATGCTCGGCATGAACGAGATGCTGACCGTGAAGCGCTACATGGACCGCTGGGACGACAAGCGGCTCATCTTCTGCGTCTTCAACAATCAGGACCTGAACCAGGTGACCTGGGAGCAGCGCGTCATGGAGGGCGACCCGAAGTACCCCGGGACGCAGTGGATCCCCGACTTCGAGTACGCCAAGTACGGCGAGCTGTGCGGCCTGAAGGGGATCTTCTGCGACAACGGCGACGACATGCGGGCGGCGTGGGAAGAGGCGCTCTCGGCAGGCTCGCCGGTCGTGCTCGAGGTGAAGACCGACCCCGACGTGCCGCCGCTCCCCCCGCACATCACGCGCGAGCAGGCGCAAAAGATGACAAAGGCGATGCTGAGCGGCGACCCCGACTTCACGGGCGTGATGGAGAAGTCGCTGCGCGGCAAGCTCGCCGAGTTCTTGACGCGTTAGTTGGACCTCGACGTTCACGTGTGCACGATCCCGACCGACGAGCCGGAGTCCGACGGCACCGCGAAATGGGACTCGACGACGATCGTCATCGTCGAAGCCGGCGGCGACGACGCTCGCGGGATCGGCTACACGTACTGCGGCGCCGCCGCGGCGCAGGTGATCCGCGAGCAGCTCGTCGACCTCGTGCATGACGATGTTCGCGCGTCGTGGCTCGCGATGGGCGGCGCCGTCCGCAACCTGGGCCGGCCGGGAATCGCGGCGTGCGCGATCTCGGCGGTCGACCAGGCGCTCTGGGACCGAAAGGCGCGGCAGCTCGGCACCTCGCTCGTCGATCTGCTCGGCGCCGCGCACGGCGACGTGCCGGTCTACGGCAGCGGTGGTTTCTGCACGTACTCGCTCGACCGGCTGCAGGAGCAGCTCGGCGGCTGGGCGGCGCAGGGGATCCTGCGCGTCAAGATGAAGCTCGGGCGCGAGCCCGACGCCGATCCGAAGCGGCTCGACGCGGCGCGCGAGGCGATCGGCGGTGACGTCGAGCTGTTCGTCGACGCGAACGGGGCGTTCACGCCGAAGGACGCACTCGGCTGGGCCGACCGGTACGCGCACGAATGGAACGTGTCGTGGTTCGAGGAGCCCGTCTCGTCCGCGGACTTCGAGGGGCTGCGGCTCGTGCGCGAGCACGGCCCGGCGGGGATGGACGTCGCGGCGGGCGAGTACGCGTACGTGCCGGCGGACGTACGGAATCTCGTCGGCTGCGTCGACGTGCTGCAGCTCGACTGCACCCGCTGCCTCGGCATCACGGGCGTCCTCTCGGCGAGCGGGCTGGCGAACGCGCACAACCTGGATGTGAGCGCTCACTGCGCACCGGCCATCTCGGCCCACGTCTTCTGCGCCGTCGAGCGCCGGCGCCACCTCGAGTACTTCCACGACCACATCCGGATCGAGGAGATGCTGTTCGACGGGCGGCCCGAGCTCCGCGACGGCGCCCTCCATCCCGACCGCTCGCGTCCCGGCAACGGCCTCGAGCTCAAACGAAAGGAGATCGAGAAGTGGTCGGCAAGCTGATCGCGAAGTCGGTGGCGAACATCCGCGAAGGGCGGATGCAGAAGCTGCTCGCCGCGTCGACCGCGCTGTCGGCGCCGGCGCTCGCGCTCGAGATCTACCTCGAGCACTACAAGGGATCGTTCGGCGACAAGTGGATGTGGACGCCGCTCTGGCTGACGCCGCCGCTCACCGCGGCCGGCATCGCCGGCGTCGTGTCGCCCAAGGCGGCCCGCACCGTGCTCCCGTTGTTCGGCGCGCTCTATGCGCTCGACGGCCTGATCGGCATCTACACGCACGTGCGCGGGATCGAGAAGCGGCCCGGAGGCTTCCACGAGACGCAGTACAACCTCGTGATGGGCCCGCCGCTGCTCGCGCCGGGGTCGCTCGCAATGGTCGGCGGTATGGGCGTGCTCGCCGGAATCATGAAGCGGGAGCGATGAAGCCGTTCCAGGACGCAGAGCATCTTCCGAGTCGCGGCACGTGGGACCCGTCGCAGCTGCCGCGTCAGCGCAAGGGCAAGACGCCGCAGATGCACGGGCGCTACCCCGACTACGACGTGCTCGCGGAGGTCGACCACTGGGACGACGTGACGCGCAAGCTCGTCGTCGGCCGCGTCGAGAACGTCCCGCCGTACCGGTTCTTCGGCGAGCGCGAGGTTCCCACGCTCGAGGCGTTCTGCGACTGCCTGACCGCACAGGACGACGAGCCGCGAATCCCCGTGCTCGCCTACGTCGACGAGAAGCTCTTCGAGAACGATGGCGACGGCTACCAGTACTTCGACATGCCGACCGACCAGGAGACGTGGCGGACGGTAGCGCGCGGGCTCGACGACGAGGCGGCGAAGCTCGGCCGCGACTCGTTCGCCGTCCTGGTCGCGCACGAGCAGCACGAAGTCGTCCACCGCTTCGACCAGGGCGAGCTCTACGGCGGTGCGTGGGCGACGTTCAACGTCTCCCGCGCGTGGTCGATCGTCGTCCGCTACGTGTGCGAGGCCTTCTACGCGCACCCGTGGGCGTGGAACGAGATCGGCTTCGGCGGGCCGGCATACCCGCGCGGCTACGCGGCGTTCGGCAGCCCGCAGCTCGGCGAGGAGGAGCACTGGGAGGCGAAGGAGGCGGTCGACGTCGACGCGATGCAGGACACGCAGCGCAAGGGGCTCGACTGATGCTCAAGACGGGCTCGTTCGCGATGCCGGAGGCGAACGACTCGCCGTTCCTGCTCGACATGCACGAGCGCGGATTGCAGAACCTCGACCGGATGGCCCGCTACGACGAGAAGGAGACCGTCGACCTGCTCGTCATCGGCGCGGGTGCCGGCGGCGTCACGCTCGCGCAGCGACTCGCGCGCAAGGGCTGGCGGATCGTCATTCTCGAGAAGGGTCCGCTCTGGGATCCCGATCGCGACTGGGTCTCCGACGAGAAGGGGGCCGGCCCGATCTACTGGACGGACAACCGGATCATCGGCGGCACCGACCCGATCCAGATGGGCAAGAACAACTCGGGCGTCGGCGTCGGCGGCTCGATGACGCACTTCGCCGGCTACGTTCCGCGCTTCCATCCGTCGGACTTCGAGGTGCGCAGCCGTGACGGCGTCGCGGTCGACTGGCCGATCTCGTACTGGGATCTGAAGGCGTCGTTCGAGCGCGTAGAGCGCGAGCTGCCGGTGGCGGGCCAGCGCTGGCCGTGGGGCGACCCGCACGACTACCCGCACAAGCCGCACCCGATCGCGGGCGCGGCCGCGAAGGCGTGGCAGGGCGCAAAGGACTGCGGAATCGAGATGCGCGTCGGGCCGGTCTCGATCACGAACGGCGTCTTCGGCAACCGGCCGCACTGCATCTACCGCGGCTTCTGCCTGCAGGGCTGCAAGGTGAACGCGAAGGCGTCGCCGCTGATCACGCACCTGCCGGACGCGATCGAGCATGGCGTCGAGGTGCGGGCCGACTCGATGGCGATTCGCGTCGAGCTCGACGACGCGAGCGGCCGGGTCAGCGGCGTCACGTACGTCCACGACGGGCAGGAGCACTTCCAGCCCGCCGACGCCGTCGCCGTCTGCGGCTACGCGATCGAGACGCCGCGGCTGCTGCTGAACTCGACGTCGCGTCGCTTCCCGCACGGGCTCGCGAACAACAGCGACCAGGTCGGCCGGTACGTGATGGTGCAAGGGGCGACGCAGGTCGCCGCCCGGTTCCCCGAGCTGATGCGGATGTACAAGGCGCCGCCGCCGGAGGTCTCCTCCGAGCAGTTCTACGAGACGGACGAGTCGCGCGGCTTCGCGCGCGGCTTCTCGATCCAGACGGTCTCGCCGTTGCCGATCGCGTGGGCCGAGCACGTCACGGCGGAAGGGCACTGGGGCCTCGCGCTGCGCGAGTACATGCGCGACTGGAACCACTGGACGGTGCTCGGGGTGCTCTGCGAGTTGATGCCGCAGCCGGAGAACCGCGTCACGCTCGCCGACCAGAAGGATCAGTTCGGGATGCCGGTCGCGTCGTTCTCGCACAGCCTCTGCGACAACGACAAGGCGAACATCGCGTATGCGACCAAGGTGATGCAGGAGATCTGGTCGGGCGCGGAGGCGCAGGACACGTTGAAGATCGACCGCTACGCGCACCTCGTCGGCGGCTGCCGGATGGGCTCTACGCCCGAGGAGTCGGTCGTCGACTCGTCGCACCGCGCGTGGGACGTGCCGAACCTGTTCGTCGTCGACGGCAGCGTGCTGCCGACGGAGGGCGCCGCGAATCCGGCGCTCGTGATCATGGCGCTCGCAGACCGGTTTGCGACGCTGCTCGAGGAGAAGAACGTCGCATGAGCGGCTACTCGAATCCTCGCGACCTGCTGCTGCAGCAGCTGGCGGAGCTGCTCTTCGTCGAGCGAATGCTGTTCAACGAGGTGCTGCCGGCGGTGCACGACGGGTCGCACGACCCCGAGCTGCAGGAAGCGTTGACGCATCATCGCGCCGAGACGCGGACGCACGCCTCACGCGTCGAGGACGCGATGCGAGCGGTCGGGGCAGAGCCGGCGGCGGCGCGCTCCGCGACGCTCGTGACGATGAAGGAAGAGCACGAGTCGGAGGCGAGCTCCGTCAAGCATCCGACGCTGCTCGACGTCTTCCACTGCGGCGGGGTCGCCCGGACGGAGCATTTCGAGCTCGCGCTCTACGAGGCTGCGATCGGCTTGGCAAGGGAGCTCGGCAACGGCGATTGCGTGAAGCTGCTCGAGCAGAACCGCTCCGAGGACGCCGACGCGCTGAAGAAGATCGAGAAGCTCGCCGGACGCCTGCGAGGCGACCTGCCGAAGTGACGGATCGCGCTGCGCTCGCGGCCGACCTGCGACGCGCGATCGAGGGCGACGTCCGGTTCGACGCCGGCGCGCGCGCGATGTATGCGACCGACGCGTCGAACTACCGCCAGCCGCCGATCGGTGTCGTCGTCCCGCGCACGCTCGACGACGTCGTCGCCGTCCACCGCGTCTGCCGCGAGCACGGCGCACCGATCGTCAACCGCGGCTGCGGCACGAGCCTCTCCGGCGAGACGGTGAACGTCGCGGTCGTCATCGACCACTCACGGCACCTGACCGCAATCGGCGATCCCGACCTCGAGACGCAGACGGTCCTCGTCGAGGCGGGGGCGATCAACGAGAAGGTGAACGAGCACACCGGCAAGTGGGGCGTGATTTTCGGCCCCGACCCGTCGACGCACGCGTATTGCACGATCGGCGGCAACGTCGGCAACAACTCGTGCGGCACGCACTCGGTACAGGCGCAGTTCTACGGCCACGGCCCGCGGACGTCCGACAACGTCCACTCCCTCGAGATCGTCACGTACGGCGGCGAGCGGTTCTGGGTCGGCGGCGACGAGCAACCCGGCCCGCCGGCGGGGATCGAGGGCGACTTGCGCGCGCTCGCCGAGCGGTTCGCCCCGCAGATCCGTGAGCGCTTTCCGAGCGTCGAGGAGCTGCCGCGGCGCGTGTCTGGCTACAACCTCGACGAGCTGCTGCCCGAACGCGGCTTCAACGTCGCGCGCGCGCTCGTCGGCACCGAGTCGACGTGCGCGACCGTCCTACGCGCGCGGCTCTACCTGACGCCGGCGCTGCCGGGCCGCGCGCTCGTCGTCGCCGCGTTCGACGACATCTGCACGGCGGCCGACCAGGTGCCGTGGATCCTCGAGCACAGGCCGGTCGGGCTCGAGGCGATGGACCGGCAGCTCTTCGAGGACGAGCAGGCGAAGAACATGCACCCGACGGCGCTCGAGCAGCTGCCGAACGCGGAGCGGGGAGGGGCGTGGCTCCTTGTCGAGCTCGGGGCCGAGACGCGCGCGGAGGCGGTCGAGCTGGCGCGCGCATTCGTCGGTGACGCACACTCGCACGGGATCGGCCGTGACGCACTCTCGATGTTCGACGACGAGAATGAGGAGAAAGCGCTCTGGCAGGTGCGCGAGGGCGGGCTCGCAGCGACGGCGTTCCCGCCCCGCGGCGGCGATTTCTGGCCGGGCTGGGAGGACTCCGCGGTGCCGCCGCCCCTGCTCGGCGACTACCTCCGCGAGCTGAAGGCGCTCTACCGCAAGCACGGGCTCAACGGCGCGTTCTACGGCCACGTCGGGCAGGGGTGCATGCACTCGAGGATCGACTTCGATCTGCGCAGCCGGCAGGGGCTGAAGGTCTTCCGCGCGTTCATGGAGGAGGCGGCCGATCTCGTCGTCTCGTACGGCGGCTCGCTGTCGGGCGAGCACGGCGACGGCCAGGCACGCGCCGAGCTGCTGCCGAAGCAGTACGGCGCCGAGATCGTCGAGGCGTTCCGCGAGTTCAAGCGGATCTGGGACCCCGAGTGGAAGATGAACCCGGGCAAGGTCGTCGACGCGAACCGGCTCGACGAGAATCTGAAGCTCGGCGCCGACTACGCCCCGTGGCGGCCGCGGGTGAAGTTCGCGTACTCCGAGGACGGCGGCGACTTCGCGCACGCGACCATCCGCTGCGTCGGGGTCGGCAAGTGCCGCGAGCCGGACGGCGTCGACGTGATGTGCCCGTCGTACATGGTGACGCGCGAGGAGCGGTACACGACGCGCGGACGGGCGCGGCTGCTGTTCGAGATGCTGCAGGGAGAGCTCGTGACCGACCGCTGGCAGTCGGACGAGGTGATGGACGCGCTCGACCTCTGCCTCTCGTGCAAGGGCTGTACCCACGATTGCCCCGTCGGCGTCGACATGCCGACCTACAAGGCGGAGTTCCTCCACCACCGCTACCGCGGTCGCGCGCGCCGTCCCCGCCACGCGTATGCGTTCGGGCTGATCGACCAAGCGGCGCGCGTCGCGTCGCGGGCGCCCGGCGTCGCGAACGCGCTCGCGGGCGCGCGGCTCGGCAAGGCGGCGGCCGGGATCGCGCAGCAGCGCGAGGTGCCGAAGTTCGCCGGGCAGACGTTGCAGCAGTGGTTCCGCGAGCGCGGCGAGCCGCGGAAGCCGCACAGCCGGACGGTCGTCCTCTTCCCCGACACGTTCAACAACCACTTCCATCCGCAGGTCGGGCGGGCGGCGGTCGAGGTGCTCGAGGCCGCCGGCTGGCGGGTGCTGATGCCGCAGGGCCACGTGTGCTGCGGACGACCGCTCTACGACCATGGCTTCCTCGACCTCGCAGAGCGGTACCTGCGCCGCTCGCTGAGGCAGCTGCGGCAGTGGTATCGCGCCGGCATCCCGATCGTCGGCCTCGAGCCGAGCTGCGTCGCCGTGTTCAAGGACGAGCTCGGCAAGCTGCTGCCGCACGACGACGACGCGAGGCGGCTGGCCGAGAGCGTCTGCCACTTCGCCGACCTGCTCGAGGGCTGGCAGCCGCCGCCGCTCGGCGGTCGGGCGCTGCTCTGGGGGCACTGCCATCAGAAGGCGACGGGCGGGGTCGACGCCGACCAGGCGCTGCTCGAGCGCATGGGCGTCGAGGTGGAGACGCTGCAGGCCGGCTGCTGCGGCCTCGCCGGCTCCTGGGGCTTCGAGGCGGGCCATTACGACCTGTCGCGCGCGATCGGCGAGCAGGGGCTGCTGCCGAAGGTCCGGGCGCTGCCACGGGACGAGCTCGTGATCGCGAACGGCTTCTCGTGCAAGACGCAGATCGAGCAGGGCGACACCGGCCGCCAGGCCCTCCATCTCGCCGAGGCCGTGCGGCTCGCCTTTTAACGGGGATTATCCCCGTTTTGAAAGGCGTCACGAAGCTGTGACGTACCGCCCTCGCGAAGACCTCGGTCCACGCGCGGCAGGGCCGGATGTGTCGGCTTTCGCACCGACCTTCCGCCGGAGCCGCTTCAACGGGGATAATCCCCCGTTTAAGCGGCCCGGTTGAAGCCGCCGGTCGCGGGGAATGAGCCATTCGGCTACACTGCGGCGCGCGCCAGCTCGGCTCAACAGGGCGCCGTAGCTCAGCTGGTTAGAGCGCTGCACTCATAATGCAGAGGTCGGTGGTTCGAGCCCACCCGGCGCTACTGAACGCGTTCACCTCGAGGTAGAGAGACAGGAAATGGCCACCGGAGTCAGAGTCGCAATCACGCTCGCGTGCACGGAGTGCAAGCGCCGCAACTACCAGACGCAGAAGTCCAAGCGGAATTCGCCCGACCGGGTCGAGTTCAAGAAGTACTGCCGCTGGTGCGCGCGTCACACCCCGCACCGGGAGACCCGCTAGGCGCTTTGCATGGCCAGGCCGAGCCGTCAAGAACGGCGCGAACGCCGCGCCCAGCAACCCGCCCTCGCCGGGGCGGGAGCTCCGCCTGCCCAGCCTCCCGCGCGCCCGACCGCGCAGGGTGGCAGGGGACGGGGCGAGGGCGAGCCGGAGCGCCGGCCGCGCCAGAGCACGGAGAGTCGCGGCGGCGGACCCTTCCGCTTCTTCCAGGAGTCCTACGGCGAGCTCAGGAAGGTCGAGTGGCCGGACCAGAAAGCAGTGATCAGCGGCACGGTGGTCGTGATCGTGGCCTGCGTGATCGTTGGTGTCTTCCTTTGGCTGAACGACGAGTTGTGGAAGTACGTCGTGCAGCACGTCCTGCTGCGATAGCGAGGATCTGACCAATGTTTCAGTGGTATGTGATCAACACCTACTCCGGGCACGAGAACAAGGTGAAAGCCAATCTCGAGCACCGGATCGAGTCGATGGGCCAGCGGCAGCGCTTCCGCCGCGTCGTCGTCCCGACCGAGCAGGTGATCGAGACGAAGGACGGCCAGAAGGTGCAGGCCGAGAAGCGCGTGCTCCCGGGCTACGTGCTCGTGAACATGGACCTGAACGACGA
>JAICLU010000004.1 GCA_025925195.1 Thermoleophilia bacterium
GGGCGCGCGCTACGTCGCGCACGCCTTCGCGAGGCGATGTCGTACACGCTGAGAGGACGGTTCGAGTCGCGGCTCGCGGCGCTGTGCGGGCCGGTGCTCGTCGCGTGCGTCGTCGCGGCGGCGCTGCGCGAGTGGTGGCCGCTCGAGCTCGCCGGCGTCATGGCCGGCGCCGGGCTCGCGCTCGACGCGCTCTATCACCGTCCGCTGGCGTACCAGCCCGGCTGGGCGGCGGCACCGCTCGGGCTGCTCGAGCTCGGCATCGTCATGGCGGTCGTGCGGCTGCTCGACGTGCCCGCGCCGCTCGGCTGGGCGCTGCTCTTCTTCGCCGGCGCGTGGCTCTGGGCCCAGGTGCTGGCGCACGCCTTGTTGCCGCTCACGCGGATGTCGTGGGCGGAAGACGGCGGCGAGCTCGGCGGGCGCACGGCGAGTGCGGCCGTGCTGCTGCTGACGCTCCCCTTCGCGGGGGCGGGCGCCGTCTATCGCCACAACCTGCCGCCGGTCGTCCATCTCTCCGCCGGCATCCACCGCGGGCCGCTCGTCGTCGACCGGCGCGAGCATCTCGTCGGCGACCCCGGTGCGATCGTGACGGGCGGCATCGTCGTCCGCCATTCAGACGTCACGATCAGCAACGTGCGTGTGGTCGGAGGCCAGTACGGCATCGCCGTCCTCGGCGTCCGCCGGGTCGTCCTCGACCACGTCTCGGTCGCGCGGGCACGACTCGACGGCGTGCACATCCGCCACTCCTCGGTGCGCGTGCGGAACTGCGACGTCGACATGCTCGGCGTCCCGCAGGGCCAGGGGATCGACATCTCGTACGGGCTGATCCAGGGCGAGAACGTCGTCGAGCACTGCACGGTGGTCGGTGGGCGCGACGGCATCGTCATGCACGGCTCGATGGGGATGCTCGAGCACAATCACGTGGAGCGCACGACGATGACGGGCATCTCGATGACGGAGATGTCGATGGGCGCCGTCTCCCACAACACGGTCTCGCATGCGCTCGGCATCGGCATCCTCTGCGGTGACCACTCGATGTGCGACGTCGACCGCAACACGGTGCTCGCCACGCGGCGGGACGACGCGGGCGGCAACTCGATGCGCGCCGGCTTCGGGCTCGAGGTCGAGTTCCAGTCCGAGGCGCAGCTCTCGCGCAACGACTTCGCCGCCAACCCGAAGGCGCTCGGCGTCTTCCTCGGCTCGGTCGTTCGCTGGCACTGACGCCGGAGTTCCGGCTCGTCGCCCGCAGCGCGCAGGGGCCGCTGCTCGCACTGCCGTGGTCGTTGCCGCTGGAGGAGTGGCCGCGGGAGCAGTTCGTCGACCTCGAGCGCGGCATCGGCCGCCACGTGGTGCGGTTCGTGCGGCTCGCCGGGGGCCTCTTCGCGCTGAAAGAGCTGCCGCCGCGCCTCGCGTGGCGCGAGTACCGGCTGCTCATCGGGCTGGAGAGCGACGACGTCCCGTCCGTCGAGGTGGTGGGCGTGGTGGCCGACCGCGGCGAGCTGCCGGCGGTGCTCGTCACGCGTTACCTCGAGTTCTCGCTCCCGTACCGGCTGATCCTCGCGCGCAGCTGGCTGCCGGCGCCCGAGCAGTCGATCCGCGCGGCGCTTTCGGAGCTGCTCGTCCGGCTCCATCTCGCCGGGGTCTTCTGGGGCGACTGCTCGCTCTCGAACGCGCTCTTCCGCCGTGACGCCGGCGCCCTGTCGGCCTATCTCGTCGACATCGAGACCGGCGAGCGTCACGACACGCTGACCGACGGCCAGCGCGAGTTCGACGTCGCGATCGCCTGGGACAACATCGTCGGCGAGCTGTACGACCTCGAGGCCGAGCTCGACCGTCCCGTCGTCGACGACCCGGGCGAGTTCGCCGACGGGGTCTGCGAGGGCTATCGACGGCTCTGGGCCGACCTGACCCGCGAAGAGGTCTTCGCGACCCACGAGGGTCACCGCCTGGAGGAGCGCCTGCGCCGCCTCAACGAGCTCGGTTTCGACGTCGACGAGGTGGAGGTCGTCTCGTCGGGCGGCGAAGCGCGGCTGCTGCTGCACTCGAAGGTCGTCGAGCCGGGCCACCATCGCCGCCGCTTGCTGCGGCTGACCGGTCTCGACGCGCAGGAGAACCAGGCGCGGCGGCTGCTGAACGACGTGACCCGCTACCAGGCGTACCTGCAACGGCGCGGGCAGGCGCCGGTCTCGGACGCCGCCGCAGCGGGCCGCTGGCTCGCCGAGGTCTTCGAGCCTGCGATCGCCGCGATCCCCGCCGAGCTGCGCGGGCGACGCGCGGCCGCCGAGCTGTTCCACGAGCTGCTCGAGCACCGCTGGTTCCTGTCGGAGCGCGCCGGCAAGGACGTCGGGCTCGACGCGACGATCCCGTCGTACGTCGACACCGTGCTGCGACCGGCGCCCGACGAGCGCGTGCGTTGAGAGACGCTCTACGCGGCTGCCGCGAGCGCCTGCGCCTCGACCCAGTCGGCGAGCGGCTCGAGCTCGCCCTTCGAGAACAGGGGCACCGCGAGGCCCTGCGCCCGCGCGCGCAGCCCCGCCGGTTCGGAGCTGTGCAGGGCGATCCGCAGCGCAGGGTGCGCGGCCCGCAGGGCCAACGCGGTCTCCACGCCGTCGAGGCGGGGCATGTGCAGGTCGAGGATCGCGACGTCGACCGGCAGCTCCGACGCGACGCGCTGCGCCTCGAGTCCGTCGGCGGCCAGCACGATCGAGTCGATGCCCGGAACCCGCTCGAACAGGCACGCATAGAGGGTCCGTTGCGAGAGGTCGTCGTCGACGACGAGCACACGCATCACGCGGCCGCCTGCTGCACGCTCAGGATCTCGAGCGCGAGGAGGCCGCGGGGCACGGACACTTCGATGCGGGCGCCTGCGCGACGGCCGGCGAGTGCGCGTCCGACGGGCGCGGCGACCGATACCCGGCCGTCTCCGATGCCCGGGTCGCTGACGCCGACGAGCTCGTACTCGGCGACCTCGTCGTTGTGAAGGTGACGGACGCGCACCGAGCTGCCGACGCCTGCGCTTCCGTCGCGAGTCGGCCGCGCGACGCGGGCGACGGCGAGCTGCGCCTCGAGGGCGGCAATCCGCGTCTCGAGCTGCTCCTGCTCCTCGAGCACGGCGGCGAGCGCCGGGTTGTCGCCGAGCGGGCCGTCGTGCCGCGCGTCGAGCAGCCGCGCTCCGACGTCGCGACGGCCGTCGGTCTGCAGCCGCTCGAGCTCCGCCCGGAGCAGCTCGTAGCCCTGCGCGGTGATCAGCGATTCGTCGACCGGTGCCGACGATGACATGTCAGGCCTCCTTCGCGTGCCGGCGCTCGAAGGCCGGATCGGGGTCGACGCCGTGCCAGCTGCGTGCGGCGAGGAAGCCTGCGCCGGCGGCGGTGAGGACGGCGTAGGACACGAACACGATCGTGATGATGAGGTTGGCGTTCATGGTGTGAGATTGCCGCCTGCGGCACGGACGAACCATCGGGCCGTCTCTCCATTTGCATCTGGTGTCCCGACCCTCACGCCGGGCGGCATGGGGCCGGCCCGCCCCGCGAATCGGGCCTCCTCCCGATGGCCGCGACGGCCGGGGTCGGCGACGGTGTGGCCACGTCCACGAACCAAGAGGAGGGAACATGCGCGGAACGATGGTGTGCGGGGTCTCCGACAGCGACGACGGCCGCCGTGCGGTCGAGCTCGGCATCGAGCTGAGCGAGCGCCTGGGGCTGCGGCTCGTGCTCGCGCACGTCGCCGACGGCTTCTACTCGCGCGAGGCCGTCGAGGACGGCGTCGAGAGCGTCGTCATGAAGGGCGACCGGATCCAGGCCGAGCGGCTGCTCGAGAGGCTCGCAGACGAGTACGGGATCGCGAACACCGCGGAGTGCCGGTCGGCTGTCGGCGACCGGGCCGCGCTGCTCGGCCAGATCGCCGCCGAGGAGGCGGCCGACCTGATCGTCGTCGGCTCGCGCAGCCGCGGCTGGCGTGGCCGCGGGCTGCAGAGCGGTCTCGCGGACGAGCTCAAGACGGCGACGCCGGTGCCGGTCCTGATCGCGCCGCCCGGCGGCGGACGGCGGCGGACGATGGTCGCCGCGGAGGCAGCGCGCTAACGTCGTGACATATGGCGGGCCGCTCTCTGTCGATCTACTGGCGCGCGTTCGCCGTCAACGTCGGTCTCCTCGCAGCGATCGCGATCCTGCTCGTCGTCACGCCCGTGACGATTCACGCGTCGATCCGGCTGGAGCAGACGCTGATCGTCGGCGTCGGTCTCGTGGTGACGCTGATCGCCAACGCGGTGCTGCTGCGGCGGGCGGTCGCGCCGCTCCATCATCTGGCGCAGCGGATGGAGGCCGTCGACCTGTTGCGCCGCGGCCAGCGACTCGAGGTGCAGCGCAGCGACGAGATCGGGCGCGTCGTCGCCGCGTTCAACCGGATGCTCGACCGGCTCGAGAACGAGCGCGAGACGAGCGCCCGTCGCGTGCTCGCCGCGCAGGAGGCGGAGCGGGTCGGGATCGCCCGTGACCTGCACGACGAGGTCGGCCAGGTTCTGACCGGCGTGCTCCTGCACCTCGACTCGATCGCCGGCACCGACGAGGCGAAGCGCGCGGTTCGCGGCGCGCTCGACGAGGTACGGCGCATCTCGCGTGAGCTCCGCCCGGAGATGCTCGAGCATCTCGGCCTGGTGAGCGCGCTGACCGAGCTCTCGACGTCCTTCGAGCGCGCGTCGGGCATCCGGGTCGAGCGCCGCTTCGAGTCGACGCTGCCGCCGCTTCCCGCCGAGACCGAGCTCGCGGTCTACCGCGTCGCGCAGGAGAGCCTGACGAACGTCGCGCGCCACGCCCACGCGCGGCACGTCACGATCGGGCTCGAGCCCGGGCCCGGGCGCGTCGTCCTGCGTGTCGTCGACGACGGGCGCGGCTTCGACGCCCTCCCCGAGGAGAACGGCGGCCTGCGGAGCATGCGCGAGCGGTCGCTGCTCGTGGGCGGGGCGCTTGCGATCAAGCCGGGCCCGCGGGGCGGGGTCGAGGTGCGGCTCGAGGTGCCGGCGGCGGCGGTCGCGGAGCCGGTGGCGGCGACCTGATGGGGATCCCGCTCGTGACGCGGATCCTGATCGCCGACGATCATCCGCTCGTCCGCTCCGGCCTGCGGAAGGTGCTCGACGCGCAGCCCGACCTGGAGGTGGCGGCCGAGGCGGAGAACGGCGCCGAGGCGGTCGACAAGGCGTTGAAGGAGGACGTCCATCTGGCGATCCTCGACGTCTCGATGCCGCGCATGACCGGCATCCAGGCGACCGCCGAGCTGCACCGGCGCAAGCCGGAGCTGAAGACGCTGATCCTCTCGATGCACGACAGCGAGCAGTTCCTGTTCGAGGCGCTGAAGGCAGGCGCGTCGGGCTACGTGCTGAAGTCGGGTGCCGACACAGACATCGTCGACGCCTGCCGGGCGGCGATGCGCGGCGACTCGTTCCTCTATCCGTCGGCGATTGCGACCCTCGTGCGCGATTACGTCGATCGCGGCGGCCGCGGGGAGGAGCAGTTCGACGTCCTGACGCCGCGCGAGCTCGAGGTGTTGAAGCTGATCGCCGAGGCGCAGACGTCGAAGCAGATCTCGGAGCTGCTGTTCATCAGCGTCAAGACGGTCGAGCGCCACCGTCAGAACATCCTCGACAAGCTCGGCATGCGCGACCGCGTCGAGCTGACGCGCTACGCGATCCGCCGCGGCCTCATCCAGCCCTAGGCGCCCGCTTTCAAGCAGGCGCGACCGGAGATGCCGGGCGGATCTGCAGCGGCTCGCGCCGGCGGTGCACCGAGAGGTAGCGCGCGCCGTCGGGCCCGGCGGTGATCGACCGGCGTCGTCCCCTCCCGATGATCGTCGCGTCCTCGACGCCCAGTTCGTGCGTCTCGTCGTCGACGCGAACCGTCGCGGAGCCGGCCAGGACGACGACGAGCACGTCGCGCTCCGTGTTCACATGCTCGGGCGAGCCCTCTCCGGCGGGCCACGCGAGCAGCGTCGCGTTCAGCTCCTCCGACGCCATGCCCCAGACCGGGCCGCTTGCTCCACTCACGTGACGAGCGTAGCGGCGTCGGTCACGCGCCGTCCCGCAGCACGTCGGCGAGCACGACCGCGTCGTTGTGCTCGGTGTCGCGTGCCGAGTAGACGAGCGTGAGCGGGCCCTTCTTCGCCGTGCGACGGAGGTCGTCGAGCGCCGTGTTCCGGTCTGTGAGCTCCGCCGCGTACCGGCGACGGAACTCGTCGAAGCGCGCGGGATCGTGCGAGAACCAGCGCCGCAACTCCGTGCTGGGGGAGAGGTCACGGAGCCAGTCGTCGATCGCGGCCCGCTCGCGGCTGACGCCGCGCGGCCAGAGGCGGTCGACGAGGATCCGCGTGCCGTCGGCCGGGTCGGGCGGGTCGTACACCCGCTTGATCCGCACGTCCATCAGTCCGTGCTCGACGGCGGTCGCACGATCACGACCGGGCACGACGCGTGCTGGGCGCACTGCTGGCTCACCGAACCGAGGAGGAGCTGTGCGAAGCCGCCGTGCCCGCGTGACCCGACGACGAGCATGGCCGCGTCGCGGGATTCGTCGATCAGGACGCCGGCGGCGGGCCCCTCGACGATGCGCTCCTCGACCTCGACGTCGCCCGGGCTCGGGAGTGCGCGCGCGACAGTCGCTTCGAGCGTCGCCGTCGCCGCGTCGCGGAGCGCCGAGATGTCGACGCCCACGGCCGGCACGCTGCCCTCGAAGCCGCTGTAACCGAGATAGGCGGCCTGCCACGCATGCACCGCGCAGAGCTTCGCGTTGCGCAGCCGGGCCTCCTCGTGCGCGAAGACGAGCGCCGCCTTTGCTCCGTCGGAGTGGTCGACACCGACGACGATCGTGTTCATGCTCTCTCCTCCGCGTAGATGAACTTCAGGGCGTCGGACGGCTCGTGGTCGGCGCCTGCGAGCGCGAACGCCAGGCTCTCGTCGACCAGTCGCTGCGCCTCGGCGTCGAGCTCCGCCCACCGCTCGTCGTCGAGTGCAAGCCGCTTGCGCAGCAGGGTGACCGGGTCGCGCGTCTCTCGCAGCATCCGCAGCTCGTCCTTGTCGCGGTACACCTGGGCGTCGCCCATGTAGTGCCCGGTCAGGCGCTCCGTCTCACATACGAGCAGCACCGGTCCCCGGCCCGACCGCGCGTGCTCGAGCGCCTCGACCGCGGCGAAGTGGACGGCCTCGACGTCCTGGCCGTCGACGTGCGCCGCGTGCATGCCGAAGGCGACGGCGCGCTGGGTCAGGTCGCGGATCGGCTGGTGCTGCGACTGCGGCGTCGACTCCGACCAGCGGTTGTTCTCGCAGACGAAGACGACCGGCAGGCGCCAGAGCTGGGCCATGTTCATCGACTCGTGGAAGGTGCCGATGTTCGTCGCGCCGTCGCCGAAGAACGCGACCGCGACGTGCGGCTGGCGGCGCAGCTGGAACGCGAGCGCGGTGCCCACGGCGGAGGGCAGGCCGCCGCCGACGACGGCGTTCGCGCCGAGGACTCCGCGCGCCACGTCGTACAGGTGCATGGAGCCGCCGTAGCCGTGCGAGCAGCCCTCGACCTTTCCGTAGAGCTCGGCCATCACCTCGCCGGGAGGCGTGCCCATCGCGATCACGTGTCCGTGCGCGCGGTGCGTGGACGCGATCGTGTCGCCGTCCTCGAGCGCGCGGCAGACGCCGACCGCGACCGCCTCCTGGCCGATGTCGGCGTGCAGGAAGCCGGCGAGGTCGCCGGCGCGGAATCGCTCTTCGACCTTCTCCTCGAAGCGCCGGATCAGGAGCATCTCGGCGAGGAACTCCTCGAGCCGTGTTCGCGGCAGGGTCGCCGCGGCGGTCACCGCTGGGCCAGCCAGCCCGCGCCGCCGCACATCGGGCAGCGCTTCGGCAGCCGCGTGACGACGGCGCCGTACCCGCAGGCGGCGCACCTGACCTCGACGCGGCCGTCGGCACGCCGGACGGGCCGTACCGGAGGCGCGGTCGGGGCGGGCGCGATCACCGGAGCTCCGTTCCGTCGACGCGCAGGGGGACGCGGTCGAGCTCGTGCTGTGCGGCCCAGTCGTCGACCGCGCGGAGCGCGTCGTCGAGCGCCTCGCCGCGGCAGCCCGGCGTGCGAGCGTGGACGACCCAGCGTCCCGCGTGGTGCTCGACGAGGAACGAGTGGTAGGAGCTGAGCTGCTTCGAGAGGGCGAGCGCGTCCCAGCGCCCCTCGACCTCGACCGCGATCGATCGTGCCCGGGGCTCGGCTCTCGACGTCGCGGCTCTCGATGGTGCGTATCCGTTCATCTGCGGCTCCTTCCGTTCGCGTACCTCAACGCTGCCACCGCGTCGGGGAGCCTGCCATCGGGTCGTCCCCCCATCGTGGGGCGGACGCGACCTCAGGCGCTGAGCAACGCGTACAGGCTGTCGTGCTCCTCGCGGCAGGCAGGGCAGCCGGCGAGGTGGGCGCGGAGCCCCGGGATCTCGGCGTCGACGTCGCGGCCGGCGAGCTCGAGCTCGACGTAGCGGTCGAGCTCGTCGAAGCACACGTCGCAGCCGACTTCGGGCTCGGCCGGCCCCAGCAGGCGGCCGAGCGCCTGCCCGATCTCGGATCTGTCGGTCACTCTGCCTCCAGCCGGTCTGCGAGCGCGAAGCCGCGCTCGACGAGGTGGGCGCGCAGCTTCCGCCGCGCGTCGTGCAAGGTCTTGTAGAGCGCGCCCCGGTTCGTGCTCAGCCGCTCGGCGAGCACGTCGATCGGGACGCCGTTGACGGCCAGGGCGACGAGGACGCTGCGCTGATGCGGGGTGAGCGCCTCGGCGACCGCCGTCTGCACCGCGGCGAGCAGCTCGCGCTGCTCGCTCGCCGCATCGGGCCCGAGCGCCGTGCTCGAGAAGATGTCCCAGTCGTCGGGCTCGAGCGGAACCTCGCGGCCCTGCCAGGCGCGCTTGCGGAGCTTGACCGCCGCCTCGAGCAGGGCGAACTTGTACGCCCACGTCGTGAAGCGGCTCGCGCCGCGGAAGTCGTCGAGCCGGCGGAGGACGCTGAGCGTCGCGTCGGCCGCGGCCTCGGCTGCGATGTCCTCGAGCTCGTTGCCGCGCAGGTGGCGCATTGTGTGCCGCCGGCGCGAGATCTCGAACCGTGCCGCGCCGAGCAGAAGCGTGTGCAGGCGGGCGATCGCCGCGTCGCGCGTCGCACCGTCCGCCCGAAGCGTCCGCAGCCACTCGTGCGACTCGAGGTCGAACGGCGGCGGCGGCGGGGCTGCGACCAGCGGGACGGCGGGCTCCACGGCCTTCACCGTACCGACCTCGAGAATGCTCATGGGACGCGCCTCGGGTCGAGCGGGGCCAGGATTCGCACCGCGAGGGGAGGCGGGCAGCCCCGCTCGACGAGCCCGATCAGCGCGTGCAGGTCGAAGCGGTCGTCGTCGGAGATCTCGGCGGCGAGCCGGGCCGGGAACCCGGCCGCCGTCAGCTGTTCGCGCCGCCATGCTCCGACCTCGTCGACGTCCATTCCCGGTGTCGTCTTCGTCTGCACGTGAGGTTGGTGTCGCATCCCGGCCGGTCCTTACCTGAAGCGCGCCGGGAACTGGTCGACGATTCCGGCGGCGAGCAGGTCGGACATGTGGAGGATGTGGTCGTGCACGCGGTCGTAGGCGGCGACGTCCGCCGCCCACTTTCCCTGGATCCGCGCCACGGCCTCGGCCGCTGTCAGCTTCAGGTGCATGTGCATCTCGGCCTTCATCGTCGCGAGCGGCCAGAAGCGCGGGTTGACGCTGTGGAGCGTCGCGGCGATCTGGTCGGCGTTCGCCGTCCAGCGGGCCTGCGCGGCGGCGAGCTTCGCCTGGTCGCCCGCCTTGGCGGCCGCGACGACGTCGGCGGCGATCAGGATGTGCGCCCGCAGCAGCTTCGTCAGCGCGCTGCCCGCCGCCGCGCCGTAGTACGGCTTGATCGCGTTGCCGATGTCGGTCTGGTTCCGCAGGAGCCTGGCGAGGGTGGCGCTCGTGTCGGGCGTCCCCGCGACGAGGCTGATGATCGCGAGCCGTGTCCACGTGATGTGGTCCTCCCACAGCTTGCGCATGTCCGTGCGGAGTGTGACCGCCTTCGCGGTGAGCGCCGGGGCCGACTCGACAGAGACGGTCATCGGCATGTTCATCGCCGCCGGCGCGACGGGCGCCGGGTTGCCGTGCGCCTGCGCCATGTTCATGCCGTTCGACACGGCGAGCGCGGCGAGGGCGGCGAAGAACGCGACGATCGCGGTCAGCGACAGCGGGATCGGCTTCGCCGCTCGGGTGCGGTTCATGACAGGGTTCCTTTCGGTTGCGGGAAGGCGAGCAGCGACGGCCGGCGGACGAGACCCCAGGCGGCGGCGATTCCGGCCACCTCGACCGCCTTCGTGAAGAGCGCGAGCCCGTCGACCGCCTCGACGTCCGGGTGGAGGACGGGAACGCCGGTCGTCACGACGAGTGCGTAGGCCACGATCAGCCCGGCGAAGATCGCGATCGCCGAGACGAGCGCGGCCTGCGAGGGCGTCTTCGTCAGGACGACCGCGAGCACGGCGAGCAGCACGGCCGAGACGACGAACCCGATCCCGGCCGCGGTGCCCTCCTCGAAATGGTCGGGAGCGAGCGCCGCATGGACGCCGGCGCTGATCGCACAGGCGAGGATGACGACGTCGCCTCGCAGCTCGGCGAGCGTCACCGGACGATCACCGTCCCGTGCATGTCCTTGCTGTGCAGCGTGCAGACGTAGTGATACGTGCCGGGCTTGTCGAACCGGATCGACACGCTGTGGCCGCGGTCGACCTTGTGGTCGTCCTGGCCCTCGAACTTCACGGTGTGCGTGAAGTTGTCGTTGTTCGTCCACGTCACGGTCTGGCCCGCCTTGATCACGATCGCGGTCGGCGAGAAGCGGTAGCTCTTCGCCATCGAGACCGCGGTGGTCTTGACCGGGGCGCTGTTGCGCGCGCCGCCGCAGCCTGCCGCGACGAGCGTCACGGCGACGACTGCGACGGCGGGCGCGAGAAGTCTTGCGCGCCTCACGACCGTGTCACCTCGAGCGCCGGCCTGCGCACGGTCGAGTAGACGGCGGCCGCGAACACGAGCACGAATGCGGTGAGGTCGAGCACCTCGGCAATCGTGTGCGCGAACAGGAAGACCGTCCAGTCGAGGTGGTACGTCATGTAGACGAGCTCGGCGACGGCGAAGAGCGAGAACGCGACGCCGAGCAGCGACAGCTCGCGCTTGTACGCGAGCCATGCGAAGCCCGCGCCGAGCGCGAACGCGGTGATGTGCACGACGAGAAAGAACGTCGTCGGCAGGTCGTTGATCCAACTCCCGTAGGGCATGTGTCCTCCTTGAGCTTTCGGGTGTGGATCGTTGGTGCCGGTGCGGCGGCCGTCCTTACGTCGAACGACGGGACCAGGTGAGCGCCGCGCCGGCGACCGTGAGGACGGCCGAGACGACGAGTGCGGCCGCGCCGGCGCGCGCGGCGACGGCGCTGCCGGCGAGGACGCCGATCGCGAGCGTCTCGATGCCGGCGGCAAACGCCGCCGCTTCGAGCAGTGTCAGTCCGCGCGGGTAGAGGACGGCCTGCTTCGGCCGAGGCCCCGGCGGCCACCACACCCAGAGCGAGAGTGAGAGCAGCTTGCCCAGGTGGCCGACGACGACGCCGGCCGCCCAGCCGCCGAGCAGGAAGACGACGTACGCGATGACGACCCGGGTGCCGCCCGCGCCCGCGGCAGCGACGAATCCGAGGACGGCGGCCTGCGCGAGGAAGACGCCGCCGGCGAGCAGGTGTGCGAGCGGCGCCTCGATCGAGCTGCGTCGCGCGCGCGCCGTGCGCAGCGTCAGCGTCACGAAGCGGGCGAGCGCGAGCACGACGACCGCGCCGCCGGCCAGGGTCAGCGGCCGGTCGCGGGTGCCGATCCCGGCGAGCAGCAGCCAGAGCCCGCCGGCCAGCGCGAGCTCCTCGTACGGTCGCGATCGCTGCGGAGCGGTCGGCGCCTGCGCGAGCATCGGCCCGAGGCTCCGTCCCACCGCGACGATCAGCAGCGCGATCCAGCCGAGCAGGGCGACGTGCAGGTGGATGAGCAGCCAGCGTCCGTATGCCAGGCCGCCGAACGGGCGGTCGTAGTCGTAGATCAGGGCGCCGAGGCAGAGCGCGACGACGGCGTGCGCGCACGAGAGTGCGACGCCGGTGCGGCTTGCGATCAGCATCCGGCCGCCCGGCGCGCGCCCGACGAGCGTGAGGATCTCGGCGAGCACGATCGCGAGCCCGCACGCCAGCGCGGCCGCGCCGATCCAGACCAGCGGGCCGGACTCGCGGCCGAGTCCCGCCGCGATCAGGAAGCTGCCCCACAGCAGCGGCAGCGCGACCCAGAGCGCGCGCTGCGACGGCAAGTCGTTGCGGAGCATCACGGGCAGCAGGTGGAAGCACGCGCCGGCGACTGCGAACGGGAGCACGCCGAGCGCGACGAGGTGCACTGCGAGCACGGGGCCGGCCGCGAGCGGGTTCCCGGCGGCGAGGTCGCCCGCCGCTGCCACCGCGGCGATCGTCGCCGCGAGCCAGCCGCCGAGCGCCGTCGCGAAGTAGGCGGCGAGCAGCCGGCGCGACACGGGCCCGCCGACGGCACGGCCGCCGCCGGCGAGGGCGAGGGGACGGGAGGTGCTCTGCCCGCTCACGGTTCCGCGAGTCTCTCGGATCGCCGGTCGATGAAGCGCTTCCAGCGGAACGTCCGCAGCATCAGCCCGATCGCCGCGAAGCCGACGACGAGGTTGACCGTCATCAGCGTGATCTTCATCCCGACGCTGAAGCTCAGCACCGCGGCTGCGGCCGCGGTGCCGGAGAAGACGTAGACGATCAGCCCCTGCTCGGTCCCGATGCCGCCGGGAGTCAGCGGCACGAGCGTCGAGAGGCTCTGCGTCGCCTGCACGAGCAGCGCGTTGTGCACGGTCGCGGGCAGGCCGAAGGCGCGCAGGAGGAAGTAGATCGTCCCGATCCGCAGCGCCCAGTCGATCGCCTGCAGGCTCGCGACCGAGCGGAGGTAGCGCGGCGGGTCGCGGAGGATCGCGCCGCCGGCGCGCAGTTGCTGGGCGAAGTTCTGCACGCGCCGGCGCGTCCACAGCCCCACGACGATCGCGACGGCGAGCACAACGAGCCCGACGACGATCGCGAGGCGGGGATAACGGTCGGCCCACGACCAGTCGACGGAACGCAGCCGGGGCAGGACGTCGAGGCCGGGAAGCACGCCGAGCTGCAGCACCCAGACGAACAGGATCGTCGAGGCGACGAAGTCGAAGAGCGTGTCGACCGCGAGCGTCGCGACGAGCGTCGGGTAGCGCGAGCCGGGGATCCGCTGCCTGATCAGGAAGAGCTTGAGCGCGTCGCCGGCGCGCGCCGGGACGACGGCGTTGACCGCAGCGCCGGCGACGTAGGCGCCGAAGGCCCCGCGCCAGCGCACGTTCGTGTCGGGATGCGCGGCGGCGAGCACGTTGCGCCAGGCTCGTGTCCGCACGACGAGCTTGCAGAGGTGCAGCGCGACGGCGATCGCCAGTGCATGCCACCCGATCGACCGGAGGTGGTCGGCGAACACGTCGAACGCATGGAACAGCTGATTCAGCATCGCCTCGTTGCCATCATCGCCGCTGCGCTCGTTATCGTCCGACGGTGACCGCAGAGCGGGCCGTGGCCGGATTCGTCGCGCGCGTCCTGTCGGCCGTACCGCCCGCGTCGGGTGCGGTCGTGATGGGCACCGGCATCGTCTCGATCGGGCTCTCGATCGACGGGCAGGAGACGCTCTCGCGCGTGCTGCTCGTGCTCGCGGCAGCCGTGTGGGCGGTGCTCGGGCTGCTGCTCGCCGGCCGCGTGCTCCTCGACCGGACGCGCGCGCGTCGCGAAGCGGGTGTGCCGGGCGCGCTGACGGGCGTCGCCGGCACGTGCGTCCTCGGAGCGCGGGTCTCGCTGCTCGGCTGGCACCACGAGGCGGCCGCACTGCTTGCGCTCGCCGTCTGCGTGTGGGTGGTGCTCGTGCCGCACATTCTCCGGAGCTGGACGACGCCGACGGTCGGCGTCTCGTTCATGCTCGCCGTCTCGACCGAGTCGCTCGCGGTGCTGGCGGCCGTGATCGGCACCCGAGACCGCGTCCGCTGGCTCGCGCTCGCGTCGTATGTCGTCCTCGCAGCGGGCGTGGCGGCGTACGCGTTCGTCTTCGCTCGCTTCGATCTTCGTCAGCTGCTCGTCGGCGGCGGCGATCACTGGGTGGCCGGCGGTGCGCTCGCGATCGCGACGCTCGCATGTGGACGTGCCGCGCAGGCTGCGCAGTCGTTCGACACGCTGCATGGGCTCGCTGCCGCGTTCGCGCACGCATCGCTCGTCCTCTGGATCGCGGCGGCGCTGTGGCTGCCCGCACTGATCGCCGGCGAGCTCGTGTCGCGGAGGCTGAACTACGACCTGCGTCGGTGGTCGACCGTGTTTCCGTTCGGCATGTACGCCGCGTGCAGCTTCGTCGTCGGCGACGTCGAGCGCATCGGCGGCCTCGTCGATTTCGCACGTGTGTGGGTCTGGGTCGCGTTCGCGGTGTGGCTCGCCGCGGTCACCGGACTGCTCCGGCACACGGCATCGCTCTGGCGCGAGCACGTCTTGCGGGCGGCGACCGTCCGGACCCGTTAGCGTTCGTCAGGTGAAGCGATGGAACCTCACGTCGCTGCCGCCGTCCACGCAGAAGGAGCAGCCGCGCGAGCCCGGGGCCGACGCTCCCCGTGTGCCGCGGCGCGACGAGCAGATCCCGCGCGTCCTCTTCAGCTCACCGGAATGCCGGGCGGTCGTCGTCGAGCTCGAAGCGGGACAGTCCATGGGCGAGCATCACGTCCGCGAGCGCGCCATGGTGCAGGTGGTCGGCGGCCGCGTCACGATCGACGCGGGTGGCGAGTCCGTCGAGTGTGAGGCCGGCACGCTCGTCACGTTCGATCCGCACGAGCGCCACAGCCTGCACGCGCTCGAGGACGCGACGCTGCTGCTCGTCCTCGCGCCCTGGCCGGCGTCGGAGCACTACACCGACGCCGAGAGCGCGCACGCCCGGGAGCTTCCGCGCAACGCTCAGGTCGAGGGTGCGTCGGACCCGTCAGAAGCCTCGTCCGGCTGAGTCGGGGGGAAGTCGATGGTCACCGTCTGGTCCTGCCGGCGCTCCTCGACCATGCCGCGCTGGGTCAGCGCTCGCTTGTCGGCCGCCGTCGCCGGTTGCTCGAACACGAGGGAGAAGCTCCGCGGCCAGAGCCGCCGGGTCGCGACAACGTTCCCTTCCGCCGCGAGCAGCGTGATGTGCGCCGCAAGGTAGATCCACGACAGCAGCCCGATCACGAGTCCAAATGTGCCGTAGAGGTTGCTCGCGTGCTTGAGCGTGTGCCCGACGTAGTACCCGCCGAGGGTCTGCAGCAGCTCGTAGAGCACGCCCGCTGCCACGGCGCCGCCGCGTAGCTGCCGCCAGCTCACCTCTCGTGCCGTGAGCACGCGGAATGCGACCCAGAAGAGGCCGATGTTCACGATCGTGGACAGCGCGAGCGAGACGACCGTCCAGAAGGCGCCGAACTGCGCGCCCACCGTCGCGAGCGCGGCGAGAATCGTGGTCGCGATCGCGCCGCCTCCCAGCAGGAGGAGCAAAACGAGCGCTCGCCCTCGCGCGTGCAACGGGTCCGGGCGGCGCTTGAACGGGACGCCCCACAGATGGTTCATCGCGTTCTCGCCGGCGAGGAAGAAGCCCATGCCCGACCAGAGCGCCGCGACGAGGCCGACCACGAGCGCAAGCGTGTTCCCGTGCAGCGAGCCGTGGACGAGCTGTGGTCCGATCACCGGGAACTGGCCGAGCGCCGAGTTGACGATTCGGTCCTCCAGATGCCGGTGGCCTTGCAGGACGAAGCCCAGCACCGTCGAGAGCACGAGCAGCAGCGGAAAGATCGCGAAGAAGCCGTAGTACGTGATCGTCGCGGCCAGGTATGAGGCCTGGTCGTCGGCGTACTTCTGCCGCACCGCCAGTGCGAAGCCGAGCCAGCGGTGCCTCTGCTGGAACCGGTCGAACGCGCGGTATCTCTCGCCGAATCCGCCCACGTCTCCCTGACGAGACGTTACGTGGCCGCGAGCCGCGCGTGGATCTCGCGGGTCAGCGCCTCGACCCTCTCCGTCAGCGCCTTGTCCTCCTGGGTCAGCGCCGTGTTCGCCTGGATCAGCTCCTTCAGCGCGCCCGTCTCCCGCTTGATCGCCGCCTCGCGCTCCTGCATGTGGCGCATGATCTCCTCGCGATGCGCCTCGAGGTGGTCGAGCGCGTCCTTGTCCCGCTCGGACTGCCGGGTCTGCGCGAGCAGGATCAGCGGCGCCGCGTAGGCGGCCTGCGTCGAGAAGGCGAGGTTCAGCAGGATGAACGGATAGGGATCCCAGCGAAAGCCGATCGCGAGGGCGTTCAGCACGATCCAGGCGATCACGACGAGGGTCTGGCCGGCGATGTAGGCCGGCGTGCCGAAGAACCGCGCCGCGGCCTCGGCCCGCCGGCCGAAGGCGTCCTCGCCAAACGTGCTCGGCACGTGCGGCATGAACCGCGGTTCGGTACGTCCCGCGCTGCTCCTCCTCTTCTCTAGGCTCCGTCCGATGACCGACACCGACGAGCTGGGCCGCGGCGGGCGGCTGCGCGGCGGCGCGGCCGGCGAGCTCGTCGCCGCCGCGTACGCCGCCGAGAGCGCGCACGGCCCGCGGCTCGCCCACGGTCTGTCGCTCGCCGATCTCGCGCATGCGGTCGCGCTCGTCGAGGGTGGGGATCTCGCAGGCGACGACGCGCGCGCGCTGCTGCGCGGGCTGCTGGAGCTGCACGCAATCCCCGGAGCCGAGTTCCCTTGGGACCCGACGCTCGGCGACGCGTTCAACGCGCGCGAGGCCGAGCTGGAGCGGCGCGTCGGCCGCTCGGCGGCCGGGTGGCTGAGCGCGGGACGGCCGCGTCGCGAGGCGTTTCGCGTCGGCCTCCGGCTCACCGCGCGGAGGGCAGTGCGCGAGCTGCACGACGCGCTCGTCGACCAGGCGGCGGCGCTCGCCGGGCACGCGCGCGCCACGCGCCAGGCGCTCGCGACCGACTACACGTATCTCCAGCCGGCACAGCCGACGACGGTCGGCCATCTGCTGCTCGCCTACGCGTATCCGGCGCTGCGCGACGCCGAGCGCGCGCGGGCCTCGCACGCAGCGCTCGGCGCGAGCGTCGCCGGTGCGGGCGGCAGCGCCGGGTCGCGCTGGGCGCTCGACCGGATGCGCCTCGCCGAGCTGCTCGGCTGCGAGGGACTCGTCGAGCACACGAAGGACGCCGCCTGGCAGGCCGATGTGTACGTCGAGCTGCTCGCGGCGCTCGCGATCGCGGCGACGCATCAGAGTCAGCTGGGACAGGACTTCGAGATCTACGCGAGCCAGGAGTTCGGCCTGCTCGAGCTCGCCGACGCGCACAGCCGGGCGAGCGCGCTGATGCCGCAGAAGAAGAACCCGTACGCGCTCGCCGCGATCCGCACGCAGGCGGGGCAGGCAGCCGGCGACCTGGCCGCAGCGGTGGCGACGCTGCACACCGGCTCCGCCCGCACCGATCACTTCCATCTCCTGAACGGCACTGTGCCGCGCGCGCTCGACGAGGCCGTGGCGATCGCGCGGTTGACGGCATCCGTGCTCGAGGGTGTCGAGCTCCGGCCGGCGCGGTTCGAGCAGATCGCACGGGAAAGCTTCGTCACGGCGGCCGACGTCGCCGACGTCCTCGCGCTCGTCGGGGGGCTCGACTACCGCAGCGCGCACAAGGTCGTCGGCCGCGCCGTTCGTGACCTCGTCGACACAGGCGAGCCGCCGTCGGCGCTCACGCCGACGCGGCTGGCGGCGGCTGCCGAAGCGGTAGTCGGATCGCCGGTCAAGCTGGACGACGCGACGCTGCGTGCCGCGCTCGATCCGGCTGCGTGCGCCGCGGCCCGCCTGCAGGTCGGTTCGTCGGCGGCCGCAGCGATCGACGCGATGCTCGACGGACTTGCCGCGACCCTGGCCGACCGCGAGGCGTGGAGCGCGGCCGCGCGCGAGCGCGAAGCGGACGCTGAGACGGCGCTGCTCGCGCGCGCCCGCGAGCTCGCCTGAGCGTGCACAATGCGTCATGGGCGATTTCTGCTCGCATCTGGACCAGGTGGAGATCCTCGACCCGCCCGCGCAGATCGCCGGTTGCGAGGAGTGCCTGAAGACCGGCAGCGAGTGGATGCACCTCCGGATGTGCCAGATCTGCGGCAAGATCGGCTGCTGCGACTCGTCGCCGAACCACCACGCGAGCCGCCACGCCGCCGAGTCGGGGCATCCGATCGCTCGCTCGGTCGAGCGGGGTGAGAACTGGAGCTGGTGCTTCGTCGACGAGCTGATGTTCGTCCTGCGGCCGGCGTGACGGGGGGCAGCGTGACCGCGTGGCCCGCGCTGCCGTACGACGCGTGGCGCGACACCTGCGACACGCTGCACGCGCATACGCAGGTGCTCGGCAAGCTGGCGTCAGCGCTCGCCCCGCCGGAGCCGCAGCTCCAGCACGCGGCGCTCCGTTTGGGCGCGCGCGGCTGGGAGACTCAGCCGCTGCCTGCGCCGGACGGCTCGGGCGCGATCGTCGTCGGGCTCGACCTCTGCGACCATGAGGCCGTCGTCCAGCACAGCGACGGCAGGATCGCGCGCGTACCGCTCGCGCCCGATCGTTCGGTCGGCACGGTGACGCGCGAAGTCGTGGCGGCGGTGAGGTCGCTCGCCGGCCCCGTCGAGATCGATCCGACGCCGCAGGAGACGCCGTGGCAGACGCCGCTCGACGAAGACGACGCGCACGCGACGTACGACCCGGCCCAAGTCACCGCGTACTTCGCCGCGGCAACGCGCGCGGCGCTCGTGCTCGCCGAGCTGCGCGCGCCCTATCGGGGCCGCTCGACGCCGGTCAACGCCTGGTGGGGGTCGTTCGATCTCGCGGTCAGCCTCTTCTCCGGCCTGCCGGCCGACCCGCCCGCGGCGGACTTCATCACCCGCAACGCGATGAACGCACAGGAGGTGGCGGTCGGTTGGTGGCCCGGCGATGCGCGTTACCCGAAGGCGGCCTTCTACGCCTACGCCTTTCCGGCGCCCGCCGGCTTCGAGCTCGCGACGCTCTCGCCCGCCGAGGCGCGCTGGGACGCGACGCTCGGCGAGTACCTCCTCGACTGGGAGGATGTGCGGGCCGCCGACGACCCGCACGAAACGGCGCTCGCGTTCGCGCTGTCCGCCGTGCAGCACGCCTGCGCCGTCTGCAACTGGGATCCCGCGCTCGCGGCGAGCGCCGAGGGCCGTCCGCCGCCCGTCGCCTGACGGACAGGCGGAAGACACGGAGCCTAGGGGAGGAGCACGAGGCGGCCGACGACGCGGCCGGCCCGAAGGTCGGCGAGCGCCGATGTGAGCTCGCTCAAGGGTCGGCGGTCGATCGGCAGCCGGAGCTCGCCCGTCTGGAGCAGGCGCAGGAGATCCGGTGCGAGATGTGCGACGCGGGGCCCCCACTCGAGCATGCTCAGCGGCAGCAGCCGGACGGCGGACGCGAGCAGGAGGGGGAGGTGGAACGTCACGTCGACGCCCGCGGTGTACCCGACGAGCACGGCACGACCGCCCGGGCGTACGCGTGGGATCAGCTCGGCGAGCCGCGCGCCGCCGACCGTGTCGACGAGCAGGTCGACCTCGTCCGGTAATTCCGCAGGACCGAGCGCGCGTGCGCCCGGTGCGACGGAGTCGAGCTTCGCAGCACGTCCGACGAGCGCCTGGACGTCCGCAGCGCCGTGATGCAGCGCGAGCTGCACGACGAGCGAGCCGACCGCCCCGGTCGCTCCGGTGACGGCAACACGCTCACCGCGTGCGAGAGCGCCGAGCTCGTGCAGGGCGACGTGAGCGGTCGTCGCAGGCGAGAAGAACGCGGCGGCGAGCGCAGCGTCGACGTCGTCCTCGACGGGGTGTAGGGCGTCGTCCGGCACCGACGCGCGCTGCGCCCATGTGCCGTCACGCCCGATGCCGACGCCGCCGCCGCGGATCCGGACGCGCGTCCCGGACGCGTGCACCACCGATTCGAGGACCACGCCCGCGCCGTCCGTGCCCGGTACGTACGGCAGCGGCGGTCGGGCGACAAACGAGCCGGTGAGCACCGTGAGGTCGAGGTGCGTTGCCGTCGCCGCCTCGATCGCGACGAGGGACTCGCCCGGCAGGGGCTGCGGCTCCGCGACCTCCTCGAGCACCGGTTCACTTCCGAATTCGTGAACGCGCGCCGAGAGCACGGGGCGAGCATACGATCAATGCGTGCTCGATGCCCGGCAGCGAGCGTTGAATCTCGCCGACTACGAGGCGTTTGCGCGCGAGCATCTCGACGCCCCGCTGTTCGCGCATCTCGACGGCGGCGCGGGTGACGAGCGGACGCTGCGCGCGAACCGCGCAGCCTGGGAAGCGCTCACGCTTCGGCCGCGCGTTCTCGTCGGCGTCGACGACGTCACGACCGCGACGACCGTGCTCGGCCGCACGGTGAAGGCGCCGATCCTCGCTGCACCGCTCGGGTTCCAGGAGCTGGTCGCCCGCGGCGGCGCCGCGGCAACGATGCGCGGCGCGGCGCGGGCGGGCGTCGGCGCCGTCGCGCCCACCATCTCGCGTGCGACGCCCGCCGAGCTCGCGGCCGCGGCCGGCGGGCTGCACTGGTTCCAGCTCTATTGCTTCCGCGACCGCGGAATCACGAACGAGCTCGTAGCGCAGGCGGCAGCGGCGCGGTACGACGCGCTCGTCGTCACCGTCGACGGGCCGGTGCTCGGCCGTCGCGAGCGCGCGCTGCGGGCCGGCTGGGAGGCCCCGACAGATCTCGTCGTCACGGCGACCGGGCTCACGGTCGACGAGTTGAATCGACTCGTCGACCCCGGGCTCTCGTGGCGGGATCTCGAATGGCTCGCGTCCTTCGGGCTGCCCCTCGTCCTCAAGGGTGTCCTGACCCGCGAGGACGCCCGGCTCGCCGCCGACCACGGCGTCGGCGCGGTGATCGTGTCGAACCACGGCGGCCGCCAGCTCGACGGGGTCGCGGCCTCCGCGGAGGCGCTGCCCGAAGTCGTCGACGCCGTTGCCGGCCGGCTCGAAGTGCTCGTCGACGGCGGCGTACGCCGCGGTATCGACATTGCTGCAGCGCTCGCGCTCGGCGCGCGCGCCGTCCTCGTCGGCCGGCCGGTGCTGTGGGCGCTCGCCGCCGCCGGGGAGGACGGGGTCGCCGCAGCTCTGACGCTCCTGCGCGAGGAGCTCGCGACCGCGCTCGCGCTCCTCGGCTGCCGGTCCCCGGAAGACGTCACGCCGGCGCATGTCGCGTGGCGGCCGCGCCCGGATACCCCGTAGGATCGCGGTCCTACGTTCGAGCTCGAACAGGAGGGTCACATGCGCTTCAAGAAGATCGCGATCGGTGTAGTCGCTGTGGGACCGGCTGCTCTCGCCGCCACGGCCGCCGCTGCGACCGCCAAAGTTCCGGCCGCATGCAACGGCCTCACCTACGCACAGATGGGCCCGATGACGGGTGCCGCGGCCGTGCTCGGGCAGGAGCAGGTCTCTTGGGGACGGTTTGCGCTCAAGCAGTTCAACCAGCGACACCACACGAACTTCAAGCTGCTCGAGGCAGACGACCAGCTGAACGCCGCGCAGGGATCGACGGTGGCACAGAGCCTCGTCAGCAATCGCTCGGTGCTTGCAGTCGTCGGTCCGGCCGGTAGCCAGGTCGTCAAGGTCGCAGGCCCCATCTTCACGCCCGCGCACCTCGCGATGGTGAGCTCCTCGGCGACCGACGGTCGCCTGTCCGACGGCCAGCTTCCGACCTTCTTCCGTGTCAACGCGAACAACGACGCGCAGGCGCCGCTTCTCTACCTGCTCATCGCCCGCAAGCTCAACCCGAAGAAGGTGATGATCGTCGACGATCAGACGCCGGACAAGACCGAGCTCGCGAACGAGGTCGCGCAGAAGCTGCAGAAGAAGGGGATCGCCGTCGAGCGCGAGTCGGTCAGCCAGTCCGACACCGACTTCTCGTCGCTGGTCGGCAAGATCGACGCGAGCACCGGCGTCGTGCTTCTCTCGTGGCAGATCGCGTCGCAGGGGCAACTCTTCGCGCAACAGCTCGCGGCGCAGGGGAAGCATGCGACGATCGTCGCCGCGAACGGCCTTTACTCACCGACACAGTTCACGCCGGAGGGCGGGTACGTGGCATCGTTCGCGCCCGACGTCAGGTTCATCAAGGCTGCGCAGTCGACGATCAAGGCGTACGAGGCGGCGAACGGCAACCAGGCGTTCGGCACGTACGGCCCGCCGTCGTACGTCGCGACGCAGGTCGTTCTGAACGCGCTCTGGACCACGTGCTCGAAGGGTCACAAGCCGACGCGTGCGAGCGTCCTCGCCGCGATCCGGAAGACCCGGTTCAAGAGCACGATTCTCGGGACGCCGCTCGCATTCGCGCGCAACGGCAACAACCGGTACGCACTGTTCTTCCTGTTCCAGGTGAAGAACGGCAAGTACGTCCCCGCAACGACGAAGTAGACGCGACGTGCGGGCGGGCGCGCCGCGCCCGCCCGCACGCACCGAAAGGAGCGAGGTGCCCCAGATCGTCTGGCAGGGCTTCACCGACCCGATCGCAAACAAGCCGTACGTCGACCGGCTCGTCGCATACCTGAACGAGATCGCCGACCCCGGCTATGAGTTCGGGTTCTCCGGCATCACGCCGCCGGACTACTACGTGCACCGGCTGACCGAGCTGCGGTGCTCCGTGCAGGCACTCGCGGGAGCGATCGAGCTCGAGCGCTCGGGCGTCGACGGCATCATCCTCGGGCACTTCCAGGACGCGGGGTTGTGGGACCTGCGGAGCACACTGTCGATCCCGATCGTCGGCCTCGGCGAGTCGTCGATCCTGTGGGCCTGCCAGCTCGGCTACCGCTTCGGCCTGATCACGATCCACCCGAACTTCAAGGAGTGGCACGAGCAGCAGATCCGTGGCTATTCGCTCGACGGCCGCTGCGCAGGCGTCCGTGCGATGAGCACGAGCGTCGACCTCTTCATGAAGGCGTTCGAAGGCGACGACGACGCGGCGGGCGACGTCGAGTCGCAGTTCGAGACGCTCGGCCGCGAGCTCGTCGCCGCCGGCGCCGAGGTGTTGATCCCCGCGGGCGGATTGCCGGCGCTCCTGCTCGGGACCCGCAACGCGTACACCGTCGACGGCGCCGTCGTGCTGAATGCGAACGGCATCGCCGCGAAGCAGGCGGAAGTCGCGGTGAAGATGCGCGCGATCAGCGGCTCCGCCCCGTCCCGGATCGGCACGTTCAGGCAGGCGTCCGCCGAAGCGATCGAGGAGTTCGTGACGCGGGCGCGTCTGCTGTCGACGGAAGCGTGACGGCGCGGCCGGGCGCGACGCGGCTGCTCAGTCCCGTGTGCCGACGGGAACGCCGCCGTCGGCGTCGAGCCTGACCATGTCGCCCGGCGCCGTGGCCTCCGCCACGCGCGCGACGACGACCGGGCCGAGATCGGTACGGACGGAGGCGATGTGGACGCCGGCACGCTCCGTTACCTCCTCGACGCGCCCTGCCTCCGCGGCGGCGTCGGCCCACGAGCGGTCCCCGCAGGACGGGCACAGCGCCCGCGGCGGGAATGCCGCGCGACCGCACGCCGTGCAGACCGGAATCGGAAAGCTCACGTGGCCTCGAGGACGGCTGCGTTTGCGCACGCCCCGTACCGGTAGGCGACCATCCCGTACCCGCTGACGACCGCGCGCCGCGCGCGGACCCGGTCGCCGTCGACAAGCTGCCGAACGGCCTCGACGAGCCCGTGCATCCCGCCGGCGGCGCCGGCCTGCCCGGCCGAGAGTTGCCCGCCCGAGGTGTTCACCGGCAGCGCGCTCTCGCGGACGAAGCGCGCGATGTCGCTGTCGGGGACGAGCCCGAGCTCGTCGAGCTGGATGAGCGCCATGGCCGGGTAGTCGTCGTAGACGTAGGCGGCGTCCACGTCGGCGGGGCCGAAGCCGGCGGCATCCCAGAGCTCGTGCGCGACCTCGGCAAGCCCCGTGCGCAGCCCGTCTCCCTCGTGGAGATCGGCGTTGTGGAGAGCGCGCACCGCGCGCACGATGACACCGTCCTGCGAATCGGCGACGAGGACGGCGTCTGCGCCGCTGACGACCGGAACGCAGTCGTAACGGTGGAGCGGCGGCGCGACGGGCGGGGCCGCGAGGTACTCCTCGAGGCTCAGCGGCTGCCGGTAGACGGCGCCCGGGTTCTGCTCGGCCCACTGCCGCTGCCTGACGACGAGGCGTCCATAGTCCTCGCGCTCGAGCCCGTGCCGCGTCATGTGGCGTGACGTCAGGTGGGCGAACAGCGCGTTCGGACCGCCCGTCGGGATCGGCGCGAGGTGGTCTGCAGTGGCGCGGTTGTATCGGTCGACGAGCCGTCGGAAGTCGTCCGCCTCGAAGTGGTCGCCGGACAGCAGGACGATCGCGCGTGCGTCTCCCGCATCGACGGCGCGCACCGCGTGCTGGAGCATGTTGATCGCCGATGCGCCGCCGTTCGCATCGTCCATCAGCCATCGAACGCGCAGGCCCAGCCGGAACGCGAGATCCGCGACGTGGTCCGGTGCAAGCGTGAACGACGAAACGCCGATGCCGTCTACGTCGTGCCGGTCGATGCCGCTGCGCGCAAGCACCCGAAGGAACGCGTCGGCGAGCAACTGCTCCGTCGTCGTTCCCTCACGCGGATGCCGCGAGTACGGCGACTCGGCGACGGCGACGATGCGAGCGCCCATCGATCCGTACGATACGCGCGGTGGCCGGGTCGTCGAGACTGCCGTCTGAAGAGCGCACGCTGCCGGCTCTACTCGCCCGCGCGGCGGCACGGGACCCCGACCGCGTGCTCGCCCGCGACGAGCACGCCGCGCTCACGTGCGCCGAGGCGCTCGACGTCACGCGGCGTTGCGCCGGTGCGCTCGCGGCCGCCGGCGTCGTTCGGGGCGACCGCGTCGCAGTCCTCAGCGAAAACCGTCTCGAGGTCGTCGAGCTCTGGCTCGCGTGCGCCTGGCTCGGTGCGGTCCTGGTCCCGATCAACACGGCGCTGCGCGGACCACAGCTCGAGCACGTCTTCGCCGACGCGGAGCCGGTGCTGCTTGCGCTCGAACCGGAGCTCGCAGATCGCCTCGACCACGTCGCGAACGCACCCTCGCGGCGGTGGCTGCTCGGCGAGGACCCCCTACCGTGCGGCGAGCCCGCGGTCCGCGCCGCCGTCGGCCCCGGCGACCCCTGCGTCATCCTCTACACGTCCGGGACGACCGGTCCGTCGAAGGGCGTCCTCTGCCCGCATGCGCAGTGGTACTGGTGGGCGGTCAGGACGGGCGGGATTCTCGGCGTCGTCCCCGGCGATGTGCTCTACACGAATCTCCCGCTGTTCCACACGAATGCGTTGAACACGTTCGTCCAGGCGCTCGTCCACGACGCGACCTTCTTCGCCGGTCCGCGCTTCTCCGCATCGCGCTTCTGGCGGCGGCTCGTCGCCGCCGACGCGACGGTCACGTATCTGCTCGGAACGATGGTGCACATCCTCGCGAAACGCGAGGCGGACCCTGACGAGCGACGACATCGTGTGCGGATCGCGCTCGCACCGGCCACGCCTGCCGCGCTGCACCGACCGGTGCGCGAGCGGTTCGGAATCGAGCTCGTCGACGCGTGGGGGTCGACGGAGACCAACGCAGTCCTCTCGACCGCGCTCGAAGGTGCACCGCCCGGATCGATGGGCGGCATCACTCCCGGCTTCGACGCGCGCGTCGTCGACGGCGGCGACGAGGAGGTCCCTCCGCAAACGCCGGGCGAGCTTGTCGTCCGCTGCGACGACCCGTTTGCGTTCGCGCTCGGCTACAACCGCCTGCCCGAGAAGACGGTGGAGGCGTGGCGGAATCTCTGGTTCCACACCGGAGACCGTGTCGTGCGTGACGCCGAAGGCTGGTTCTGGTTCGTCGACCGGCTCAACGACGCGATCCGCCGGCGCGGAGAGAACATCTCTTCGTACGAGGTGGAGACGGTCATTGCCGCTCACCCGGACATCGCCGCGGTCGCGGTCGTGCCGGTCCCGGCAGAGGAGGGGGAGGACGAGGTTCTGGCGTGCGTTGTCGTGCGCGAGGGCGCGCAGGTCACTCCCGAAGCGCTGACGGCGTTCTGCGAGCCGCGGCTCGCGTACTTCGCGATCCCCCGCTACATCCAGTTCGACGACGCTCTGCCGCTGACGCCCAACGGGAAGATCGAGAAGTACCGGCTGCGGGAGCGGGGCATCACCGAGTCGACCTGGGACCGGGACCGCGAGGGATACCGGCTCCCGCGGGTCCTGCCGCGGCAGGGATGATCACGTTGGCTTCCGGAGCGACAGCCAGGCCGCCTCGACGCCGGCGGAGAGGAAGCCCAGGTCGCTGCCGAAGAGGATGAGCTCGACTCCACGCCGACCCCAGTGCGCAGCAGCGTCCGCGTCCGCGGCGTAGATGCCGGCTGCCTTGCCGGCGGCGTGCGTTCGCGTGACGACGTCGTCGAGGATGTCTCGAAGTGCGCCGCCGCCGAGGCCCGTCGAGGCGGCGAGGTCTCCCGGGCCGACGAAGACGAGGTCGATCTCGCCGACCGTGAGGATCTCGTCGAGCGCTTCGACGCCGCGACGCGTCTCCACCTGGACGGCAACGAGCGTCTCGTCGGCGGCACGAGCGACCGCGGCCGCGATGTCGCGGCCGTAGCCGGTGCTCCGCGCGGGGCCGAGGCCGCGCGATCCAACCGGTGGGTAACGCGCAAACGCGGCGGCCGCGGCAGCCTCGCCTGCCGACTCGACGCGTGGCACGACCACGCCCGCGGCGCCGGCGTCGAGCGCGGCGGCGATGTGGTGCGCCGTGTTCGCGGGGACCCGGACGAGGGCGGGCACGCCCGCGAGCGCCGCACCTCCCACCACGGCGTGGACGGCGGCGATGTCGAACGGCGCGTGCTCCTGGTCCAGGCACAGAACGTCGGGACCGAGTCGACCGGCGACCTCGGCGACGACCGGGTGCGGCGTCTGAACGAACAGCCCGACCGCGCGGTCCCCGCCCAGCAGCCGTGCGCGCAACGACGTCACGGCAGCACCTTGCCCGGATTGAGGATGCCGTGCGGATCGAAGACGCCCTTGAGCTTCCGGTACAGCGGGATCAGGTCCGGGTGCTCGCGAGCGAGATACGCCCGCTTACCGATTCCGATGCCGTGCTCGCCGCTGCACGTGCCGCCGCGCGCGAGCGCATCGTCGACGAGCAGCCCGTCGAGCTTCCGCGCGCGGTCGACCTCGCCCTCGTCGCCGGGATCCAGCATGAACGCGACGTGGAAGTTGCCGTCAGCTACGTGCCCGCCGATGCCGGCGTCGAGCCCGAGCGCGTCGACCGCTTCGCGCGCGGCCGTGATTGCGGCCGGCAGCTCCGACACCGGAACGCAGATGTCGGTGCTCCGCGGCTTCTTGCCCGGCGCGGTTGCCATCACCGCGTACGCCGCGTCGTGCCTCGTCCGCCACAGGGCGCGCCTCGTCGCGTCGTCGCGTTCCAGAACGACGTCCGCGGCGCCGTGGTCTCCGACGATATCGGCGACTGCCGCGAGATTTTCGTCGACGGCCGCGGGCGCGCCGGTGATGTCGATGAGCAGCAGCGGCCGCTCGGGCAGCGCTGCGCCGGAGTAGCTGTTGACCGCGGCGACATTCCATGCGTCGAGCAGCTCCAGGCGTGTCACGAGGACGCCGCCCGCGACGACGTCGACAGCGGCCGCACACGCAGCCGCGATGTCCGGAAACGCCGCTCGAACGGTCGCGCCCGACTCCTCGACGGGGTGGAGGCGGACCGTCAGTTCGGTGATTACGGCGAGCGTCCCTTCCGAGCCCACGAGGAGCGAGGTGATGTCGTAGCCGGCGGATGATTTGGCCGCGCGGCTGCCGGTGCGGACGACCTGCGCGTCGCCGAGCACCGCTTCCAACGCGAGAACCTGCCGCCGCATCCCGCCGTACCGGACGGTCGTGGTGCCGCTCGCGTTCGTCGCGGCCATGCCGCCGAGCGTCGCGTCGGCCCCGGGGTCGACCGGGAACTGGAGGCCGTGCCGGCGCGCCGCCGCGTCGAGCTGCCGTCGCGTCACGCCGGCCTGAACCGTCGCCGTGAGGTCGCTCGGGCGGAGCTCGAGAATCCGGTCGAGTCGGGTGAGGTCGAGGCTGATCCCGCCGGCGACGGGGATCACGTGGCCCTCGAGGCTCGTCCCCGCACCGAAGGGCACGACCGGCACTCCTTCGCGCGCCGCCAGGGCGATCACGGCAGCCACCTCGCGCGTGCTCGCCGGCAGCACGACGGCGTCCGGTCGCCGCGCGGGATGGATGCTGAAGTCTTCACCGTGGCGGACGAGCTCCGACTCTGCGACCACGACGCTGCCGCCGTCGACGAGCAGCGACTCGAGGTCCGCGAGCGCAGATGCTGCGAAGGTCACGGCGATATCCAGATCTGTCCCCGCAAAGTGAGCAGAGCGCGAAGCTTTACACGCCAACCGCGGCGAGGACGGTTGCGAAGCGCTGTTCGGCCAGCGCGCCGAACAGGGGGTGGCGGGTGAGCTTCGCCTTCGTCGTGGCGGGGCTCGAGAGGCCGCAGAGAAAGCGCGCTCGCTGGCGCGGCGTTCCGAGCGCGGTCGGATGCTCGGCCGCCAGTTCGTCGAGGACGGCTCGGTCGAGGTCGAACCGCGGGGTCGGGGTCGGTTCCGGGAGGCGTTGGGCCGATCCGGTCAGACAGTACGAGCAGTGGCCGCACGGATCGGCACGCGTCTCGCCGAAGTAGCCGACGAGCGACTGCACCTGGCAGCCCTCGTGCTCGACGAGAGCGACGACGCGATCGATCCGCTCCGCCTCCGACTGCTCGCGGCGCTGGAAGCGCGCGGTGAGCCGTTCGCGCAGCTCGTCGAGCGACGGCGGCCGCTGCACCAGCGTGAAGCGCTGGCGCACGTCTGCGACCTTCAGCTCGACGAGGCCCTGCTGCTCGAGGTAGCCGAGCGCCTTGACGACCCGCTCGCGTTCCTCGCCGGGCACGGCGTCGGGGTCGATGCTCGTCCAGACGCGTCCTTCCTTGCCGCTCGCCAGCACACGTCGCAGGAACTCGGCGCGGTCGGGGTCGAAGGTCTCATAGACGTCGTCCCACTCGCCGTTCGACGGGCGCAGCCTGTAGCCGGCATAGAACGGTGTGCCTTGCTCGAGGAAGCCGTCGAGCTCGAGGTAGGTCAGGATCGTCTTCAGCACGAGCGGCCGTACGTCGTGGCGTGACGAGAGCTCGTATTCCGAGACGGCGAACTGCTCGCCCTGCCGGTGCGCGAACACGTCGTCGAGGAGACCGGCGATCGCCTCAGGCGTCGGCGTGTCGCCGAAGGCGAAGTTCTCGAGCGTCGGCACGTCGTCACGGCACGCGAACAGCTCGCAGATCGACGGCTCGCCGTCGCGTCCGGCGCGGCCGATCTCCTGCGAGTACGACTCGAGCCCTTTCGGCAGGTTGAGGTGGTAGACGTAGCGCACGTCGGCCTTGTCGATCCCCATGCCGAACGCGATCGTCGCGACGACGATGTTCGCCGTCGACTCCGTCCACCACTCCTGCACTTCGACGCGATCATCGGCGTTCATGCCCGCGTGGTACGCACGCGCGGGCAGGCCGGCGGCCGCCAGGAGCGCAGCCACATGCTCGGCCGTGCGTTGCAAGGTGACGTAGACGATCGTCGGGCCGGGCGGGCGCTCGCGCAGGCGGTTGATCAGCGCCTGGTCGCGCTCAGGTGCGCGGACCGGGGTGGTGAGCAGCGTCAGGTTCGGTCGGTAGAAACCGGTGACGACGGAATCGCGTTCCTCGATGCCGAACCCCGCGCGGATGTCGGCGACGACCGCGGGAGTCGCGGTCGCGGTGAGTGCGAGGACGCGTTCGGCGCCGAGCTCGCACGCGCGCGCTGCGAGCTTCAGATAGTCGGGGCGGAAATTGTGGCCCCACTCCGAGATGCAGTGCGCCTCGTCCACCGCGAAGAGCGCAATCTTCGTCTGGCCGAGCTGCGCGAGGAAGCGCTCGTTGTTGAACCGTTCCGGCGCGACGTACAGCAGCTTCAGGCTCCCGTCGCGTAGGCGGTCGGACACTGCTCGCACCTCATTCGCATCGAGGCTCGAGTCGAGTCGCGCGGCATCCACGCCCCGGCGCGCGAGCAGGTCGATCTGGTCCTTCATCAGTGCGATCAGCGGCGACACGACGACGGTCACGCCTTCGAGCATCAGGGCGGGCAGCTGGTAGCAGAGGCTCTTCCCCGCGCCGGTCGGGAAGACGGCGAGCGCAGAGCGGCCGGCGAGCAGCGACTCGACGACTTCTTGCTGGCCGGGGCGGAAGTCTGTGTACCCGAAGCGGGAGGTGAGCAGCTCGGCGGCCGTGGTCACGCGCCGACGGTACCGCCGACCGACGCAACGCGGCATCGGCCGAACGGTTGACGCCGCCTCCGAGTACGAGGGTTTCCGACAGCACGGGGGCCCGGCGTTTGCCGAGCCCCCGTGCACGGTCGTCAGGGGTAGACCGTCACCACCGCGCGGTCCCACGAGTCATGCCCGGTGATCACCCGATCCCCGATGGTGCACGACGGCCGGTCGTCCGACACGAACCCGACGTTGCCGACGCCGCCGCAGTTCGGCTTCTGCACGACCATGCTCGCGCTCGCGTAGCCGGTCCACGAGACGATCTTCCATGAGTCGACGCCGAGCGTCCCTCCGACCAGGTCGATGTTCCCGCTCGGCTGCCTGAGGGTCACCGAGCAGTCCTTCCGCCCCGAGGAGTACTGGGTGAATGTCTCGCCGGGCCACTGATCCCATGAATGGAGGAACGAGTTGGCGTTCGTGCTCGTGATGTCGAAGTTGAACGTGTCCGACGGGCAGGCCGTGCCCGCGGGCGAAGTGACCGTGCCGCAGACGATGTTGCCGCTCGAGTCGAATCCGCTCACGTACTGGCCGGGATCGCACACCTGACCGATGGCCTGGCTATTCCCGGGAGGCCCCTGCGGCCCCTGCGGCCCGGCCTCGCCCTTTTCGCCCTGCGGGCCGGCACCGCCCTGAGGACCGGTGGCGCCCTGGGCCCCGGTGTCGCCCTTGTCGCCCTTCAGGCCTTGCGGTCCCTGCGGGCCCGTGTGGCTCCAGCTGATCGCGACCTCCGGCGGCCGGCAGGAGTCGCCGGCGGCCGGGTCGATCACGCGCAGGTTGCCGACGTTCTTCTGGTAGCAGCCGTGGACGACACCTCCGGAGTCCGGGATCGCCGCATAGCCGACGGCCCCCGCCGCCAGAGCGGCGCCTGCGACCCCGCCGAGGAGAAACCACCGCGCCCGCGGCATCGTGAATCTGCCCATCGTGCCCTCCCTGATCGTGAAAGCGGCCGCCTTGTCAGCGCTCGCCGCGTTCGGTTGGAACGGCCATTTTCCGATGCTTCCGAATTGGTCGCAAGGGCGAAAGCGGCCTGTCCTGAAGCGGACAATCCGGCTACGATGTGGCGTGCTCAGCCGCGACGATCTCCTCCTCTTGCAGGCCGTGCTGCGGTCGCGCAGCCGCGACGCGGCGCAGCTGGCTCATTCGCTGGGACGCACGGTCGACGACGTCGTGCCGGCGCTCGCCCGCCTCGCCGACGCCGGTTTTCTCTCGAGGGGTCATGGCGGATCCGTCCTACGTCCGCCGCAGGAAGCGCTCATCGGAGTGGCGGTCGACGAGCTCACCGCCCAGTCGGAAGCGGCCGCGGCGCTGGGTCGCACGCTGGCTGAGTTGCCTGCGCTCATCCGGGACTGGGAGTGGGGACGGCCGGAGGACGAGAGCTCGATCCCCGCGGAGGTGATCGAGGGACCGACGGCCATCGTCGATGCCTGGTGGCGTTACGTGGACCGCAGCCGCCCACTGTCCACCGTCGGTGTGGTTCCAGATGCTCACGGCTTCACCCTCGTCCCCGAGGAGGACGCGGCCCGGTTGACCGAGTTCGTCGATCCGCACGGTGGCGGTATCCGGCTCATCATCAACCCGGACAGCCTCGACGAGGCGAGCCGACCCACCGTCGACGCGCTGAGGTCTATCGGCCTGAGGTTTCGAACGCTGTCAGATGCGCCGGGCTGGTTCTTCGTCGACGGCGATCGGGTTGCGGCATTGCCGGCGCAGTGGGGCGACCCTTGGCCGCAGCGGGTGCTGCTTGCACGGAACGCCGTCATCGCGGACGCCCTCCGCGGCTACTTCGAGCTGCTCTGGCGGGAAGCGACCGAGATCGAGGCGGCCCCTCCCCCGTGGGAACCCATCCTGCGCCTCCTCGACGAGGGGATGACCGAGGAAGAGATCGCCCGCGAACTGCACGTGTCGGCTCGCACGGTGCGCCGACGTGTCGTCGACGCGATGGAGGCCTTCGGTGTCACGAACCGCTTCACCCTCGGTCGAGCCTGGTCGCGCCGCGGCGGGAGCTAAAGGTTGGAAGCTGGCAAGATCTGCGGAGGAACGAGTCCAGCAGGCGCAAGGAGCGGTGTGTGTTAGCGGTACGGCTGCACGATGACGGCTTGAAGGTCGAGGAGATCGCGACGCCCTCGCCGGGGCCGGGTGAGGTGCTGGTGCGCGTGCATGCCGCGGCGATTACACGTGACGAGCTGGAGTGGCCGGTCGATCGCTTGCCGGCGATTCCGTCCTACGAGCTTTCGGGCGTTGCCGTCGATAGCGGGGACGAGGTATATGCGCTCACGCCTTTCGATCGCGACGGCGTGGCTGCGGAATACGCCGTCGTCCCAGCCGCCGTGCTTGCCCCCAAGCCCTCGCGGCTGAGCCACGTCGAGGCGGCAGCTCTGCCGATGGGCGGGCTGACCGCCTGGCAAGCACTGTTTGTGCACGGGGGACTCGCCCGAGGCGAGCGGGTGCTGATCACGGGCGCTTCGGGCGGGGTCGGGCACATCGCAGTTCAGCTTGCGCGACAGGCCGGCGCAATGGTCGTGGAGAGCGGTCCGGTCGATCTCGTCTTCGATACGCGTGGCGGTGATGTCCCCGCCGGCGACCGCGTGGTCACGGTCGCAGAGGAGACGCCGGGAGCGATCTACTTCATCGTCGAGCCCGACCGCGAGCAACTCCTGGAGTTGACAGCGCTCGTCGACGCGCGCGAGCTTGGCGTGGAGGTCGACTCGGTCTTTCCGCTCACGGATGCCCAGGCGGCGTTCGAGCGAGTCGCGGCCCGCGGTAAGCGTGGCAAGGTCGTGCTCGGGGTCGCCAACGACTAGCCGGCCGACGGGCGCGGCCGTGGCTTCCGGTCGGCCTCATTCCGCGTGCTCTCGATCCAGGGTGAGCACACTTGCGCCCGTGGAGCGGCCGGCGACCGCGTCCCGGAGCGCCGTGGCTGCTTCTGCGAGCGGGAGTGGTGGTGCGACGTGGAGCGAGAGCGTCTCGTCTGCGAGTGCTGCGACCAGTTCGGCGAGGCGTCTGCCGTCGCTTCGGACATAGACGTCTGCGACCGTGACGCCTCGTTCGGCCGCCGGCGGATCGCCGGTGATCGTCGCGAGGCGGCCGTCGCGTGCGACTGCCTGAAGCGCGGTCGTGGCGCCGCCGCGCACGGCGTTCACGCCGGCTGCGACGCCGCGCCCGCCCGGAGATGCGTCGCGTACGCGGGCCGGCCAGTCGGGATCGTGATAGTCGAGGACGAGATGCGCGCCGTAGCCGCGGACGCGCGCCGCACTCGAGGGGCCCGCGGTCGCGATGACGGTCGCTCCTCGCGCGGCCGCGAGTTGCACGGCGAGTCCGCCGGTCGCACCGCCGGCGCCGTGCACGAGGATCCACTCCCCTGCCGCGACCGGTGCGGCCTCCTGGAGGGCCTGGTCGGCGGTGAGCGCGGGCACCGGAAAGGCGGCGGCCGTCTCCCAGGAGATGACGGTCGGCTTGCGGGCAACAAGTGCGGCCGGAGCGACGAGCCACTCCGCCCATGCGCCCTGGTATCGCAACGGAACTGGGTGGGTGAGCACGTCGTCGCCCGGTGCGAGGTCTGACACGTCTTCGCCGACGGCGTCGACGACCCCCGCCGCCTCGACGCCGAGGGCCAGCGGTGGCCGGCGACCGACGTCCCAGTCGCCGACCCGGACGATTTCGTCCCAGTTGCCGACACCTGCGGCGCGCACGGAGATCACGACCTCGTCGGGCGCAGGAGCCGACGGCGCTGCGAGTTCGAGCATCCGCACCGCGTCGCCGAACGCGTCGATGCCCGCGGCTCGCATCTGTCGCATGTCGGGATGCTAGAGCCGGCGATTGAGCGATGGCCGGCGCAGTTGAGCGGCGGCCGGCGCAGTGGAGCGGCGGCCGATGCCGCTTCCGCCCCGCTGGCTCGAGGGGCGTAGAAATGCTCTCGCCTCTCTGCGATCAACGCCTGCGCGGGCGTACGAGCCCCGTCTCGTAGGCGAAGACGACTGCCTGCACGCGGTCCCGCAGCTCGAGTTTCGACAGCACCCGGGTGACGTGCGTCTTCACGGTCGTCTCGCCGAGGATCAGCTGCTTCGCGATCTCCGCGTTCGTCAGCCCACCGGCGATCAGGCCGAGGACTTCCCGCTCGCGCTCGGTCAGCGCCTCGACCGACTGCGGCGCCGCGCCCGGTTGCGGGCCCGACGCGAACTCCTCGATCAGCCGCCGGGTGATCGAGGGCGCGAGCAGTGCGTCGCCGCGGTGGACTGTACGGACGGCTCCGACGAGATCCTCGGGCGGGACGTCCTTGAGCAGGAAGCCGCTCGCGCCCGCATTCATCGCCAGCCAGACGAAGTCGTCCTCGCCGAAGGTCGTCAGCATCAGCACGCGCGTCGACGGCGACCCGATCACGACCCGCCGCGTCGCCTCGAGCCCGTCGAGCACCGGCATTCGGATGTCCATCAGGACGATGTCCGGCGTGGTACCCCGGCACAGATCGACAGCCGCCCGACCGTCGGCCGCCTCGCCGACCACTTCGAAGTCCGGCTGTGCAGCGAGAATCATCCGGAAGCCGCCACGCACGAGCGCTTGGTCGTCCGCAATCGCGATTCGGATCATTCCGCCTCCAGCGGCAGCCGCGCGCGGACGCGAAACCCACCGCCTTCCCGCGGTCCCGTCTCGATCTCGCCGCCGTACAGCTCGACGCGCTCGCGCATTCCGATCAGGCCGTGCCCGCCGTTGACCTTCGCTGTTCGACCGCGCCCGTCGTCCTCGACCTCGACCTCGACCGCCGTCGGGCTGAACCGGAGCCGCACGCTCGCCGACGACGCATTCGCATGCTTGACGGTGTTCGTCAGCGCCTCCTGAAGAATTCGGTACGCGGACAGGTCGACGCCGGGCGACAGCGGCTGCCGCGACCCCTCGACGTCGAGAGCTACAGGGAGGCCCGTCGCCCTCACCTGGTCTATGAGGATGTGCGCGGCGTCGAGGCTCGGCTGCGGCAGCAACTCGGCTTCGCGCTGATCGCGGCGCAACATGCCCAGCAGGCGCCGCATCTCCTCGAGCGCTTGCCTCCCCGACCGCTCGACGGCGAACAACGCAGCTCGTGCGGCCTCGGTGTCGTCGGTGAGCAGCGTCCGCGCGGCGCCGGCCTGTACCACCATGACGGAGACGGAGTGCGCGATCACATCGTGCAGTTCGCGTGCAATCCGCGCTCGTTCCTCTTCGAGCACGCGCGTGCTTGCCGCAGCGAGCGTCGCTGCTTGCGCCTCGGCCGTGTGTGTGCGCTGGTCGCGTGCGCGCAAGTAGCGGCCGAGCGCCCACGCGAGGACGACGATCGGGCCGCTGAAGGGCAGCTCGTTCGTCATCTTCAGGTCGGGCGCGATCGCGATGATCGCGATCAGCCCGCCGAGCGCCCACAGCATGGCGGCGAGTGACCAGCGGCGTGGGGCGCGCATCGCCGCCGAGCACACGAGCAGAACCACCGGGACGAAACCGCTGAAGAACGCACTCGCTCCGGCATGTGCGGTCTCCGCGATCCCGATCGGCAGCATGAGCGCGAGGGCGACGAGCGGCGCCCGGCGGCGGAGGACGATGAGGCCGTCGAAGAGCACGGCGAGCGCCGCATTCACGGGATGACTCCCCTGGAACCTCGTGCCACCGTCTGCGATGACGCCCCACGCTGTCAGCTGCCCCACGACGAGGAAGGGGAACGCGACGAGCACGTCGAGCAGCACTCCGCGGATCCGTCTCATCGCGGTGAACGTAGCGTGCGCCACGACGATTCGTCGTCATCCCGTGGTCTCGACACGATCATCCTCCAGGGGGACACACGACTGACAGCCGCACGATGTGCGCGCGGCGCCGGATTCCTACGGTCGCAGGGTCATCCACTGAAGGGAGCGAGATGTTCAAGCCAACCGTTGCCGCCGCTGTGGTGCTCGCCGTCGGCTGCGTCGCCTACGGCGCCCAGGCAGCCACGAGCACGCACCGGACGATGCGTATCGTCGCGACGCAGCACGACTTCCACGAGATCGGGGCGGGTAAGAAGGGGCCGGTGCCTGGGTCGCTGTTCGTCTTCTCTGAGCGGCTCGCGCAGAGCGGCAAGGCGACCGGCAGCGACCACATCGTCTGTACGTTCACCGGCAGCTGGCCGGTCGAGACCGACTTCTGCCGCGCAATGTTCACGTTGCCCGGCGGCACGATCGTCGCCGAGGGCGCGAGCGCGCGCGGCCCGTTCACGGTCGCGATCACGGGCGGCACCGGCCGCTACGCCGGCGCCCGCGGCGTCGTGCACGCGACCCCGACGAAGAACGGCGAGACGCTCGACTTCGTCATCGACGCCTAGAGGTGCTCGGCCGGGGAGGGACATCAACGCGTTCCTCCCCGGCCGACGCCGCCCGCGACGCGGCGACGCCGTGTAAGCGCACCGTAAACCGTGACGGTTCGAGCGGGCAGCACCCCTTTCGGGGGGATGCCCGTGATGCTTTCGACTCATAAGCTCGGAACAGGCGGCGCCGGTCCAGGGGGTGTTGATCGACTCAACGGCGGCCGCTCACACACCCGCGCAGAGGTGAGTCCTCGAGCAATCGAGTGCACGACCATTCGAGCCCTTTGCTCTGCGGCAATCGGCAACGCGCGGCAATCCGAGGAGAATTTCTAGATGGCAATGCCCATGGCAGTTCGCCTGCCCGTGGTCCGGGTGACCACGGGTCGGCCCTTGTTCGTGGCAGGAGCGCTCGTCGCGGCTGTCCTGCTCGCGAGTGCGGGGAGCTCGCTCGTGCGCTCCGCGCACGCATCTTCGACGAAGCCGGGTGCGCACGCCGCCGCGCTCGTCTCGGCGCCCTCTCTGCGCGTCGCGGCCGCCTCTGCGATCGCGGCGCAGGCGACGCGCTTCGCCGCGGTGCAGCGCGCCGGCGAGCTCGTCACGAACGGCGGCGGGCTCTCCACCAGCTACACCCGCTCGGGCCCACTCGTGCACATCCGGGGCAACGAGCTCGGGCTTGCGTTCGCCGGCATCGGCTACGGCACCGCTCTCGCGATGCCGAGCCTTGCTCGTCCGATGGCGGCGCACAACCAAGTTTCCTATCGCCGCAACGGCGTGACGGAGTGGTACCGCAACGGCCCGCTCGGCCTCGAGCAGGGCTTCACGCTGCAGGCTCGTCCGTCCGGCAGCGCCACGAGCGGTCCGCTGACGGTCGCGCTTCGTACGTCGGGTTCCGCCACCCTTTCGCAGCATGGGTCGACGATCGGCATCGCCGGCGGCGCCACCTACAGCGGGCTGACGGCGTTCGACGCCGCGGGACGCAAGCTCGCGAGCGCCCTCGTGCTCAGGCACGGGACGATCCTCCTCCACGTCGAGGATGGCGGTGCTCGCTACCCGCTGACGATCGACCCGATCATCGGCTATGGCCGCATGGATGCCATGAGCTACAACGGCAGCACCGGCCCGGTGGGAGCCGGCGCCGAAGGCATGAGCGTCTCGCTCTCGGCCGACGGCACGGAAGCGCTCGTCGGCGCTCCGGCCGACGACGGCAACGTCGGCGCGGCCTGGGTCTTCCTCAAGACCGACAACGGCGCGTGGAACTACGGCTACAAGCTGACCGCGGTCGGTGAGACCGGGGCCGGCGCGTTCGGCTCGAGCGTCTCGCTGTCCTCGGACGGCACCAAGGCACTTGTCGGCGCGCCGAACGACGCAAATGTCGGCGCAGCGTGGGTCTTCACGATCTCGGTGGACAACACCGACCCGGCGTACCCGCTCGCCTCGGCCACCCAGGACCACATGTTCACGGGCACGGGCCAGGACAACACGAACACCACGTCCAGCACGCCGGCCGGCGCGCGGTACGGCGCGGCGGTGGCCCTCTCGGGCGACGGCCAGACGGCGATGGTCGGGGCCTCCAAGGACTACGTGCTCCCGATCAACAGCGGGTCGGTCTGGGCGTACGCATACGCCAACGGCGCGTGGACGCAGCAGGGCTCGAAGTTCACGGGCACCGGCGGCACGGCAGCGTTCCTCTCCTTCGGCGCCGCGATTGCGCTCTCGAACGACGGCAACACTGCGCTCGTCGGGGGACACTCGGATGGGAACGGCCCCGGCTCGGCGTGGGTCTTCACCCGCTCCGGCTCGACCTGGACGCAGCAGGGCTCGAAGCTCACTGCGAACGACGAGACGGGTAGCAGTCACTTCGGCAGGAGCGTCGCGCTCTCGGACGACGGGAGCACGGCCCTGATCGGCGGCCCCAACGACGACAGCAACGTCGGTGCCGCGTGGGTCTTCGCACGCTCGGGCTCGACGTGGTCGCAGCAGGGCTCGAAGCTCCTCGGTGTCGACGAGGACGGCGCCGCCCAGTTCGGAACCGGCGTCGCTCTCTCCGGTACCGGGGACGCTGCGCTCGTCGGCGGCCCGCAGGATGCGAGCGCCGCAGGTGCCGCATGGCTCTACGTCCGCGCGAACGGCGCGTGGACCGAGCAGGGCGCGAAGCTGTCCGGCTCCGGTTTCGGTGTCGGTTCGCAGAGCACCACGCAGAGCATGGGCACGTCCGTCGGGCTGTCCGACGACGGACTCACGACGGTGCTCGGGAGCCCGACCGACGCTGACGGCAGCGGGTCGACCTATGGCTTCCAGGTCGTCGCGCCGGGCAGCCCCGACGCTCCCATCGCCGACGCGTTCGACGGCGGTGCCGAGGTGCAGATCGACTCGAGCGACTCGGTGTTCACGTCGTACACCGTCACGGCCTCGCCGGGCGGCGCCACCGTGACCGGCGGCGCAGCCTCGAACAACTCGACCTGGCTCGACGTGATGGGCCTGACGAACGGCGTCGAGTACACGTTCACGGTCACCGCGACGAACCAGCTCGGTACGAGCATTGCGTCTGGACCGTCGAACGCGGTCACACCGATGGCAGCGCCGGTCGTCCAGCCGAATCCGGAGCCCGATCCTGCTCCGGCCACGACGACGACGACCACTGCCGCTCCGGAGCCAGGCCCCGCTCCGGCTTCGACGACGACAACTGCCGCTGCCGCACCGGTCGACCCGACGCCGGACACGCAGACGGTCTCCCCCTCGGTTGCCGGGATCGTGACGAGCGACGGCGGCACGACGTTGAGCTGGTCGTCCGACTCGTTCGTCCTTCCCGTGACGGTCAGTGCAACGACCCTCGAAGCGGTGGAGCTCCCGACCACGTCACTCGCACCCGGTACGTCTCCGATCGAGCTGCTCGTCAAGGACGCGGCAGGGAACCTCGTGACCAGCTTCAGCGCACCGCTCGACATCGCGTTCGCCAACGTGCCCGCCGATGCGCTGCCGGCGTTCTCGCACGACAACGGCAAGCACTGGACCGAGATCCCGCAACTGAGCGGAAAGACCCTTCCGACGGGTTACCCCGACGGGTGGTTCCTCGACGGCACTGGGAAGCTGCACATGCTGACGCTGCACGCGACGGCATTCGCGACGCTCGCCGTCGGCAGCACGCTCACGCCGGCCCTGCAGGTGCACGTCGGGTCGTCGAGCACGCTGAACCTGAAATACACGAAGACGCTGCGCGTCGCGGTGCGCACCACGCTTCCGGGCACGGCGACGATCACCGTCGCGGCCGCCGGCAAGCGGATCGTGAAGGTCGCCCGCACGATCGCTGTCGGAACCCGCACAGTGAGCATCGTGCTCCCGAAGAGCGCGCGGCACGTCGGAGCGGCAACGGTGACGCTGAACGTCACGGCCGGCTTCGACCATGCGAGCTCCACGCTCGGCTTCAAGCGCGTCTCGCGCCGGATGAAGTAAGGCGGTAAGGACGTCAAGGGGTGGGCCGCTCGACGGCCCACCCCTCGACGACGGATGCTTGAGTAGCCCGCAGGCTGGGAAAGGACCGTGCGTGGAGCCGGTCGCACGGGAATCGCTGGCAGAGAGGATCGAGGGGCTCGGGCCGCTCGATGCGGTCGCCGAGCCGCTCCAACAGCTGGCGAAGGCCGCCATCCCCGAGGGTTCCACGCTGAAGGACGCTCTCAGCGGGACGTGGCTCGGGCACCCGCTGCACCCGCCGCTGACCGACGTGGTCATCGGCGCCTGGACGAGCGCGCTGCTGCTCGACCTGCTCGGCGACGAAAGCTCCGAACCGGCGGCGGACACACTCGTCGCAGCCGGTGTCGCCGCCGCCGTGCCCACCGCACTGTCCGGCCTTTCCGACTGGGCCGACACGCGCGGCGGCAGCCGTCGCGTCGGCACCGTACACGCGCTCGGCAACACGACGGCACTCGTCCTGCACGTTCTCTCCTGGTTCGCGCGACGCGGCGGCGATCGCGGCCGCGGCAGGCTGCTGTCGGGAGCGGGCTTCGCGATCGCGAGCTTCTCGGCGTGGCTCGGCGGCCATCTCTCTTTCGGGAAGGGGATCGGCGTCAACCAGACCGCCTTCGACAGCGCGCCCGAGGAATGGACGGCGGTGCTCGATGCAGAGCAGCTCAGCGAGGGAGCGCTCACCGCCGCCACGGCGGACACGACACCGGTGCTGCTGCTTCGCCGGGGCGACCAGGTGCACGCGCTCGACGACCGCTGCTCGCACCGCGGCTGTGCCCTCCACGAAGGCAGGCTCGAGAACGACACGATCGTCTGCCCCTGCCATGGCAGCACGTTTCGCCTCGACGGCTCGATCGTTCGCGGTCCTGCCACAGCGCCACAGCCGCGGTTCGACGCCCGCATCGTGGACGGCAAGCTCGAGATCCGCGCCGCGTCTTAGCGCAAGCCGATCCGGTGTGTAGCACGTCTTCCTGGCATGGCCAGCAACGGCTGCGCGTCGTTTCGGTTGTGGACGATGGTCGGCGTCTTCATCGTCAGGTAGCGGTCGCGGGAGGCCGCTCGCACGTTGGGCGGCAGCCCCCTCCTCGCCACGATTGTGCACGCAACTAACGACAACCAACGGCAACGGCTTTGCTTGTTCGAGTCGTTCCGACGCTGTCCCATTCAACACCGGTTGCCCCGTTCGCGACCATTCATGCTCCATCCTCGGGGCGGGATCGGTGATGTGACCTACGGAACGAGCTCGTCCTGCCGGGCCGCCGGCTCACGAGTCGTCGTGAGCTGGTTGAGCGTGAGGAGGAGTGTTTTCAACTGTGCGAAATGGTCGGAGCCGAGTTGTTCCGCCCAGGCCGTCTCGATCTCGTCGACGGCTTCGCGGATGGTGCGAATCGCGGTTCGGCCTCGTTTGGTGACCGCGATCCGCTTGCCGCGCTGGTCGTGCGGGTCCGGCCGTCGCTCGAGGTAGCCGAGCTGCTCGAGCTGGCCGAGGAGGTAGTTGAGAGCCTGCTTGCTGATCTGCAGCCGGGCCGCCAGCTCCGAGGGCCTGGTGTCGTCAGGCCCCGGCCACTGGAAGACGATCAGGTGGGCGGGGTCGATGTCGGTGAAGCCGCGTTCCTGGAGGCGCTCGAACATACGTCGGTGGACGGCGTCGACCGGCATCCGCAGGAGCGCGCCGATCATCGGCGGCCCGTGCGGGCTCTCGAGTGATGTAAAGCGTCTTGACTTCCCGGAGCGGTCCATATATCGTCAAGTAACTTTACCAGACCGAGGAGGCGTCAATGCCGGCGAGCACGCAGGAAGAGATCCGGATCGGTGACCTGACCATTCGCCCGCGGA
>JAICLU010000118.1 GCA_025925195.1 Thermoleophilia bacterium
GAGGTTCGTCTCCATCGGGTCGGGCAGCTCGTAGCCCTGCTCGATCCCCTCGAGGCCCGCGTGCAGCAGGCACGCGAAGAGCAGGTACGGGTTGCAGGCCGGATCGGGGCACCGGATCTCGGCGCGCGTCGCCTGCTCGGAGCCCGGCTTGTACAGCGGGATGCGGATCAGCGCCGACCGGTTGCGCTGCGACCAGGCGACGTAGACCGGCGCCTCGTACCCGGGCACGAGACGCTTGTACGAGTTGACCCACTGCGCGAAGACGGCGGCGATCTCGCGCGCGTGCCGCAGCTGCCCGGCGATGAACGCCTTGCCGTCGGCGCTCAGGTGCCACTTGTCGTCGGCGTCGAAGAACTGGTTGCGGCCGCCGGTGAAGAGCGACTGGTGCGTGTGCATGCCCGACCCGTTCTCGCCGAACAGCGGCTTCGGCATGAACGTCGCGTGGCAGCCGTGCTGCTTCGCGACCTCCTTCACGACGAGGCGGTACGTGAGCATGTAGTCCGCCATGTCGAGCGCGTTCGCGAAGCGGATGTCGATCTCGTGCTGCGACGGCCCGACCTCGTGGTGGTGGTACTCGACCGGGATCCCCATCGACTCGAGCGCGCGAATCGTGTCGCGCCGCACGTCCGTCGCAGCGTCCATCGTGGTCTGGGCGAAGTAGCCGCCTTCGTCGAGCGTCTCCGTTCCCTTCTCGTCCTTGAACAGGAAGTACTCGGCCTCGGGGCCGACGTTGAACGTGTCGTAGCCCATCGACGTCATCCGTTCGAGCGCCCGCCGGAGGACGTGTCGCGGATCGCCCTCGTAGCGCTCGCCGTCGGGCGTATGGACGTCGCAGATCATCCGGCCCGTCTTCCCGTCGGGGAGCACCCGGTAGGTCGCCGGATCGGGGATCGCGACCATGTCGGACTCCTCGATCGCGTTGAACCCGGTGATCGAGGAGCCGTCGAAGCCCATGCCGTCGTCGAGCGCGTCCTCGAGCTGCGAGATCGTGATCGAGAAGCTCTTGAGGTGCCCCTCGAGGTCGGTGAACCAGAGGAGGACGTCCTGGATGCCCTTCTCCTCGACCTGCTGCAGCACGTCCTTCCGCGCCTTCGGGTCGGAGGTCGCCCGATCCTTGCTCTCGATCTGCGCCATCTCAGCTCCTCACTCGCTCGCTCGACGAAAGCCGAGACTAACCTAGGGCGGATGCGGATCCTCGTGGCAGGCGGCGCAGGCTTCATCGGCTCGCATTTCGTCAAGCGGCTGCTCGAGGCAGGCGACGAGGCGGTCGTCCTCGACAAGCTCACGTACTCGGGCAACCGGGCGAACCTCCCGCAGGACGTCGAATTCGTCCACGGCGACATCGCGGTGCCCGACGACGTCGCGCGGGCGGCGCACGGCTGCGAGGCGATCGTCAACTTCGCCGCCGAGACGCACGTCGACCGCTCCGTCCTCTCGGCCGAGGAGTTCGGGCACACGAACTTCCGCGGCACGCAGGTGCTCCTCGAGCACGTCCGCCAAGCGGAGATCCGGCTTGTGCAGGTGTCGACCGACGAGGTCTACGGCGATCTCGAGGCCGGCGGCTCGTCACGCGAGACCGACCCGCTCAACCCGTCGAGCCCGTACGCGGCGGCAAAGGCCGCCGGCGAGCTGCTCGTCCCCGCGTACGTGCGGACGTACGGCGTGCACGCGTCGATCACGCGAGGCTCGAACACCTACGGCCCGAACCAGTACCCCGAGAAGTTCATCCCGCTCTTCGTCACCAACATGCTCGACGGCGAGCCGCTCCCGCTGTACGGCGACGGCAGACAGGTGCGCGACTGGCTCCACGCCGACGACCACTGCGCCGGCATCGAGCTCATCCTGCGGGAAGGCGGGCCGGGCGAGATCTACAACGTCGGCGGCGACAACGAGCAGACCAACATCGACGTCGCGGAGAAGCTGTTCGCCCTGACGGGAGCGGACCGCTCGCTGCTTCGCCGCGTCGACGACCGCCCCGGCCACGACCGCCGTTACTCGCTCGACACGAGCAAGCTCCGCGCGCTCGGCTGGGCGCCCCGGGTTCCGTTCGAGGAGGGATTGCGCGCGACCGTCGACTGGTACCGCGACAACCGGGACTGGTGGGAGCCGATCAAGTCCGGCGAGTACCGCGCGTATTACGAGCAGCAGTACGGGGCGCGGCTCAGCACGTCCTCGCCTGCTTGATCGCGTCCTTCACCTCCTTGCGCTGCGGCTGGAGCGCGCGCGACTGCTCGAGGTACGGCAAGGCCTCGCTGCACCGGCCGAGCTGCATCAGGGTGTAGCCGAGGTTGTAGTCCGTGTAGGCCTCCGACAGGCCGCCGGTGCCGCTCAGCTGCTGTGCGGCGTCCTGCAGGAGCGGCAGCGCCGAGGAGTACTGCCCCTGCTGCATCAGCTGGTAGGCCCGGTCGTTCTCGGCGACCGGATCGCCGCCGGCGGTCGGCGTGGACGCGGCAGATGTGGAGGACGGCAGTGCGGTCGTCGGCGGCGCGGCGGTGGTCGGCGGCGGTGGCGCCGTGGTGACGACCGTGCTGACGACGGTCTGGCCCGGCGTCGTCACCGTCTTCACGTGCGTCGAGATGCGCACCGGCGGCGGAGCCGCCGCGGTGCCGCCGCCCTGCGTGACCGCGTACGCGATGCCCGCGCCGACGAGACCGAGCACGAGCAGGCCGAGCGCGGGCACGAGCCAGCCCGGCCGGGAGTGCGCGACCGCGAACGGCGCCGTCAGCGGCGTCGGTGGGAGCGCCGGCCCGACGATGCGGGTCGGCCCGGCCGCGTGCGCCATCGCCTCCCGCAGGGCCGCGACGAACTCGGCCCCGCTGCCGTACCGCTCCGACGGATGCTTCGCGAGCGCCCGCTCGAACACGGGGTCGAGCTCGCACGGCGCCGCCGGGTCGACGTCACACACGGACGGGATCGTCCCCGTCACGTGAGCGGTCGCCTCCGCGGTGACGCTGTCGAGCTCGAACGGGCGGTGCCCCGTCATCAGCTCGAACGCGACGACCGCGAGCGAGTAGAGGTCGCTGGCCGGCGTCGCGCGCTCGCCCATCGCCTGCTCGGGGGCCAGGTACGACGCCGTGCCGAGGATGGTGCCCGTCTGCGTCAGCGAGTCCATGCCGGCCGCCGAGGCGATGCCGAAGTCGGCGACGTGGATCTGCTCCCGCCGGTCGAGCAGGAGATTGGCCGGCTTCACGTCGCGGTGCACCACGCCCTCGCGATGAGCGGCGTCGAGGGCGTTGCCGGCCTGCTCGAGCCAGTCGAGCGCCTGCCGCGGCTGCACCCGCCCGCCGGCCTTGAGGCGCTCCTCGAGCGATCCGCCGGCGAGGTACTCCATGACGATGAAGGGCCTGTCCTGCTGCTCGCCGACGTCGTAGATCGTGACGATGTTCGGGTTGCCCGAGAGGCGCGCCGCGGCGAGGGCCTCACGCGTGAACCGCCCCCGGACGTTCTCGTCCCCCGCATACCGCTCGGCCAGGACCTTGATCGCCACGGCGCGGCCGAGCGTCGTGTCCGTCGCCCGGTAGATCTCGCCCATCCCGCCCCGGCCGATCAGCTGTGGGCCGACGTACCGCTCCGGGAGGAGGCCACCCCTGACTGCCATCGGAGACCGGTTCCCGGCAGGGATGAAACGACACGTCGATCGCGAAATACCTCTGCTAGCTTGGATTCCCGCGCCCGCGGGTCGTTCGATGACGCATTTTCGCCCGGTCGCCTTCCTGCTCGTCCTTGCCGCCTTCGCCGCCTCAACCGGGACGGCCGCGGCCGCGTCCGTGTGCAACACGTCGTGCTTCGCCGCCCCCGCCGGGTCGGGCGCGCTGCTCGTCTTCAACGGGCACGGCTGGGGTCACGGCGTCGGAATGAGCCAGTACGGCGCGCTCGGGTACGCCGAGCACGGCTCGTCGTACGATCAGATCCTCGCGCACTACTACCCCGGCACGACGCTCGGCCCCGCGCCGACCAGCACGATCCGTGTGCTCCTCGCCGACCGGAAGAAGAAGCTGACGATCAGCGCCGACGCCCGGTTCACCGTCCGCGACGGGGCGGGCGCCCGGCACACCCTCCCGGCCGGCACGTACGCGTACACGCCGAAGCTCGCCTGGCCGGCGCCGCTGACGTTCACGCCCTCGGCACGGCACTTCCTGACGCTCGGCAGCCCCTATCGGGGCAAGTTCCTCGTCGACGTCGTCGACGGCCGGCTCAGGGCGATCGACATCGTCGGGCTCGAGCAGTACCTCTGGGGCGTCGTCCCGTCCGAGATGCCGTCGAGCTGGGCGCCCGAGGCGCTGAAGGCGCAGGCGGTCGCCGCCCGGTCGTACGCCCTCGCGACCCGCGCCGTCGGCGCGCCGTTCGACGTCTACTCCGACACCCGCAGCCAGGCGTACCTCGGGGTCTCGCACGAGGCCTCGTCGGCGACGGCTGCGGTCAACGCGACGAAGGGCACCGTCGTGCTCTTCAGCGGCAAGATCGCGACGACGTTCTTCTCGTCGACCTCGGGCGGGCAAACGGAGTCGAGCGCCGACTGGACGGGCACTGCGGTGCCGTACCTCGTCTCGGTGCCGGACCCCTACGACACGCTCTCGCCGTACCACGACTGGGGCCCGGTTCCCGTCACCGCGCAGACGCTGCTGAAGGCGCTGAAGCTGACCGGGCCGGTCACCGACGTGACGACGACGCCGAACCCGGCCGGCCGCGTCGCCCAGGTGAAGCTGACGACGCCGGCGCGGGCGGTCAGCGTGCCTGCGACGACGCTGCGCGACGCCGCCGGCCTGCGGTCGACGTGGTTCACCGTCGGTCTGCTCGCGCTGACGCCGCCGCAGCCCGTGACACCGCTCGCCTACGGCTCGAAGCTCGCGCTGTCGAGCGTCGTACGCGGCCTGACGGGCGTCTCGTTCGAGCAGCGGCCGTTCGGCGGCGCGTGGGAGCCCGTCCGGACGGTCGGTCCCGGCAGCGCGCAGCTGAGCGCCGCGCCGAGCGTCACGACCGACTACCGGCTCGCGACGGCGAGCGTTGCCTCCGGCTCGATCCGCATCCGCGTCATGCCGGTCGTGACGGTCACCGGGGCGTCGCCGGAGACGGTCTCCGGCTCGGTCACACCGGTGCTGCCCGGCGCCGCCGTCGACGTCCAGGAGCAGGCTCCCGACCTGAGCTGGACGAGCATCAGCTCCGGCGTCGTCGCCGCCGACGGGACGTTCTCGTTCCCGTCGATGCTGAGCGCGGGCGCCCAGGTGCGCGTCGTCGTCACGCCCGGCCAGGGCTGGGCGCCGGGGACGAGCGCAACGCAGGCCGTGAGCGGCTGACGATGCGCCGCGCGCTCCTGCTCGGCCTGCTCGCCGCGCTCGTGCTCGCCGGCTCGGCAGCCGCATTCGTCCCGACCGACCCGCTCGCCGCGAAGCAGTGGTACCTGCAGCAGGATCACGCGTTCGACGCGTGGCCCGCGCCGCCCACCGGCCTGACCCCGGTCAAGGTCGCGATCGTCGACTCGGGCATCGACAACACACTTCCGGACTTCGCCGGCGGCCGCATCGTCGACGCCCGCAGCTTCGTCGGCGGCAACCCCTACGTCGACACGGAGGGACACGGCACCTTCGTGGCGGGCATCGTCGCGGGCAATCTCGACAACCAGGGCATCGTCGGCATCGACTACACCGCGCAGCTGCTGATCGCGAAGGTGGTGAAGCCGGACGGGACGATCCCGCTCGACGCCGAGGTCGCCGCGATCCGCTGGGCCGCCGACTCGGGCGCGCGCGTCATCAACCTGAGCCTCGGCGGCGTCCGCGACCCGGTACACCGGAGCCGGGACACGTACTCGCAGGAAGAGGCCGACGCCGTCGCCTACGCGTACGGGAAGGGGGCGGTCGTCGTGGCCGCGGTCGGCAACGGCGACGAGGCCGTCTCGGAGCCGTGGCCGTATGCGAGCTACCCGGCGGCGCTGCCGCACGTGCTCGGGGTGAGCGCGCTCACGCAGTCGGGCAACGTGCCGGACTATTCGAACCGCGACGCGTACTTCAACGACATCTCGGCGCCCGGCTCCGGGATCTTCTCGACGTTCCCGTCGACGATGACCTCGCTGCGTCCGTCGTGCACCGACCAGGGCTTCTCGGACTGCGGCAACGACGACTACCGGAACCCGGAGGGGACGTCGTTCGCCGCGCCGCAGGTCGCCGGGGCGGCCGCGGTGCTCTTCGCGCTCGACCCCGCGCTCACGAACAGCCAGGTCGTGGCGTTGCTCGAGCACACCGCCGACGACGTGAACGCCGGGACCGGGTGCCCACGCTGCGCGCTCCTGCGCGACCCGTTCAGCGGCTGGGGGCGGCTCGACGTCGCGAAGGCCGTCTCCGCGCTGCCCGGACAGCTGCCGGCGCCCGACAGGCTCGAGACGAACGACGACGCCGGCACGCAGGCGCGGACGTTGTGGGGCCAGACGCAGAGCCTCACGGCGACGCTCGACTACTACGACGATCCGGTCGACGTCTATCGCGTGCAGCTGCGGAAGCGTCAGCGGATACGCGCCACCGTGTCCGCGTGGAACGGCGCGAACGTCTCGCTCGAGCTGTGGCGGCCCGGAACGAGAAAGGTCGACGTCGCGGCGACGACGAAGAAGCTCCGCGCCGCGCAGTCGGTCCGCCCCGGCTCGATCCAGCGCGTCGGCTTCGTCGCGCCGTCGGCCGGCTGGTACTTCCTCGAGGTGAAGGCGTCGTCGCCCGGCTTCGGCCCGTACACGCTGAAGCTCGCCAAGACCGCCGCCTAGCTACTGGTTCTCGAGCAGCTCCTCGTCCGGCACGTCGCGCAGCGCACGCGCGGGCGAGCCGACGACCACCGTGCGGGGCGGCACGTCCTTCGTGACGACGGCGCCCGCGCCGACGAACGCCTCCTCGCCGATCTCGACACCCGGACAGAGGATCGCGCCGCCGCCGACCCGCGCGCCTCGGCGGATCGTCGGGCCCTTCATCAAGGCCTTCCGCTTCTCGGTGCGGCCCATGAAGTTGTCGTTCGTCGTGACGACGCACGGTGCGATGAACACATCGTCTTCGACGGTCGAGTAGGCGGTGACGTACGCCTCCGCCTGGATGCGCGTGCCGCTGCCGATCGTCGTGTCGTTCTCGACGAGCGCGCCGCGGCCCACGACGACGTCGTCGGCGATCGTCACGCGCTCGCGAACGCATGCTTGATCCCCCACGATGCACGCCGCCCCGATCTGCGAGCCGGCGAAGACGATCGCTCCCGTCGAGATGACCGTCCCGTCGCCGATCGCAGCCGGCGGCAGCGGCTCCCGCTTCGCCGTCGACTTGCGTCCGAGCGTCGGCTGCTTGCCGACGACGGCGTTCTCGAGCACGCGGACGTCCTCACCGAGCACCGTGCCCTCGTAGACGGTCGCCGTCGGGTGGATCTCAGCCATTGAGAGAGGTCGTCAGCATCTCGAGTGCGCGGACGACACGGGCGCCGTCGCGCGCGACCTTCCCCTTGTCGTGCTCGCCGGCGATCAGCTCGAGGAAGTACGTGCACTCGCGGCGCAGGGGCTCGGTCGTCTCGATCTTCGGGATCGAGATGTCGCCGGAGAAGAGCTCGCCGTCGGCGCCGGCCCGCTTCTCGTAGACCGTCACCTTGCGCTCCGGCTCCATGTCGTCGAAGACGACCATCTTCTCGCGGCCGACGACCGTCATCTTGCGCATCTTGTGCGGATCGAGCCACGAGAGGTGCATGTGCGCGATCTTGCCACTCGGGAAGCGGAGAAAGCAGAACACGACGTCCTCGATGCCGGCGTGGATCGATGCGCTGCCCTGGGCGGTCGCAAGCTCCGGATCCTCGTCGAGGAAGTACAGGATCACCGACAGATCGTGGACGCCGAGCGACCAGAGCGCGTTCTCGTTCGAGCGCACGATGCCGAGATTGACGCGGTTCCCGTAGACGCAGAGCACGTCGCCGAGCTCGCCCTTGTCGATCAGCTCCTTCACCTTCAGCACGCCCGGGTGGTAGAGCAGCAGATGGCCCGGCATCAGCACGCGGTCCTGGGCGTCGGCGAGCGCGACGAGCTCGTCCATCTCCGCGGCGCGCATCGCGGGCGGCTTCTCGACGAAGACGTGCTTGCCCGCCTCGAGCGCCTGCTTCGCCAGGGCGTAGTGCGTCGGCACCGGGGTTGCGATCACGACTGCGTCGAGATCGTCGTCGGCGAGCAGGTCGCCGAAGTTCGTCGTCGTCCGCGCGTCGGGGTAGCGCGAGCCGATCTGCGCCAGCTGCTTGGCGTCGAGGTCGCACAGCCACGTCAGCTTTGCGAGGTCGTCGAAGTTCCGGACGAGGTTGGGCCCCCAGTAGTTCAGCCCGACGACGCCCACGTGCCGCGTCGTCACAGCTTGAAGACCTTCGGCGAGCCGGTGCCTTTCTTGCCTGTCGCATTGCGCAGATCGACGACGAGCGACGCCCGGTCGACGAGCTCCTCGTAGTCGATCGCGCTGTGGTCGGTCGCGATCACGACGCAGTCGTAGCGCTCCGGCTCGTACGCGACGCCGTCCATCGCGACGCCGTGCTCGTCGAACGACGTGACGTACGGGTCGTGATACGAGACATCGGCGCCGGCGTTGTGCAGCAGCGAGATCAGCTTCACGGCAGGCGACTCGCGCATGTCCGCGATGTCGGGCTTGTACGCGACGCCGAGCACGAGGATCGACGAGCCCTTCATCGCCTTCTGCGAGTGGTGGTTGAGCGACTGCGAGACGAGCGACCGGCAGAAGTACGGCATCGTCTCGTTCACCTTCCCGGCCAGCTCGATGAACTCCGTGTAGAAGCCGAACTCGCGTGCCTTCCACGAGAGGTAGAAGGGGTCGATCGGGATGCAGTGGCCGCCGAGCCCCGGCCCGGGGCTGAAGCGCGAAAAGCCGAACGGCTTCGTCGCCGCCGCGTCGACGACCTCCCAGACGTCGATGTTCATCCGGTCGCAGAGCTGCGCGAGCTCGTTGACGAGCGCGATGTTCACCGAGCGGAAGATGTTCTCCAGCAGCTTCGTCAGCTCGGCCGCCTCCGGCGTCGAGACCTCGACGACGGTGTCGATCGCGCGGCGGTAGAC